>JAWOHN010000038.1:0-4478 GCA_046485135.1 Anaerolineales bacterium | reverse complement strand
CCGCCACGCACGCCCCGCGCGCGGCAAAAGCCAGCGCCAGGGCGCTCCCGGCACCCGGCACCGCGCTGGTGATCAAAACCACACGGTCTTTGAATTCATGCATGCCAAAACCTCTTGTCTATTCCGAAAAATGATGTACAGCGGGGCAAAGCCCCGCTGTACATCATTTTTCGGTCGTTACCCCCGCCCCTTGAGGGGCGGGGGTAGGGGGTGGGGTGATCAAACCTTGCTTACACATCGGGATGCCGTAAGGATTCTCACTGGCATCCAGCAGCAGGCCCAGGTACGGCGAGGGATCGAGCGTGTTTTTGATCTCCAGCTCGTTGCGGAAGCGGCCCTGCCCATCGTCCAGCACAATGGAAAAATGCAGGTGAATGCCGGTAGGATTGATCGGGTCGCCAGAGTAGTTGCCCTGGTAACCCAGCAGCGTGCCGGCCTCCACAAACACATCCTGCGTGCCGGGAGGAAACTCGGCGACGATGAACGAGTTGCCGCGGGTATCGGCCATGTGCGTGTAATACAGCCAGATCTGCCGCCCCGGCATGAGCGGGTCGCTGGGCAGGCGCAGGATCACGGTAGATTTCCAATCGGGCAGGCGCGTCAGGTAGCCGTCGGATGCCGCCACCACGGGCGTCTCGCCAGGTTCCTGCCCGCCGAAAACGTCGATGCCCTGGTGAGTATGGCCCGGGCGGAAGGAATCGCCCCAGATGAAGCCGATATAGCCTGAGGTGGGGATGAGAAAGGGGGCTTCGCCGCAGCGCTGACCCGCCGTAACCGCCCAATCGGCGTGGGCGGCAGGGTTGCGGAACCATTCGCCCAGAAGCAGGGAGCGCCCGCCGCGCGTGCGCAGGAAGGGGTAGATGAAATAGGCCGCCACCACGAGGAGGATGGCCAGCAAGGCCAGGGGCAGGCGCAGGTTGGTCGCGCATCCGGCGCGGGAACGAGGGGGGATCATTGGCATAGTAATATATTTTACATTAAATCTGGTTATTGTATAATTTCTTACTTTTTAGGCGGGTGCAGGTTTTGCGCCTCATCCTGGCGATGCTCTGCCACCAGCAGGCTGAACTGCCCCGCGCTGATGGCTTGCAGCAGCTGCCCCGCCCCCACGCCCGCCGCCGAGGCCATGCCCGCTTGCAAATCTGCCAGCGTGTCGAAGTACAGCTCATGCAGCAGGCGCACGGGCTGGCTGCCATAGAGCATCTGCTCCACGCGGCAGTGCGCCTCACGCCGCAGGCCGGGCATGGCCTCGGCCTGGTGCAGGAACTGCGGCCAGCGCGGGTCCAGGGTGGGGTCGGTTGGACCGTGAAAGAGGATCACCAGTTTGTGCATAAGAGAAATTATACCCTCTCCCCCCAATAAAAAGGCCTGGGCGTAGAAGCGTATCAGGGTGTGCACGCAAAGGTTGATGCTGTTGGCGAATTCAGGTATGGGATAATTGCCGAAGAGCCAAACAATCTATGACCAGATCGGAGAAGAGAAATGAGCCTTCACCCCCATGAAAACACCAACATACCTGAAGAAACCCAACGGGTAGCGCATGCAGCTTTTCCAAAGGGCAATCTCTACTTGCGAATGCGAGATGAGTTGGGGGAAATCTATACCGATGACACTTTCGCCGATCTATTTCCTGGGCGAGGTCAACCAGCTGAAGCACCCGGACGCTTGGCCTGGGTAACCGTGCTGCAATTTTCGGAAGGTTTGTCTGATCGTCAGGCAGCCGAAGCAGTCCGAGCGCGAATTGACTGGAAGTATGTATTGGGCTTGGAAATCACTGATCCAGGGTTCGATTTTTCCGTGTTGAGTGAGTTTCGTGACCGATTGATCCGAGGAGGGGAAGAAGCTGTACTGCTGGACGAATTGTTGAGCAAACTCAAGGAAAGGAACCTGATTAAAGCTGGAGGACAACAGCGCACAGATTCGACCCATATTTTGGCTGCCGTCCGGCAATTGAACCGGCTGGAAATTTTGGGGGAAACGGTGAGGCGAGCCTTGAATGAGTTATCAGCGTTTGATCCGGTCTGGGTTCAAAGGATTGCCAAGCCGGAGTGGTTTAGCCGCTACGGTCGCCGGTTCGAACAAATTCGTCTACCCAAGGAAGGTGAAAAACGGAAAGCATTGGCAGAAACGATCGGTATGGATGGTTTCTACCTTCTGGAAACCGTGCGAGTCAGCCAGCGAGCAGAAGAATTGCGGGAGTTGGCGGGGGTGGAATTCTTGCGGCGGATGTGGATCCAGCAATATTGGATTGAAAACAATGCTGAAGAAGGGCAACAGCTTCATTTACGGGAGAATGACAATCAACCACCCGGGGAATTGCGGCTGCATTCACCCTATGATGAAGATGCTCGTTTTAGCGCCAAACGGAAGTTGGAATGGGTGGGATACAAAACGCATCTGAGCGAAACGTGTGATCCGGCTGAAATCCACCTGATCACCCAAGTGACTACCACTTTGGCTACCGAAGCGGACATGGAAGCTCTGGATACAGTGCATACGAACTTGGTCGACAAGAATTTGCTCCCAAAGGAACATCTCCTCGATGGCGGTTACGTGGATGGAGATGCTCTCACCTCTGCCAAAAAGGATTTGGGAGTGATCCTGATTGGTCCCATTCGTGAATTAGTCAGTTGGCAAGCCAAAGCTGGACAGGGGTTTGACCTGGCAAATTTCAATATCGATTGGGAAAACCAAAGCGTTACCTGTCCGATGGGCCAGACCACAATGCAATGGCGTGAACGACATACGGAAGGCCGTAAAGATGCCATCCAGGTCCGGTTTTCACCCACCCAATGTTCCGTCTGCCCCAGTCGAGCGCAATGCACACGGGCAAAGAGCGGTACTCGAACGATTACTTTCTTACCAGAAGAACAACATCTCACATTACAGGCAGCTCGAAAAGACCAGAATAGTATAGAATTTCGAAAAAAATATTCCCGGAGAGCCGGGGTGGAAGGTACGATCTCTCAAGGGGTGGGCGCCTATGGTTTACGTGTCACCCGTTATATAGGGTTGGCCAAAACTCATCTCCAGATGTTGGCAACCGCGGCAGCCATTGATCTTCACCGTTTATTTGACTGGTGGGAACAAAAGCCGAGAGCGAAGACTCGCGTGTCAGTTTTTGCCAGGCTTGACCCACATCCGGTGCCGGCAGCCCCATGGTGGGCAGAAGCGTGAATTCGCCAACAGCATCAAAGGTTGTTAGTGGTGTTTGTGCGGGCGGCTTCGCCGCCCGCACAAACACCACTAATCCTAACAACTTTTGAGTGCTCCCAAGTATGATCACAACCGTGTGAGGAGGACACCATGATCGAGATTGATTGGAAACGTTACATTGTGCAGCCAGGGCAGAAGGTGAAACTGCAAGATTGGGATGCCAACAGCACGCCCGCCTGGAAGGGCAATAAAGAGTCTGCCCAGGAGCCCTTGCTCAAACTGAACGATGAACTGGAAGCGCTGCAAGAACTGCTCTTTGCCGAGGGCAAGCGCAAGGTGTTGATCGTTTTGCAAGGCATGGACACGAGCGGGAAGGATGGGGTGATCCGCCGCGTGTTCGAGGGCGTCAACCCGCAGGGTGTGCGCGTGGCTTCCTTCAAGGTGCCCACGCCCCCCGAGCTGGCGCGCGACTACCTGTGGCGTGTGCACCAGCAGGTGCCCGCTCGCGGCGAGATCGTCATCTTCAACCGCAGCCACTACGAGGATGTGCTGGTGGTGCGCGTGCATAACCTCGTCCCGCGCCAGCAGTGGAAGCGGCGCTACGCGCAGATCAATGCCTTTGAGCGCCTGCTCGCCGAGGAAGGCACCACCATCCTCAAGTTCTTCCTGCACATCGACCTGGAGGAGCAGCGCAAGCGCCTGCTGGCGCGCCTGGATGAGCCGGATAAGCGCTGGAAGTTCAACCCCGGCGACCTCAAGGAGCGCGCCCTGTGGGCTGAATACGAGAAAGCCTACGAGGATGTGCTGGAGAAGACCAGCACCAAAGACGCCCCTTGGATCATCATCCCGGCTAATCGCAAATGGTACCGCGACCTGGTCATCTCGGCGGCGATGGTGGATACGTTGAAGGATCTAAAGATGGCGTTCCCCCAGCCGGCAGAGGATCTGGACGCCTGCCGGGCCGAACTGGCCTAGTTAAAGAGTCTCCGGCGGTGCATAGCACTGCCGGAGACTCTTTAATCTATGGGTTGTGGGCACAGCGGAAACCGACATCGCCGGAACCGGCATCCATCGAAATGAAGGTGCGCGCGCCTGTACGGACCTGATCTACCGCTGAGTAGTAGGACCCGCCGCGCACCACGCAATAATTACCGAACTCGCTCTGCGAAGGACCGGTTGGGTTCCATACCTCAGCCGGGAGGGTGGTGTAGTAGGTGGAGTGGTATAAGTCTGTTACCATCTCGGCAACATTACCCGCCATGTTGTATGCGCCAGAGGGACTGACCCCTGGTGAAAACGCATGCACGGGAGCCGCCCCGGCA
>JAWOHN010000175.1:0-13686 GCA_046485135.1 Anaerolineales bacterium | reverse complement strand
GATTATCTTGCGTCCAGGTTGGCATTTCCTCGTACTCCAGGTTCATCACCGGTCCGTCGTTAATCTGCGGCCAGGCGCCGGTAAACAGGACGGAATAACCCGGCGTGGAATAGGATGGAGGCCGGCTGTGCATGGTGCCCCAGGCGCCCCTTTGGCGCAGTTCGTCCAAGAACGGCATTACCTCCGCCTTTAGGGAGGTGTCTACACGCAAACCATCAATCAGCACAAACACTACCCGCCCACTGACGGGTTCACCCAAAGCCTGTCCAGGCTCAGGTGTGTGATCCCGCAAGGGCGAGGAATAAGCGTACAATGAATCCATTACTCCTGTCGCCCAAAAATACGCCAATACGGCTACAGCCACGCAAGCTGCCAACCCACCTGCAATCAAGTAGCTTCGCTTCATAACCACCTCCACACAAAGAAGAAGTTGCTAACCTGAACTCACGATAGTTTAACCCATTTTTCTGGTTAATCCAATTGGGTTAAACCATTTTATGGCTTAAACACACAATCCCCCATCGGGTTAATCCATTTATCCCCCTCGTTTCCCCCCTAAGTGGGATACCCTTCAAACGCAATTTGCGCTAAGGTAGGGGCATGAACAAATTGCCCGAACCTTCCCCAGGCTCTCTATGGCTGGTGCTAGCCCGTCGCGCTGCCCAGCAGCCCATGCTAGACTTGGCCGCGCGGCTGGCCCAGCGAGGTCCCGTGCAGGTGTTGGATGGCGGCAATAGCTTCAACGCCTACATTGTCGCCCGCAGCCTGGGACGCTGGGCAGGCGAGGACGGAAAAGAACTGGAACAGGCGCTCAAGCGAATTTCTGTAGCCCGCGCCTTTACCTGCTACCAGGTGCTGACCTTATTGAGCGAGACCCCCACAACACCTTACCCCACCCTGGTCCTTGATTTGCTGGCTACTTTCTATGACGAAAATGTCGAGCTCTACGAAAGCCAACGCTTGCTCGAAAGTTGCCTGGGGCATTTGCTGCGCCTAAGCCGCCTGGCGCCGGTGATCATCAGCGCTCAGGCGCAGATCGCGACCCAGCCTGTCCAGGACCGCAACTGCCTGGTGCAGACCCTGGAAACCGCCGCGCACCAGGTCCTGTACCAGGCCCACAACCCACCGGTAGACCCGCAGCTTCGCTTGCCTTTCTAAGCAGCATTACACCCATCAGGCAACACTTTGCCTATCTTGTTTTCAGCTTGAAGGAGACAAATATCATGGGACGCACACTACCCTCCATCACCCAGGCCTTCTTGCAGGAGCAACAGTCCTTTGCCCGCTTCCGCCGCGCTTTGCGACGTAGCGACCAGCTGGTGTTAGATGACTTGTTCGCCGCTGCACACCAGCACCTGGCTGCTGCTGCCTATGCAGCCCACAGCTTGCCTTTCGAGACTTTCCTGCTGGCTATGCTTATGGAGGAGCACAAAGAAGTGCTGCGCCTGCGCGGTCTGGTCGAAGACCTGCTGGACCATCAGGGATAGGGAGTGTAGCATGGGGCAAGCATTTACCGGCTGGTTGCTGGACGTATACGACGACCCCCAAGATGGGGTGGTGCTTTGGCTACTAGACAAGGACGGCGCCCGTCGCAGGTTGCATCAAGATTTTCCTGTCACCTTCTATGCCGCCGGACCCGCCTCGCAACTACGAGCCTTGTGGCGTTTCCTGGTAGAGCAGCCCACCCAGGTGGAGCTGGATCGCCAGGAGCGTCGCGATCTGTTCTGCCAGGAGCCCGTTACAGTGCTGTGCGTGCGCGTGCTCCAGCCGGCCCTGCTACCGCGCCTGTTCCAGGAAGCCGCCCGGCGCTTCCCAACGCTTTCCTTTTACGATGCCGACCTGGCCTTTTCGCTGCGCTACGCGGCTGTTTACAACACCTTTCCACTGGCTTACTGTCATATCACAACAGACGGGCAGCGGCTGCAAAACATTACCGTGCTCGATTCCCCCTGGGACATGGACCCACCCATGCCGCCCCTCAGGGTGCTCTCCCTGGAGTTGGACAGTAACCCGGCCCACGCCTCACCGGCCTGCCTGACAATTCGCACCACACTCGAAAACCCACGCCCCGCATATCGGCTACCCCTCCGCCCAGAGCGCCCCCTGCTGGTCAATCTGGCGGCCATTCTGAACCGCCACGACCCAGATCTGCTGCTGACTACCTGGGGCGATACCTGGCTGCTGCCCCACCTGCTGGCCCTTTCCCGCCGCTGCCAGATCCCCCTGCCGCTGAATCGTGATCTCACTCGAGGCCTTGCCCACCGCGCCGCCCGTTCCTACTTCTCCTATGGTCGCGTGGTCCACGTCGGGCAGCAAACGCTCACCTTTGGGCGTAGTCATATTGATCGCTACAACGCCATGTTGTTCCACGATTACGATCTGACCGGTGTGCTGGAGCTGGCCCGCGTCTCCGCCCTGTCAATCCAGACCGTGGCTCGCACCTCCCCGGGCACCGGTATCTCCGCCATGCAGATTCTGACGGCCCTGCGCCAGGGCATCCTGGTCCCCTGGCACAAGCAGCAAGCCGAACGCCCCAAAACCGCCCTGGACCTGTTGCGCGCCGACCAGGGCGGCATGGTCTACCAACCCCTGGTTGGCCTGCATGCCAATGTGGCTGAGATAGACTTCATTTCCATGTACCCCAGCATCATGGCCCACTTCAACATATCACCTGAGACGGTCGGCAATCACAGCCCTTGCACATGCCTGGTACCCCAGCTCGGTATCTGCATAGATCAGGCCCGGCCGGGTCTGGTGCCCCAGACACTCAATCCCCTGCTAAAAAAACGCGTGGCTCTCAAAATTCGCACGGCGGACTTGCCCCACTGGGACCCTCGTCGCAGATTGTATAAAGAGCGCGCTTCGGCCCACAAATGGCTGCTGGTAACTTGCTTCGGCTACCTGGGCTACAAGAACGCCCGCTTTGGGCGCATTGAGGCCCACGAGGCGGTCACCGCCTACGGCCGCGAGGCCTTGTTGCAGGCCAAGGAGGCTGCCGAAGACCTGGGCGGTCTCGTGCTTCACCTCTATGTGGATGGTTTGTGGGTCAAGCTGCCCGGCGCCTCCACAGTGAGCGACTACCAACCCCTGCTGGACGAAATCAGCAACCGCACCGGGCTGCCCATCGGCCTGGATGGCATTTACCGATGGGTGGCCTTCTTGCCATCCCGCGTAGACGGGCGCGTGCCGGTCCCCAATCGCTATTTCGGCGTTTTTCAGGATGGCTCATTAAAGATGCGCGGCATTGAGGCGCGCCGTGGCGATACCCCTCCTTTTATCGCCCAGACTCAATTGGCCATGCTCGAGCGCATGGCGCAGGTTCCAGAGGTCGCCCAGTTACCAGGCTGCTTGCCAGACCTTTTGGGCTTGCTGCGCGGCCGCCTGGCCAGCTTGCGCCGCCGGCGCGTTCCTCTGCCCGACCTGGTCGTGTCCCAAAAGCTTAGCCGGCGGCTGGACGAATATCGCACGCCCTCTCCAGCAGCCCGCGCCGCAGCCCAGTTGGAGAGCACCGGCAAATCACTCCAACCCGGGCAGCGCGTGCGCTTCCTGTACGCGCTGGGTGACCCGGGTGTGTATGCCTGGGATCTGCCCATCCCTCCAGACCCAGCCTGCCTGGACCTGGCTCGTTATGCTGAGCTGTTGCTGCGTGCTGGCGCCACCATCCTGCAACCTCTGGGGGTAAGTGAGGCCACCCTGCGCGATTGGCTGTTCAACAACGCTGGTTACGGCAGCTGCCCAGGTGTGTTGCCGTTGAATAGCAGCTTGACCGGTTTACAACTCTGAGTTTGCCATGGCGGATCTTCAACGCTCCTGGCAAATTTTAAAAAAACACCAAGTAGCTGTTCTCAATTTGCGGATATCCGCGACCCTGGACGCGCTTTCCCGTATATTAATTGGGTCTGCCTGTGTTAGGCATGCTACTGCTATTCACCAACCATCCGCCCTACTTAAGGAGGTAAACCGCATAATGCATTTGTATGAACCGTCCACACCGGAGATGGTGGTAGACCTGCTCAGAACATATACCGCCCGATGGTGGGATAGCAGTACCGAATTTCCCCTGATCGGTACGCCTTATACCCTGAGAGACCAGCTTGCACGGGAAAAAGAGCTTTCCAGATACCTGGATCAACTTTACGAACGGATGCGCCGGCCTCAGAATTTTGACCCGTCTTCACCCGAAAACCAGGAACGCCTTCTGGCATTGACTGCCGGCGTCATCAAGACCTCGCTCGGTTTAAGCGACCGGCATATCCAGGCCATTCTAGATTATGGCTTCCGTGAAGCTATCCTGGAGTTCTTCCACATGGCGCGCCGTTTTGATGCATCGCTTTCCGACGAGGATATCTACCAGGCCATTCGTAACTCCACCTCCATGCACCTGATGCAGATTTTACTGGGTATTCCAGTACAGGTAACCCCCTCTGTTTTTGCTTTCAGCATGCTCTATCCGTACACAGACAATTACCTGGATGATGCCAGCATAGCCCTTGAAGAGAAGCAGGCTTTCAACCAGCGCTTCAGGCTTAGGCTGGCAGGGCAGGAGCTCCCGCCTGCCAACCAGCATGAAGCTATCATCTTTGATCTGATCGGCATGATTGAAAGCCAATACCATCGCGTTGATTACCCGCGTGTATTCGATAGTTTGCTCGCCATTCACAGTGCCCAATCCAGGAGCCTGAAACTGGTGGGCAAGTTCGTCTCGCCTTACCAGGTCGACGTGTTAGGAACCTGCCTGGAAAAAGGGGGCAGCTCTGCCCTGGCAGACGGCTACCTGGTAGCTGGCGACCTCACCCCACAGCAGCGTGATTTTGTCTTCTTCTACGGCGCTTTCACCCAGCTCATGGATGATTTAGAGGACGTTCATTCGGATTTGGAGGATGGCATTATGACGGTCTTCTCTGTGACCGCCCGGCGTTGGCCATTAGATGGAATTACCAACCGCGTCTTCCACTTTGGCAGTTATCTTTTTGAAGCCATGAAAGGTTTTGATGCGCCTGGTTTGGAGCCGCTCAAAGAGATGTTCTCCATCGTTTACTACCCGATCTTGATCGATTCGGCCAACGTTGGCTCTGCCTTCTACACCCGGCCTTACCTCAAACAACTCCAGGCCTATTATCCGCTGCGTTTTTCTTACCTGCGCAAACAGCGCAGCCGCTTCCAGCGTAAGCGCCAATCTCTCAAATTACTGCTAGAATCTCTGGCTATGCAGGCAATAGCCAATCCGGGGGTCTCATGAATACGATCTCACCATCTACAGAAATCAAACTCCAGGGGATCTTTAAGCAATTTAACAAGGGAATGTTGCTCATCTGGCGTCTCGGTTTAGGTCAATGGCTGAATGCCTGGCCCGATGTAGGTGGGCGCATCCTGGTCATCACCCACACCGGGCGGGTCACCGGGCTGAAACGGCGCACCCCCCTCAACTATGCCATCATCGACAGCGATATTTATGTCACCGCCGGTTTTGGCAGCCGCTCTGATTGGTTCCGCAACCTTAAAGCCAACCCTCAACTCGAGGTTTGGCTTCCCCAAGGCTGGTGGGAGGGTGTGGCGGAGGAAATCACTGATCCCACTCAACGCCTGGCCTTGATGAGGCAGGTCCTGATCGGCAGCGGTATTGTTGCACCTATGTTTGGCATTCAGCCAAAAACAATGACAGACGAACAATTGGATCAGGTTACTAAAAGCTACCGGTTGGTGCGCATCCGGCGACAGCAAGCCTGCACAGGTCCCGGCGGGCCGGGTGAGCTGGCCTGGGTCTGGCCTTTGGCTACCCTGATCTTACTCCCATTGGCTTTCAGACGACGTAAAAGATAAAAAAATCACCCAGCAATCATTCTGTACCGTCTAACCCCCCCTTTTGAAATAGCCCTAATCCTGTTACAATTCGGGATGCTGTCCACACAATGGATAGCAACCGACCTGTTCTTTGATTGACAAATGGGCAAGGGGGCCATCATTGTATTAGAGAATTTATGAGCGAATATTCATGGATAGCAACGCAAAAAGCGCTGGGGCGCCAGCATCTGTTGACTATGATCTAAAACAAGCGCTGCGGGCAAACCGTCTCTCCGGTCTGTGGCGACTGATGTCCGGTTTCCATTGGACCTACTTTGGCGCGACGATGAGCCAGGGCATTGCAGCTCTATCGAAGACAGCCACTTACCTGCTCCTGCTCTACCTGGTTGACACCCTGCTCGAAACTGGCGCACCTGCGCGCACACTTCTATTGGTTGCAGCTGGATTCGTCAGTCTGGCAGCTTTTGAAGGCATCTTTACCTTTCTGAGCGGTCGGCTGGCAGCCCAAACGGCCGAAGGCATTGCCCGGCGCTTGCGGAACTACATGTTCGACCATATCCAGCGCCTGTCTTTCAGCTATCATGCCGAAACATCCACAGGTGAGCTGATCTCCCGCTCCACCTCTGATGTAGACGCATTGCGACGCTTCTTTGCCGATCAGGCCATTGGGGTCGGTCGCGTGCTCTTGCTCTTCATTGTCAACTTTTGTGCAATTCTCTACTTGAATTGGCAATTGGGTCTATTCTCCATCATTGTAGTGCCCTTTCTGATTGCTGTCTCTTTTTTCTTCTTCAAGAGAGTCACTAAAGTTTACGAGGCGTACCAGGAACAAGAAGCCACCCTCTCCACCACTTTACAGGAGAACCTGAGTGGTGTGCGGGTGGTGAAAGCCTTCGCTCGCCAGGATTACGAGCGGGATAAATTCGAAAAGGATAATCGGGAGAAGTACCGCCGCGGGCGCAGCCTGATGCTGATGCATTCCCTGTTTTGGCCGGTAACCGATATCCTGGTCTCTATCCAACTCTTGGGCGGTTACCTGATGGGCGCGCTCTTTGCGATCAATGGTATCATCACCGTTGGGACCTATATGGCCTATGCCGGGATGGTGATCTGGCTGATCTGGCCGATGCGAAACCTGGGTCGCTTGATCGTCCAGATGTCCACCGGAATGGTTTCCTATGGACGCGTCATGGATGTGATTCGCCAGGAGCGTGAGCCGCTTGGGGAGGGTGTTGACCCGCCGGATGGCAAGCTACGCGGCGACATCGTCTTTGATCAAGTTTGTTTCGAATATGAGGCTGATTCGCCTGTCCTCAAAGATATCAGCTTCCACGTCCGACCAGGGCAAGCCGTGGCTCTACTCGGCTCAACCGGTTCCGGCAAAACCACCTTGGTCAATCTACTGCCTCGTTTTTACGAGTATTCTTCAGGCAAATTAACCCTGGATGGTATCGATCTGAATCGCTACTCGCGCCGTTTCCTGCGCCGGCAGATTGGTATTGTCGAACAGGAGCCTTTTTTGTTCTCGCGAACCATCCAAGAAAACATCTCTTACAGTGTTGACCGAGAGGTGACTCTGCAAGAAGTTGAAGCGGCTGCCCGCGCAGCTGCCATCCATGATGTGATTGCCTCTTTCCCGGATGGCTACAACACTTTGGTGGGAGAAAAAGGCGTCACCCTATCTGGAGGACAAAAACAGCGCGTTGCCATTGCCCGCACTTTGCTGAAGAATCCCCGCATCCTGATCCTGGATGATTCCACCTCCTCTGTGGACCTCGGCACCGAATCTGAGATTCGCCAGGCGCTGGAAGGGCTGATGCAAGGTCGCACCACCTTCATCATTGCCCACCGCATCCAATCTGTGATGAACGCTGACTTGATCCTGGTCATGGAAAACGGTCGCATTGTGCAAAGTGGTATCCATGAAGATCTGATGAAAGAGTCTGGCATGTACCGCAGGATCTTTGACATCCAAACCCGCATCGAGGATGAATTAGAACGCGAGGTCAGTGGCGCCACCCTTGCCTCTCAGAAAATTTGGGCCGGTAAAAGTTCAGGCCTGATTTAATGGAGCACTAGACTGTGTCTGATTATCAATTCGAAGAAGAAGAGTTCAGCACCCAGTTCAATGGTAAAACAATCTTGCGCATCCTGGCGCAGACCAAGCCCCATTGGAAATGGATGCTTGGTTTTCTATTTGCCGTCGCCGGCACAGCTGGATTGGACTCTTATTTCACCTTTCTTGGGAAACGGATCGTCGATGATGGGATCATCGCTGGAAACCGTGCTGCTCTGGTACAGATTTTGCTTCTCTACGCTGTTTTGGTTGTTCTCCAGTCTGTCTTCGTTTTCAGCTTCATCTTCCTGGCAGGCGTGCTTGGTGAGCGGGTTCGCTACGACCTGCGCCAGAAGATGTTCAACCATCTGCAGGATTTGTCATTGTCCTATTACAGCCGCACCCCTGTTGGATGGATCATGTCCCGGGTTACATCCGACTCAGATCGGGTGGCCGAGTTAGTCACCTGGGGTTTGTTAGATATAACCTGGGCTATTATGAGCATTTCAACGGCCACAATCTTCATGTTCATCATCAACTGGCGGTTGGCTCTGATCGTCCTGGCTTTAATGCCCATATTGGTGATTGTTGCTACCCAATTCCAGAAGAAAATCCTGGTGGAGTTCCGCAATGTACGCAAGTTGAACTCGAAGATCACTGGCGCCTATAATGAAAACATCACCGGTGTGCGAGTTGTCAAAGCCCTCAACCGGGAAGATGAGAACATGCGCGAATTCAGCCTCAAAACCAGCGAGATGTACCAGGCCGGCTACCGGGCTGCTTGGCTATCTGCCTTGTTCCTGCCCACCGTACAGATACTCAGCGCCACCGCCCTGGGCTTTATCGTTTACGCCGGTGGCTTACAAGCCCAGGTGGGAGGTATGTCCATCGGTGGCATTCAAGCCTTCCTTTCTTACGTCACGTTCATGATGTGGCCGGTGCAAGACATGGCCCGTGTTTATGCTGAGATGCAACAGTCTATCGCCTCAGCAGAGCGAATGTTCTCCCTGATCGACGCTGTCCCCAATGTGGCCGACAGGCCTGGCGCAGTTAATCCAGGCACCATTCAAGGCGATATCGAGTTTGACGATGTCTGCTTCTACTATGATGATAGCAAAGATGATAAACCCGTCCTGACCGATTTCAGCCTTCACGTCAAGCAAGGCGAGACCATCGCCATCGTTGGTCCCACCGGTGGCGGAAAAACTACCATTGTGAATTTATTATGCCGTTTCTATGAGCCCAAGCGTGGTGTGATCCGCATTGCTGGGCGTGATTATACCGAGTTTACCTTAAATGCCATCCAGTCGCGTATTGGCATTGTCCTCCAGACTCCTCACCTGTTCTCTGGAACGATTCGTGAGAATATCCGCTATGGATGCTTGGATGCCAGCAACGAACAGCTCGAAAACGCCGCTCGCCTGGCAGGAGCTCACGAATTCATCATTACCCTGCCCAAGGGATATGATGAGGAGGTCGGCGAAGGTGGAAATATGCTCTCTGTGGGCCAGAAACAGCTGATCAGCCTGGCCCGGGCTGTGCTTTCCGAACCGGAGCTTTTCATCATGGATGAAGCCACCAGCTCGGTAGATACGCTGACGGAAGCCTTGATCCAAAAGGGTATGGAAACACTGATGCTTGGCCGCACCAGCTTTATCATCGCCCATCGCCTTTCCACCATCAAGCGAGCCGACCGCATCCTGGTCATCGAAAATGGGCGCATTGCTGAAGTGGGTGATCACGCAGAGCTACTCCGCCAACGCGGGCACTACTACCGGCTTTATACCCAGCAATTCCGCCACCAATTGGAGAAGCAATTCGACCCCTTCATGGATCGTGATCCGGGTTCCAATACCCTGCCGGTTGCTGCAGATTAGTTAAGATGAAGCTTACACCGCTCCATTTCATCGGTGAACCGGTTGAAGTTCACTTTGATAAGCCGCCTGCCTTGGAAAAATCTCCTGGCCCACCGGATGCTTTCACCTGGCGCGGCCTGGATTTTCGAGTCATCCAGGTGTTAAGCGAATGGACCGATTACAGCCGGCGTGGTCGTATGGCGCGTAACATGCAACCTCAGCATGCTGCTGTAGCTGGGCGGCGCGGTTCGTGGGGCGTAGGTGAGTTCCATTTCCAGGTACGCACGCAAACCGGCCAGATCTTTGAGCTATATTATGATCGCGCCCCCAAAGACGCAGATCATCGCAAAGGCGAATGGTTTTTGTTTCAGGAAATGACAGACAAATAAAATCCTGTTATTGGCTGTCATCCGGGAGTCTCAGTGAAGAATACCTGGCTGCGCTCAATCTCGATCGCCTTGCTAATGGCATTCCTGGCTGGCTGCATGCCAGCCAAAGGGCCGGTGTTACACCCCCCTTGGCAATATGCTGATTTGCGTCTGTTGGCAGCACCTGCAGAAGGTCTTTCATCCCACCAATTGGTCGGCCTGTATACTCGCCGGTTTCAATCTCAGGAACAGATCCGTCTGGATTTGCTGGACTTTACCGCAGAGCTGGATTACGATCTCTATCTGGCCTTGGATACCATTTCCGGCGGCAGCACCGATCTGCCCATCCAGACTGAGATTGATTTCGAGTGGGATTTGCTGCTGGTTATCCCTGCCTCCGGGTCTCTACAAGCCTTTGGCTCTGATGGGACTGCCCAAGAAGGGCTAAGCTTACGCGTCGTGCGGGATCCAACACTGGATACGGTTGTGATCAGCCTCAGTGCTGCGCGCCTGGGGGAATCCTATCGCATCCAGGTCTTTCTCACTCCTACCAATTCACCAGTGGTTTCCTCCTCTCTAGGTCCGATCCGCTCTGATGCCCGGCCTCCGCCTCGCCTGCCGGTCCTGCTGGCCTTTTGGAATACCTTCTCAGCTTACACTCCAGCCCAGGCGCTGCGCCGCTATGATGGAGCGCACACGGGTCCCGCTAGCGATCGGCACGGCTTGCGTGGCCTGTTAGATGCGGTCGAAAACACTCGTTTCCCGGTTGTTCTACTGGATATTAAACACCCCGCCTCTCTTTCTGCCCTCGAATTCGCCGGCGCGTTAAGCCGCTTGCAGGACCTGACTGCCCAAGACCTGCTCATCCTGCCGGATCAACTGCCTCTGGACGCGCCACAAGACAACCCATATCTGCCACCGCCCTGGGTGCGCGTACGTGTCGCAAACCACACTCGTCAGATCGCCGGAGATTTTGGTTTACCACCAAGTCCGTTCCTGTACTCGCATGTCTTTCCAAATCAATTGAATGAAAGTCACCTCCACCAAATCAACGGTATTCGCTTGATATTCTCTCTTAACAAACTTGATGGGCAAGCTGTGGCAGCAGATTCATCTATGCCGGTAAGTCAATCGTCACTGGAAGTTTTACCAGGTAGCCACTCCCTCCAAATAACCCGTTGGGGTGCTTACACGTGGGTGAATTTAGCTCCAGCAATTGCAGCGCTGCAAGCCTCTGTTCAAGCTTCCTACACCGGTCCTACTTTGGAAATCCGCCGCTCCTTGCTGGAAGCTGCTAGATCACCAAACGGAAGACAGTTTTTGGTCCTGGGCGGTGACCTGACCCAAACTGCGTGGGGGAATCCCCAGGCTGCCACGCAGACTCTCCGCTACTTGATCTCCCGTCCCTGGATTCAACCGGTTACCAGGGCTGATCTCGCTGCGCTCAAAGCTCCGCGAGCCAGCAGCTCACCTGTCTCCCCTTCCATTGTGGCAGAATTATCGTCTCAAAAAGCTCTCCCTCTACACAACCCACAAGGTGAACCTCTCGCCTCCGCCCTCACCGCTGAGCAGATTCACGAACTGCTTCTGGATGAGCTATCCTCCGCGCCGGATAATGGTGCCGCCCAGCTCGCCTGGCAGGCATACGAATCCCTGTTTGCGCCAGCTGCCGTTTCATCCCCTTCGCTGGCGACCTTGCGCGCTGCCTATTTGGGCCAGATTGGTCATCTCCTGGCGGCGGCCCATTGGGGCTCAAACGGGATCAGCGCCTTCTGTCCCTTAGCAGACGGATCCGGTACATGCCTGGCTACCCTTGACCTGGATTATGATGGCGAAGATGAGTATATCCTTGCATCTGGGACTTTTTTCGCCCTTTTTGAAGCGCGCGGCGGTTATTTAGCGCTGGCCTTCCTGCGCGACTCCGCTGGACTGCATCAAGTTATCGCTCCATCAACCCAATTTACGATTGGGTTGGGAGATCCACTGAGCTGGAAAACCGATAGAGGTATTGCTGGCGATGCATCCCAACTGCGTGGCGCCTTCAGCGATCTACCTGCTGGTAGTACCATTCCCACTTGGGAAGCCTTTACCGTTGAACAAGCCGGGCAATCGCTGACCTTTTCAAGTTCGCATTACAATCTACGCAAGACTTTCCACCTGACTGAATCCGGTCTCCAGGTGCATTACAACTCCAAGCAACCGCTGACAGTCCAGATTCCTCTTGCAATTAAACCAGATTCCCGTTTCTATCCGGGTTGGGGCAGCCGTTACCAGGGAAATTTCTTCCCTGGCGGCTGGTCATATGGACTGGTTGCCGGTTTGCAGGTCCGTATCCGGACATCGGCAGAGCTATCAGTACAAGCTTTCAACGACTCATTCGAATATACCGGGCTACCGGAAAACCCCGATTTTGATTACCCGCCCGGTCACTACCTGCCCTTCCCCTTGGCCTTGGCCGAAGTCCGCGCTAAGGGCGAATTCTTTATCCGAATTGATGGCTAATCAGTCCGGTTGTTATATTCATCGAGGATATATTGGATATGCGCAATATGCTCCAGCTCATGCTCGATCATCCGGCGTAGGGCTTTGCGAGCCGTCCACGGTTCTTCTGGATATTTGGTCCAATGCACCGGGCGAGTGATCGCCGAGAGCTCGTCTTCGTCTAGCTGACGCAACCTTTCAAGCGCCGTCCGCCGCTCTAGCTCTAGGAATTCTAGAATGGGCATATCAGCATCGACGTCCCACTCCTTTGGTAGTGTTTCCGCTGGAACCAGCCGGCTCACGTACCATTGTTCGGCGTTGCCGACATGGCGCAGGATTTCCCCAATAGTCATAGCTCCCTTTTCCATGCGCCAATCCAAAACTCGCTCAGGCAACTTTCGCACCAGTTCAAGTAAATCATGCCTGGCATAATTTGCGCATTTGAAATATTGGTTCTCCATTTCATCATGCGTCGGAGGCAATAGGTCCGCCGGGAACAAGGCGGCCCTGTCACCCCGGCGAAATGGGCCGAATCCCTGATTTGTCTCAACAACCCGCAGTTCAAGTGGCTCGATCTCTTCTACTATTTCCCCATGCCGTCTTAGCCATGTAATATGAGCCCTAATCGCACCCGGCATCCCCTCCAATGCCTCTGCCAGACTCTCGCTCCTCAGTACACATCCCGGCAGGTCCAGGACGTGCGCCAGACATTCTCCCTCCGCTCCAATTTCTAAGTAAATTTGAAATACCGTCATTGTATTTACCTCCCTGTTGGATAGTGCAAGCCCATATTTAGGTATTTGAGCTTGTGTACGCACACTCATGACTCTAAATATGGTAACTTCTCCGGTAATACCTGAAGAGTCAACAATGTTCACATAATGAATAAAAAAGTTAAATCATTTACATTTGTCAAGGTTGGACCCGTCTTGATTAAATCATCCAAGGCTTCAAAGAAGTGGTAAGAATCATTTCGACTCAGATAATCAGCCGGAACAAGCCCTAGATCCTTTGACCGCTTAAGAGTTTCGCCGGTCACCACAGCCCCAGCAGCATCGGTCGGGCCATCTCCTCCATCGGTAGCCAGGGTTACCAATGCTACGCCATCCAATCCCGCCAATCC
>JAWOHN010000111.1:0-18126 GCA_046485135.1 Anaerolineales bacterium | reverse complement strand
TGCCCGCATAAACACCTCTTCCATGTCACGAGCATCGCTGCTGAATTGGATCAGCGGAATACCTGCCCGCACCAGGTCTGCCAGCAGCTCGCTCAAGGCCTGATCGTCGCCGCTGAAATCGAACTCGAGCCGGGTATGGTTGTTTCCTCTTTCCACTGCCTGATGCAGGTTTTGCACGCCGGTTGTGGCTTCTAGCGTCGCCAGAGCTTCGGCCAGTTTTCCCAGCAAGCTCATCTGGATATGGCGATGGGGAATCAGGTGCTGCTGCAACTGCTCTAACTCCCCGGCTGCCACCAGCTCGCCAGCTTCGATGATGCCGACTCGGGTGCAGATCTCCGCCACATCCGCCAGGATATGGGTTGAGAAGAAGATCGTTTTTCCCATGCTCGCCAGCTCAACCAACAGGCTGCGAATCTCAACGCGCGCGCGCGGGTCCAGCCCAGAGGCAGGCTCATCCAGAATGAGCAAGCGGGGATCGTTGATCAGGGTGCGCGCCAGGCTCAGGCGCTGCTTCATGCCTCGCGATAGCCCGTCCACCATATCCTCGCGGCGATGGGACAGGTCTACCAGCTCCAGCAGCTCATCGATCAATGCTCTGCGCACTGTAGGGGTGATTTGGTAACAGGCTGCAAAGAAATCCAGGTATTCCCACACCGTCATATCGTGGTAAACGCCGAAGTAGTCAGGCATGTAGCCGATCACCCGGCGGACCTCCCGGGGGGTTTTGCACACCGAATGACCCCCCACGAAGATATCTCCTTGAGTCGGTTGCAGCAGGGTTGCCATGACCCGTAACGTGGTGGATTTTCCGGCTCCGTTTGGCCCAACGAAGCCAAAGATCTCTCCTTCCGCCACCTCCAGGTTGAGGTTCTGCACGGCGGTAAGGGGCTGGTTGCTGCGCCCGTACCGCTTGGTTAGCTCTTTGATCTCAATGATTGGGGTCATCTCTCAGGTGGTGTGACGAAGGGGTGCAGAGACTAAAACTGACCTGAGGGCGTGCAGATCGCGCACATCCCCAGGTCAGTTTTGGATGATCGTTCTTATTTATCGGTCGTCTCAAATTCGTAGACGTACGCCCAGCCTGTTCCTTTGCAGACCGGACAGACGTCGTAATCATACCCGTCCCGGCAGGTCCCACCCCCGCCTCCATTGCAAAAGGCGCATTTCTTTGCACTTTGGGCAACCAGTACGGTTCCCAGCCCTTTACAAACCGGGCACAGATCATAAATATCTCCATCTCTACACCGTCCGCCGCCATTTCCGGAACAGAAGGCGCAGGCTTCCGGAGCATAATGAATGGTTGGTACGATGCGCTTGTCCAGGTTCATAATATTTTATCCCCGTTTATCAATCATTTGATCCAAATTTCAGGTGATGGGTTGCGGTTTGACCACATCTTGAAATACTTCCACCACTTCCGGATTGAATTGTTTTTCGGATTCTTCTAGAATTTTCTGAACGGCCTCGCCTTGAGTCAAAGCCGCTTTATTGGGCATGTCGGTCGTCATGGCTGTGAAAGCCTCGGCTACAGCAATAATGCTGGCTTCAAGGGGGATGCTGCTCTTGGTCAGTTTGTCTGGATAACCCATTCCATCCCAACGTTCCTGGTGGTGATAGATCCAGGGGATAATCGCATTGAGGGGGCTGATCGGCTTGATGATTTGGGCGCCATAAAATGGGTGCTTTTGAATGACCCGCCAGTCGTCCTGAGAAAGGGCCTCTGTTTTTGTCAGGATAGCCTCGGGTATGGAGAGCTTGCCGACGTCATGCAGCAGGGCAGCCAGTTCAAGATATTCCAATTCACTTTCGTTTTTACCCAACCGCCGCCCAATTTCCAAGGAGATTTGGGTCACCTTGCGAGAGTGGTTGCGCATGAACCGGTCGCGTGCGTCAATGGCGCCTACCAGGGACTGGGCAACCAGGATGATATCACCCAGGTTGGAGGACTGCTCCTGGTGAGGCATAGTCAGGGCGCGCGTCAGGCCGGGCCGGCGCCGTTCTGCAGCCGCGATCTCGGCTTCGACCTTATCCTGGTAATAGCTGATAAAGCCCTCCAGGGTATTCAGATTGCGCTCGAGCTCGTCGCGGTCTCCGCTGGTCCAATTTTGAGGGATTTTTTCATGCAAAATCACTGCAGTGCGGGCCAGTTCCTTCTGAGGGATGATGCTTTTACCATAAGATTCGAGAATATCGTGCAAGGAAGCCAGGCGCGAGTATTGGTCTTCAATGGTCCGCACCCAGCGGGCCAGAACTGGTGCATCACGGATGGCGGATTCCAGTTTTTTGATTCTGGGCAGGATTTCATCTACCCGTACAATATGGTACTTGTCTACCTGGTAAAACTCCTGCAGCCTCTGGTTCCAATTCATTTGAGCTTCGTTGAGGGTTAAGATCTTCGAGCCGTAGGTGATCTCATCACCGCTTCTATGCAGGTTGTCGATCTCCTTAATGGCAATCTCCAACGAGCTGCGTGCTTCGGCGATCTTCTTCTTGCTCTGTTCGAGGGTTAACCTTTCCTTATGGCGTATCTCCTGGAAGGTTAACATCTTATTGTAGAAATCATGCGAATTGGGCGCCTTTTCAACCATGTCCAGCAGCCGGTCGTGGCCCGCGATCACCTCTTTCCAGGCCTGCCAGTGCAGGCGCAGGTTCGCATTGGACATGAAGGGAATCAGGCGCAGTTTGGTCTCACGGCGCACCTTAGCGGTTTGGGTCTGCAGGTGTTCGTAGAACTCCCAAATTTCCCGGTCGACTTTGTGAGCCTTAAAACTCAAGCCAACCAGGTAGATCCGGTAATTGTTTAAAGCTGTGAAGACCTGTCCCTCTTTTTTATCGAGGATGGTCGGGAAACGGGTCAGCTCGTTTTGCAGAGTCCTTCGCTCGTCGATTGAAAAGCGCACGGAACGGATTTTCCGTTTGACAGCATTTTCTTTGGCCGGTTTGTCCGCAGAAGTTAATTGCTCCTCATCCTGTGATGGATCGCTTTGTGCATCCCGTTGCTCGTCCAGCTCAGACTCCATAATTACCCGGTGACCTTCAAACACATTTTCTGATTGTGCGTTTCCAAGGGGCTTACCTTCATTCTCTTGGTCCGCCATCATTTCGCCTCCTGCCCCTGGTGCGCTGGTATTCAACTTTTCACCTATATCTGACACAGTCTCTCCTTATACCTGTCTTTACCAGCGGAACCCCCCAAGATATGCTCATCAAGAGGATTTACCAGATTATCTGAAACCATTCTATGCAAGATTTTCTCCAGAAATTCATGATCCTGGCACATTATCCTGGGCAGGTTTCAGTTTGCCGGATGAGGATCGTTTCGATGAATGCCTGGAAGGATACTTTAGTGTATACCAAAGCATGATTTTACTCAAGAGGGATTGCTATCTCACTTTTGGGTGATCGGAAATCCAACCGGTAAGTTCCATTTGTCATTATAATATGCATACATTGATCGAAACCTGGCAATTTTCTAAGGTTTATTGTAACTGCTCAACCTGTTGTCACCGGTAGGACGATTAATTATTCTAACCTGAATACGGGATAAGATGAATTTTTGGATGTGCCAAGCGGCGCATCCGTACGCTACATCCAAAAATTCCAACTTATCTTCTTTATCCCGAACTCTAGATATCCTAGGAGATCCTTAATGAAGACTCAAGAACGAATCCGAGTATTGATCGTGGAAAGCACTCCCCAAGTCACCAAGCAGCTGCGCAAGCTGCTGAACTTAATGGACAATGTCGAGATATTGAAGGATGTACGCACGGGTCAGGAAGCTATTCATGAGATCCGTGAGAGCAAGCCAGAAGTTGCCATTGTTGATATCAACCTGGCTGATGTGAACGGGCTTAATCTAACTGAAATGATCCGCAGGGACTTGCCCATGACCCAGGTAGTGGTGGTTTCTGAAGATAAATATTACGATACAGTTCTACGGGCCATGCGCAACGGGGCTTCGGATTTTGTCACCCACGACGCCACGCTGGACGAGCTCAGCCTGGCGATCAACCGGGCTGGCGAAATCGCCCATCAAGACAAGATGAAGATCCATACCTATGAATATAAAGATTTCGAAGGTCCCACACCGCCCCTGGAGAGAAGTGGTCCTCAGAACGGGAAGATCATCACCGTTTTCAGCCCCAAAGGCGGAACCGGTGTCACCACCATCGCCGTAAACCTGGCTATTGCCCTGCAGGAAAACGACAATACTGTAGCAATCGTTGACTCGAGCATGCAATTTGGGGATGTGGCGACATTTTTAAATGAAATGGGGAAATTTTCTGTGCTGGATTTGATGCCGCGCATCTACGAGCTGGACACCAAGGTTATCGAGGATGTCATGCTGTTGCATAAAGGATCTGGGCTGCGCGTTTTGAAGGCCCCCGTGCGCCCTGAGCTGGCAGAGCAGGTCACTGGCAATAATCTGACCAAAGTGCTTGAGATGATGCGTGAAATGTTCAACTATATTGTCATCAATACCAGTTCATTCATCAGCGATCCGGTATTGGCTGCCCTGGATGCGGGGGATGTGGTGGTCCTGGTCTGCAATCAGGAGGTCATCAGCATCAAGAGCACCCGCGCCTTCCTGGACCTGTGGGATGGGTTTGGATTGAACAAGGACCGCATTGTGGCGGCGGTAAATCGCTACAGCAAGCAAGACGTGATTAGCAAGGAAAAGCTCAGCGAGAGTTTAAAACATCCGGTCGCGCTGACCATTCCATTCGACGAGGAGACCTTGATTCCGGCTGCCAACCTGGGTATCCCGTTTATCTTGAACAAACGTGGCTTGCCGGTTACAGATAGCATCTTAAAACTGGCTGAGCTTGTGACGAAAAAGATGGACGAAGTTGAGCTAGAAGGGCGCTTCCGGTTGTTCGCAGTTGCCTGATCCAGGCGCCAAGTTTTCAGCTACCCGCATCCAGTTTCTTTTTCAGGCGGGCCTGGCGATGTTCCAGGCCCGCTTGCCATTCGGCTTGCGAGTAACGGGGGATATCTGACCTGGATAAGATTTTGAGCGCCCGGTCTGTCCAGGTCAGGGCCCGCGCGTAATCTCGCCAGCGATGTTCGTAATATTTCGCCAGCTCGACATGAGCATACAGATGGTTGCTTTGAGCGGCCTGTTCCCAGAGAGCCAGGGCGGCGCCAAAATCTCCTTGACGCTTGTAAATGTAAGCAAGACGCTGCAGCGAATCCCAATATAGCTTGTCCATCACGCCGCAAGCCAGGCAGGACTGGTACGCGTGGATGGCTTCCGCCAGGTTTCCCAGGTCCTCATAAAACCGGCCCATGCCGGCCAATTCCTGGGCTGCCTGCTCGGTTTTGATGGGAGGGTTCTCCAGCATCTGGGTGAGATGGTTGAGCAAGGCGGCCATTGCCAGGACATCCATTTCGTTATGGTAAAAGACGCTTTGTAGGGGAGCTGCATCGCCGCTGCGCAAGTAATCAAAGTATAACTGCGGGATCATCCAGCCGGGCACGTCCTCCTGGCTGCGGCGAGCGCCCAGGATAAAGGTTTCGATATTCCCCAGGGTCCGGCTGGGCAGGCGCTCTCGCCAGAACCTGCGCGCCAGGTGCAGTAAATCCAGGTGGTCGAGAGATTTAAGGGGAGACTTCCACCCCTGGGCCAAATAGCGGGTATTCAGCAGGGGAGCGTCAAAGGACTTGCCATTATAGGTCACCAGCATTTGACAGGGGGCCAGGAATTCCTCCAATGCCAGCAGGTGCGCCGGCTCTTCTGCCGGATCGCGCATGAAGAATTGGGCTAAATGGAACCCATCTGTTTCGAAGCGCCCCACCCCAACCAGGAAGGCGTACGTGCCGGCGCCGCCCATCAAGCCGGTTGTCTCGATGTCCAGATAAGCAAAAGACCCGGCCTGACCTGAAGGCATTGTAGTCGGGTTGGCCCATTGCAGCAGCGGATCAAGCGCCCCTTTGGCCAGCAACCCGGTTCTGCCATACTCATACTCGGCCGGATAGATCTTTTCTACGATGTAGGTCTCACCGTTGCTGGTCTGGTGCAACCGGCCGGGCACAACTTGGTCGATGCGGGTCGTCCTTGGCTGGCGCGCCGGGGGTAGATCTTGTGCACCAACCTGGACCCCCAACGATTTGAGTCGATCAGAAAGGGATGGCATATTTCAGCTCAAATATTTCCTGTACCGGTAAACTGTATCAGCCATCAAATCACGAGCCACTTAATCAGGGGTTCCTGCCGGTTTGATATCACGCACATTAAGTTGTAGGGTTATCCAACCGTTGTACTCGTTCTTCTCAAAAGTATACAGCAGATCCACCCGCTCCGGTAAGTGACTAAACCAGCCGCCCTGGCGGAAGGCAATCGCATCAAATGTAACATGGCCATTGGTCACGGTTAGCTTTAGATGGGCTCCGTCCCTTCCAACTGCCCTCTTGCCGGTTACCTTAAGATTTCGAGAAACAAACGTGGCCTGCGGGTTGCCGTAGCCGGTAGGCTGCAAGCCTTCCAACTCATCCAACAGGCTGGGCTGCAGGTCGGAGAGCGATACTTCGATATCCGCATGAAGCGTGGGCGTTAGAGGTAGCTGGGAGAGTTTTTGGTGGGCGATCTTCTGCAACCTGGTGAACAGCTCAGGCAGCCGTTCATTGCGGACGGTAAAACCTGCTGCGGCTGCATGACCGCCGTGGTGTTCCAGCAGGTCCGCGCATTGGTCCAGGGCATCGGTGATGTGGAACTCAGGGATGCTGCGACAAGAGCCTCGCGTGAACTCCTGGCCCTGATATGCCACGATAGCCGGCCGGTAGTATAGGTCGGTCAGGCGTGAAGCTGCCAACCCAATTACGCCCGGGTTAAAATCTGGATCTGCTGCCAGTAGCAGAAAAGCCTGCGGGTCCTGAGCCAGGGCTAATGTTTCAGCTTGCGCTTGGATTATCTGGGTGACCTTTTGGCGCTCCCGGTTCTGGTTGTCAAGCTGTTGGGCCAGCAGACCGGCCTCGGCAATAGAACTGGTCGTCAATAAATCAAGGGAGGCCAGCGCTGACTCAAGCCTGCCGGCTGCATTCAGGCGCGGCCCGAGCATGAAGCCGATATCTGAGGCCACGATCTTGTCTGCTTTCACTCCCGCTACGCCCATCAACGAGTGCATGCCTTGACGTGGATTGGTTTGGATAACCTTCAGCCCAGCCCTCACGATAGCCCGGTTTTCACCCACCAGCGGGGCCAGATCGGCCACTGTGCCGAGCGCAACCAGGTCCAGGTAGTCTTCGATCTTTACTTCTTGAGGAACGGGATAGCCGATTTTTCTCAAATGCTGGAGCAGCGCATCGCCAAGCTTATAGGCCAGCCCAACCCCGGCCAGGTCTTTGTCCCGGTAGGGGTCCAGGGGTTGTTTGGGATTGATGATTGCCAGGGCGATTGGAAGCTCGTCAGAGGGGTGGTGGTGATCGGTGATGATCAAATCAAGCCCCAAATGGTGTGCATGTTCCGCTTCTGGAAGCGAGCGGATGCCGCAATCCACCGTAATGACCAGGCGGACAGCCTGGCTTTGTAGGGTTGTCAGGGCTTCCTTGTTTACTCCATAGCCTTCCTCAAAACGGTTGGGGATATAGCCCTGCACCTGCCCTCCTAGAGCTTGTAACAGTAATACCAGCAAGGCTGTGGCGCTGACTCCGTCCACATCGTAGTCGCCATATATGGCCATGGCTTCCTTTTCTTGCAGAGCCGTTGTTATTCGCTCAACCGCTGCGTGCATGTCTTTCAGCTGGAATGGATCGGTGTCGAAATCTGGAATGGCCAGCAGGAACCGGCTGGTTTCTGCTTCAGTAGCATAGCCCCGGTTGAACAGGATCTGCCGCAAAATCGGGTCGAAATTCTGCAAAGCCAGATCGGCTTCGGGGGTAATCTCCGGGTCAATCTGCCAGCGCTTCAGGGTTGGATTCATTGCTATATCTCCCGGGTCAAGCTGATTTCTCCGCTAACCCCTGGGCTAACGCCAGGGCGCCAAGCAAGCCGGCCTCATCACCGAGCGCTGCGCTGGTCAGCTTAAGTCGATCCAGAAAGTGGTGGGAATAGACCTGCTGTTTTAATACCTTGCGGATGGGCGCCAGGAGCAGCTCGCCGCTGCGAGCGACTCCCCCTCCCAAAATCACGGCAGAGGGATTGAGGATGTTAATGAAAATTGCTAGAGCTGCTCCCAGGTAGGCGCCAGCTCGTTCAAAGGCTGCGATAGCCAGGCGGTCGCCAGCGTTCGCAGCCGCAGCGATCTGCCAGGCGTTGAGCTGCGTTCCCTGGGGCAGGTTGGATTCGGCCCCGTTTTGTAGTTGCTCTTCCACCCAGCTGGCAATGCTTGGACCAGAAGCAAGCGCTTCCAGGTGCCCACGCCGTCCGCAGCTGCAAACAGGCCCGTCGGCCAGCACGGTGACATGCCCCATCTCGCCGGCTAGACCATTTGCTCCCAGCAGGATTTGCCCGTTGGCAATCACCCCGCCGCCGATGCCGGTGCTGATCGTCAGGTAAATCAGATCCTGGTGTCCCTGCCCGGCGCCGTATACCCACTCGCCCAATGCGGCGACATTAGCGTCATTGGCGACATACACAGGGGTCTGGAAGGCTTCGCCCAAGATTTGGCGCAGTGGCAGATTATCCCAACCAGGCAAGCTGGGCGCCTTGAGCACCACTCCCGCGCTGGGGTCAACCGGACCCGGAGCAGCCACGCCAATGCCTGCCACAGCTTGCCCAACAGGCCAGACCGACCGCGCCAGCTCGATCAAGCGCGGCAAGGTCTCCGGTCCGGCAGGTTGAGTGGGGGTTTTATTAATACAGGTAGGCGTCAGGCTGTCGGTGGGGAAACAGGCTGCCCTCAGCGTTGTCCCGCCGATGTCGAGTGCAATCCAATGCGACATGTTGTGAAGTATAGCATAAAATGAAAATGGCGATTTTGAGCTTCCCAGTTGACGTTTGTCCTAAAGGCTGCTATCATCTGCAAACAATGAGTGCTAAACGTGAAATTTGGCACCGGCGATTAAGATCCGGGTTTTCCAGGTCCTGGCGTTGGTTTGTCCCTGGTTTGGGGATTAAGCGCTGGGTAATCGTCGTCCTGTTGGGGACGACCTTGATCGGGCTCGGTCTGGCTGTGTTGGTTCTGGACGTATACCGGAATGCCCCTGATACCTGGTGGCTACCCTACCTTTCGGTAGCATCATTACGTACATTGGAGCGTCCCCTGCGAGCCTTGATCTTCGCAGGCCTGGGAGCTGGCTTGATCCTGGTCGGTATATTAGGCATCAATCGCTCTTTGATGGCGCCATATCTTTCCTCTGGGAAACCGGTGGTCGATTCTCTGGCGAGCTACCGGCGCCGGGAGCGCGGGCCGCGGGTTGTGGCCATTGGTGGGGGACATGGCCTGGCAACTTTGTTGCGCGGTTTGAAAATGTACAGCCATAATATCACTGCTGTTGTCTCGGTTGCAGATGACGGTGGTTCTTCTGGGCGCTTACGAAAAAGTATGGGCATCCTGCCGCCCGGTGATATCCGCAACTGCCTGGCCGCTCTATCTGGGGATGAGGCATTAATGGCTCAGCTTTTTCAATATCGTTTCCCAGACGAAGGCGGCGGTTTGGAAGGACACTCATTTGGCAACCTGTTCATCAGCGCTTTAGCAGAAATTACTGGCAGCTTTGAGGAAGCTGTGGCTGAATCGGGTCGTGTGCTGGCTGTGCACGGGCAGGTCTTACCCAGCACCCTGCACGATGTCCAGCTTGCCGCAGATGTGCTCTTGCCGAATACCTCTAATGAAGTGCGGGTGCAGGGGGAGAGCTCCATCCCTGAGTCTACGGGACGGATCCGGCGGGTATGGCTGGAGCCGAATGACCCCCCCGCTTTCCCTGAGGCCGTCCATGCCATCCTTACGGCTGACCTGATTGTGGTTGGGCCGGGCAGCTTGTTTACCAGCGTTCTACCGAACTTGCTTGTCCGTGATATCGCAGCAGCCATCAGCGCCAGCCGCGCTTTGAAGGTTTATGTTTGTAATGTTGCCACCCAACCCGGAGAAACGGATGGATTTAGCTGTGGAGACCATGTCCGAGCCATCGAAGAGCATTCGGGCAGCGGTCTTTTTGACGTTGTGGTTGCCAATAGTAACTACAACGAGGCTCTCATCGATGGGGTGGATTGGGTCAGCATAGAAGATGATTTTGGAGTGGATCACCCGCTGTATCAGGCAGATTTGGTCGATCTTGTGCGTCCTTGGCGGCATAGTTCTGAGAAACTCGGCCAGGTTATCATGAATTTATACCAGGAACGAACTGGGCCTCTGGTAGAATAGGGGAGGTGTGCAAACGACTTAAGTGGGATTTCCTACTTCCATACCAAATAATTAGGAGCATTAGTTATAGCGCTCACAATCTAAATCTCGGTTTGTTACAGGAGGATTAATATGACAACAAAAGTTGGAATTAACGGCTTCGGTCGCATCGGACGGCAGGTTCTAAAAGCAATTCAGGAATACCATCCTGGAGAGCTAGAAGTTGTCGCTTTCAATGACATCGGCGACCTGAAGACTATGGCTCACTTGCTCAAATATGACTCGAATTACGGTCACTTTAAGGATAGTGTTGAAATAGGTGATAACGCCTTGCTGATCGGCGGCAAACAGGTGCGGGTGTTCAAAGAAATGGACCCCGGCAATATCCCCTGGGCAGAGATGGGCGTTGAGATTGTGGTCGAGAGCACCGGTCTGTTCACGATCAAGAAAGACGGAGTCAACAAGAAGGGCCGGGAAGTCAAAGGCGCGGAGAACCATATTACCCGCGGCGGAGCGAAGAAGGTCATTATCTCTGCTCCTGCTCAGGGAGAAGATTTGACGGTTGTCTTGGGCGTCAACGATAACCTGTATGATCCTGCACAGCATCACGTGATCTCGAATGCTTCTTGTACAACCAACGGCTTAGCCCCGGCGGTCAAAGTCGCCCATGACAAGTTTGGCATAGCCCGTGGCTTCATGACCACTATTCACGCTTACACCAATGACCAGGTCATCTTGGACGCCCCGCACAGCGACCTGCGCCGGGCGCGGGCGGCAGCGATGAGCATCATCCCGACTTCTACTGGCGCAGCTCGGGCCTTGAGCCTGGTGATTCCGGAAATGGCCGGCCGGCTGGACGGGTATGCCTTGCGCGTGCCCACCTCTACGGTTTCGGTGATTGATCTGACTGTTGAGCTTGAGCAGGAAACCACTACAGAGGAGTTGCGCCAGGCATTTCGCGATGCGGCTGCCGGCCCAATGAAGGGCATTTTGGCGGCGGTGGACGAACCTTTGGTTAGCATCGATTACAAAGGCAATGCCTTTAGCTCCTCGGTCGACCTGCCTTTTACCTTGGTGCTTGGCAAAGATCGCAGCTCGTTTGCTAAGATCGTGGCCTGGTACGACAACGAGTGGGGATATTCCGTGCGCACCACTGACCTTGCTGCAATGATGGCAAAGTCGCTCTAATTCCTGGTTTAGGCATGCTACTGGCGGTGGTTTTTAGCCGCCAGTAGCCATCTCCTCCTGACAGGTGCTCTGTCTATAAAAGGAACGCCCAATGTTCAATAAAAAAACAATCAAAGATATTGATATGCGCGGTAAGCGAGTGTTGGTCCGCGTGGATTACAACGTACCCATCCAGGATGGCAGCGTGGGAGATGATACCCGTATCCGGGCTGCCATGCCGACGGTGGAGTATCTCCTGGATCAAGGAGCGGCAGTGATCTTGTGTTCGCACTTGGGACGCCCTAAAGGCAGTCCCAATCCGAAGTATTCGCTGCGCCCGGTAGCCACTTATTTGGCAGAGTTGATGGGCCGGCCGGTGGCTTTCGCAGAAGATTGCGTTGGACCCGTAGCCGAGGCAGCCGCCAACGCCCTCCAGCCCGGGGATGTGTTGCTCCTGGAAAACACCCGCTTTCATCCCGAAGAAGAAAAAAATGATCCGGAGATGTCCCGGCAACTGGCCGGTTTGGCTGATCTATATGTGAATGACGCCTTTGGCTCTGCTCATCGAGCCCACGCTTCCACTGAGGGTGTGGCTCGTTTCTTGCCGGCTGCTGCAGGTTTCCTCTTAGAAAAGGAAATTCGTTACTTGGGTCAGGCGATTGCCAACCCGGAACCACCTTTCGTTGCCATTTTAGGCGGCGCAAAGATCAGTGATAAGATCGGTGTGATCCGCAATCTGCTCAAAAAAGCGGACCAGGTTTTGATCGGTGGTGGTATGGCCAACACGTTCTTCAAGGCCCAGGGTTACCCAATTGCCGATTCACTGGTGGAGGATGAAGCTCTGGATACGGCGCGTGAGCTTTTGCAAGATGGCACCAACAAGCTGCGCTTGCCGGTCGATGTTGTCATCGGCGACCGCTTCGATGCGCAGGCCAAGAGCAAGACCATTCCTATGGGCCCGGTCCCGGAAGGCTGGCGTATTCTGGACATCGGTCCGGAGACGATTTTGGCTTATGCTAAGATGATCTCGAGCGCAGGCACTGTTGTTTGGAATGGTCCTATGGGCGTCTTTGAATTCCCCCGCTTCGCTGAGGGGACATTCGAGTTGGCCAAAGCCGTTGCCAACAGCCCGGCTTTGACCATAGTGGGCGGCGGCGATTCGGTGGCAGCCATCCAACAATCGGGTATGGCGGACAAAATTACCCATATCTCAACCGGTGGAGGCGCTTCGCTTGAAATGCTGGAAGGTCTGGAGCTACCCGGTTTAGCAGCTTTACAGGATAAGGAGTAGGGGAGGAACCGATGCGAACACCATTTGTTGCTGGTAACTGGAAGATGCATAAAACCGTGACAGAAGCCCGCCATTTTGTTTCGGAGCTGGTCCCGGCTTTGCAGACAATCGCAGGGGTGGAACGGGTGATTTGCCCACCATTCCCCTCCCTCACTGCTGTAGCGGCTTTGTTGGAAGGGACCGATATCCGTTTGGGCGCGCAAAATATGCACTGGGAGGTCTCAGGAGCGTATACTGGGGAAGTGTCTCCAACCATGTTGGCAGAGTTCTGCCAATACGTCATCCTGGGACATTCTGAACGCAGGGCATATTTTGGGGAGACTGATGAGGCCGTCAATTGCAAGATGCATGCAGCTTTGACCCATGACCTGACCCCCATCCTGTGTGTGGGTGAAACCCTGGAGCAATACGAAGCCGGTCAAACCAAGGAAGTTGTCTTCCGGCAGATCAAGTTGGGCCTGGCAGATCTGCAATTGAGCGATGGCAGTGCTATCGTGGTGGCGTATGAGCCGGTGTGGGCAATTGGCACCGGGCGAGCCTCGACTGCGGACGCCGCCAACGCCGTCATTTCGGATGTGATCCGGGTAGCGATGGCGGAGATGTTTGGGGATGAGGTCGCTCAAGGGGTGCGAGTTCTGTATGGCGGTTCGGTGAAAGGCGACAACGCGGCCGAATTCTTTTCCCAACCTGACGTCGATGGCGCTCTGGTCGGTGGAGCTTGCCTGAAAGTAGGAGATTTTACCCAAATCGTTCAGGCTGCCAGCCGGAGCTGACCTGATCGGGCAATTCAGGCCTGATGCAAAATCTCGATGGATTATGGGGGTTGCTGCTTCTCCTGGGTCCGCTCCTGTTATTGCAACGCCGCCTTCACCATGAGACCCAGGCGATCTTTTTGCTGTTAACCCGGCGAGGAGATTTAGCCCTGGTATTGTTTTCTGTCCTGTTCTTTCCGGGAGTCCTGTTACACGAAGCCAGCCATTTCGCCATGGCGCGCTTGTTGGGTGTGCGCACCGGGCGTTTTTCAGTGCTGCCGCGCGCCCTGCCCGGTGGCAGACTCCAGCTAGGTTTTGTCGAGACCGCCTCCGTAGACATCTTTAGAGATGCGCTGATCGGCCTGGCTCCGTTGCTGGCGGGGGGCTTGTTTGTTGCCTATGCCGGCTATTACCGCCTGGGTCTGCCGGGTGCCTGGGAGAGCCTGGTAAATGGAAGCAGCGGCTTGTTGTCCATCCTGAATGAACTGCATCTTAAGCCAGATTTCTGGTTATGGTTTTACCTGACCTTTGCTGTGAGTAGTACCATGCTGCCATCACCCTCCGACCGGCATGCCTGGTTGCCGTTGGTTATCGTTGCCATAGTTTTATTGCTGGTCAGCTTCTTTGTAGGCGCGGGTCCCTGGCTTTTAGCCAACCTGGCCAGCCCATTCAACCAGGCTTTGCGGTCGGTAGCTATGATATTTGGTATTGCAACAGGAATTCATTTTGTGCTGCTTCCACCTTTGTGGCTGATGCGACAAGGCTTAATGAAAGCCACGGGATACAGGGTGGTTTAATCCCTGTTGAATGGTATGGTAGGAGCTTACCACTCGAACCCTGGGCTGCCCGAATCATCTTACTATCCTTTAAGCTTACTCTTCTGCATACTGTTGGTTTATGGTACACTGCAAAACGCTGAGTAAACTCAAGAAGATGAGCATTGTAAAGAAGCTCAAATGGGCTCTTCGTAGAGGTGAAAAATCCCGCGAAGATATTTTTGTTGCCCCATTTCTGGCGGCTTGCGCTCAGACGATGCCAGCCCGTAATCCAAGGAGATATCTTAATGGCTGAATTTTTCCCCGAAACCGATGAAACCATTGAACTGGAACAGGTTCCGCGCCTGAAATTTCTCAAACTGAGCCAGATCAGCATGATTGATGAGGCCTTGGACAAGGTAGGCGAGTTTGGCGAGGTGCGCCTGGTTGTAGAGCGCGGCCGTTTGCGCTTCCTGGTAACTGAGAAAAGCTTTGACGTGCTGAAATGGAAGCCCGGCAGCCTGGACCGCTAGGCCGGTTGGCATTAGGTTTCTTGTTTTCCGACCAGCGTCATGATGATGGATGTGGAGGTAAGCCGGAATGGCTGAGTGTTGGTATGCCTTGAGAACCAAACCACGCAAGGAAGATGTGGTTTGGAAGCAAATCTTAGATAGGGAGTATCCGGTGTTCTACCCGCGCTTAAAGGTTAACCCGGTCAATCCTCGTTCGAAGAAAATTAGACCCTACTTTCCGGGTTATATGTTTGTGAAATTGGATTTGGAGAAATCAGGTCTGACAGCTTTCCAATGGATGCCCCATACCACCGGATTGGTGTCTTTCGGAGGAGAGCCAGCTGCCGTGCCCGAAAGCCTGATCCATGCCATTCGTGAAAGGGTAGAAGAGATCTCTGCTGCCGGTGGGATTGTGTTTGACGGGTTAAAACAGGGAGATTCGGTGGTCATCGATCACGGTCCCTTTGAAGGCTTTGAGGCAATATTCGATATGCGCCTGCCCGGGACGGAGCGCGTGCGGGTTTTGTTACAGTTGCTGAGTAACCAGCGCCAGCTGCCGGTTGAAATTGATGCGAGCAAGATCCGCAAAAAATAACCTGGCCAGGCTTGCGGTTGAGCAGATATTCCGGGGCGCACATGCTCTCGGTAGGGGGGCGGTCAACGCCCGGTCGGTGAGGCCATAACCACACCCTCCGGCGAATAGCTGAAGTGATATTTACCTGATCTGTGTGTCGGAAGGGCGGAGCGCGCCTGTAAGCGCTGCCTCTCTGCTGGTCGCTTGGGTCGAAGGAGTAATAGTTGATATGAAGAAAGCTCTCATCACCGGTATCACCGGACAAGATGGTTCTTATCTGGCAGAGCTGTTGTTATTCCAAGGCTATGAGGTGCATGGCTTGATCCGCCGGGCCAGTACATTTAACACCCGCCGGATCGATCATCTCTACCGGGATCCACACGGTAACGGCGATGTCAAGCTGTACCTGCATTACGGCGATGTCGCCAGTTCTGGCAGCTTGATCGACCTGGTCTATAATATCCAGCCCGATGAGATCTACCACCTGGCAGCTCAATCCCATGTGCGGGTCAGCTTCGATATGCCCGAGTACACCGGCGATGTGACCGGTTTGGGCACAATTCGCCTGCTGGAGGCAGTACGCAAAAGCGGCATCAAAACCCGCTTTTACCAGGCCTCTTCCAGCGAGATGTTCGGCAGCGCCCCGCCCCCACAGAGTGAAACCACGCCCTTTCAGCCGCAGAGCCCGTACGCGGCTGCCAAAGTCTACTCTTATTGGGTAGCTCGTAACTATCGCCAGGGGTACGGAATTTTTGCCTCCAACGGCATTTTGTTTAATCACGAATCCCCTCGGCGGGGTGAGACCTTCGTGACTCGCAAGGTGACGCGCGCGGTAGCTGCCATTTTGGCGGGCACGCAAAAGGAGCTTTACCTGGGCAACCTGGAAGCGCGCCGGGATTGGGGGTACGCCCCTGATTACGTGGCTGCCATGTGGAAGATGCTGCAATATGACCATCCCGATGATTTCGTGGTTGGCACGGGTGAATCACATTCAATTCGAGACCTGTTGGATACTGCTTTTGGCTATGTCAATTTGGACTGGAACGATTATGTGCGCATAGACCCGCGCTATTTCCGCCCAACCGAGGTGGATTTCCTGCAGTCTGATCCGCGCAAAGCCCGCCAGGAGCTCAAATGGGAGCCACGCGTCTTCTTCAAAGATTTGATCCATCTGATGGTGGATGCGGATATGGAGCGGATTGGGCTGGTCTCTCCGGGTGAGGGCCGGCGCATCCTGGCTGCCACCCACGGCAAATGGCACCAGTGGGATGATCAGATGATCACGATGGATGCCTGAGCTATCCTGGGTTAATTTGGCTGGAGGAAAGATGATCGAAAAGATCTGTGTGCTTGGGCTGGGATATATTGGGCTGCCGACTGCCTCGATGTTTGCCTCTTGCGGCCTTCAAGTGGTGGGCGTGGATGTTAACGAGGCGGTTGTGTCTACACTGAACAATGGCGGCCTGCATATCGAAGAGCCGGGGCTGCGTGAGCTGGTACGTGGGGCGCTTTCCAGCGGTCGCCTGCAAGTTGCTCAGCAGGTCGAGCCGGCCGATGCCTTTATCATTGCCGTACCGACCCCCTTCAACCCGGATAAAACCGCCGACCTGCGCGCAGTTACCTCCGCGGCTGAAGCGATTGTCCCACACCTGGCCGCCGGCAACCTGGTGGTGCTCGAATCGACCTCGCCGCCAATGACAACGCTGAACCTGGTCAAGCCGATCCTGGAGCGCTCGGGCCTGCGGGCAGGGGTAGATTTTTACCTGGTCTATTCCCCCGAGCGGGTGTTGCCCGGTAAAATCTTGCAGGAGCTGGTCGAGAACGCCCGCGTGATCGGCGGCATCGACCCGGCCTCGGCCGAGCAGGGCCGCGCCCTGTATGCCTGTTTCGTCAAAGGCGAGATCATCCTGACCAGCGCTACCATAGCCGAGATGGTCAAGCTGATGGAAAACACCTACCGGGATGTAAACATCGCCATCGCCAACGAGTTCTCCCGCCTGGCGGACCGCTTTGGCATCGATGTGTGGGAGGCCATTGCCATTGCCAACCGCCACCCGCGCGTGCATATCCTCAGGCCTGGGCCGGGCGTGGGTGGGCATTGCATCAGCGTCGACCCCTGGTTTCTGGTGGAGGCAGCCCCTGAACTGAGCCCGCTGATCAAGACCGCCCGCCTGGTGAATGACGCCCAGCCTCATTTCGTGTTGGACCTGATCCGCCGGACGCTGGGCGATCTGCAGGGGCAGCGACTGGCCCTGCTGGGCCTGGCTTATAAGGCCGGCGTGGATGATCTGCGCGAAAGCCCCGCGGTGGAGATCGCTCGCCTGCTGGGGCAGGCAGGGGCGTTGGTCAAGGCCTACGAGCCCTTCAAGCCGCAAGCTGTGGTGGAGGGTGTCCCCACTGTACCGGCTCTGGCAGATGCGCTGGGTGACGCGCAGGCGCTGGTCTTGCTGGTGGGGCATCAGGCCTTCCGGGAGCTCAAACCTGAAGATGTAGCCAGGCTGACGCCTGCCCGGACGGTTGTAGACGTGGTAAACGGGTGGAAAAAAGATGATTGGGTGAAGCGGGAATTTCGTTATACCGGTTTTGGACGGATTTCTGCACCAACAAACCAGGCTTTATGACACATTGAGTGCACTATGCAAAAAAATTCTACATTGAAAAACAATCGATCTATCATCATCATCGTCCTGATTGTCGCCCTTTGCCTGATGCTTACCCTCATGGCTGGGATGGTCCTGCTCCTTTTGCGCGGGCAAGCACAATTGACAGGCAGCGGGGAGGTTTCCATTCCCGCA
>JAWOHN010000001.1:0-12171 GCA_046485135.1 Anaerolineales bacterium | reverse complement strand
TTCTCCAGGCTGCGATGCGGGAAGAGCGACTCAGCATCCAAAGACAGATCGGAGGCTTCGCGCAAGGCCCCACCAATCTGCGCGTCTGGAGAGCGCTCGATATTACCGCCGGCCAGGTTGACGTTCCCGCCAATGCGGGCCAGCGGGCCTATGACGGCTTTGCCGCCAATCAGCGACAGGTCTCTGCCGATTACGCCGTTGATAGTCAGATCGCCGCCCAGCATGTAGATGGACCTGGGCAAACGGGCCCCGGGCTCGATGGAGACAGCGCCGTTTACTATGACCAGTTCTCCCGAAAGCGTTTCGCCTGAATGGTAAGTGTGGTTTCCGTCAAGGATCAGTGTGCCGCTGTAGGCGTCTTCACAGGCTGCCAGCCCCAGCGTTGATAAGATGATCAGGATCAGTATAAATTTACGTTTCATTGTTTTCCTTCCCGCGAGCGTTGGCTGGTTGCGTTTGTACCCTGACCGGCCATAAAACAAGCACCAACATAATCCCAAAGAAGGTGAAGGCCAGCGCATCTACAATATTCAAGTGCCTTTCTAGGGGTACGCCCTGCTGTTTCCATTGCAGAGCGATGGCGGTGCTCACGAAAGTGGCCATCCAACCGGAGATGGCTACGCCCAGGGCTGTATTGCGGCTGATATTATCAGCTGTAGACACGTCCGCCCAAATGGCAAAATTGACCACGGTGTACAGGCTGACGGCCAGAGAATAGAGGATCGGCATAGCCAGCACACCGGAGGCGCTACTGCGAGCGTCGAAAGTGTACATGAGGTGGACCATGGCAAAGATGCCGAAGATCCAGATGAACAGGTACCTTTCACCGATGGTGGTGTACAGGATTCCGGCGATCAGCGCGCCAATCACATGCACAATGCCAATGGACAGCCTCACGCCGAATTCAGGCGACTGCCAGGCGGTCTCAAAAAAGACCGGCGTTTCGGCCAGGCGCAGAAATCCCAGGCTGTCGATGAAGAAGATGCCAAACATGAGCAGGACCAGGACGATCAGGCGCCGGCTGACCCAGGTACGGCCGGTGAGCGGATCGAGGTGAACGAAGCGCCCGTGGCCATAACCCTTGCGCTGGTGCAGCCCAGCCAATTGTTCCACGAAGGGCAGCGGCGCAAAGGCCAGCAGGCCTAAAGCGACCGCACCTCCTGCCATCAGCCACAAGATCTGGCGGCTGAACTCTTCAATTGTCCAGGAGGTGGAAAATGTGGCGGCAAAGAAGTATGCAATGGCGGTGATAAAAGCGCTGGCATAGCCCCGGTCGCGGATGGGGATGAAATCGACCGTCATGCTGAAGGTGGCTGGTACCCCAACTCCCAAAGCCAGAGAAGCGCCCATAATCCATAACAGCATACCCGTTTGGCTGGTCAATGCAGGCGCGGCCCAGGTCAGGACGGTTTGGACCAGCACCACTCCAAAGGCCAGGCGCAACTTGATGCGCAGGTCCTTGCTCCAGCCGCGCCGTTTCATCAGGAGGCCGGTGAAGATGGCCGTGGCGCTGGTTAGTAGGGCCAGGAAAGCCATCTGAATGGCGACTTGCTGGTGGGTCATGCCGATCAGGCGGGTGCCCAGGTCGAAAAGACCAAATTGAACGAAGGTCAGGTTGTAGTAGTAGCCAACCGCCATCATGCCGATGAAGAAGGCATACCCCAAGAGGGCCACCCACTGACCGCCGCGTAAAAGCCTCAGTAGTTGCATACAGGATATCTCACTCTCGCGCTGATGTCTCAGTCATGATAACCTAATTGCATTTGAGTGGCACTTTGATCTAGTTTTAGATATGAACTGGGTGTCGCAAGATTGTTTTGAGCTTCTCAGGGTCAGCGCGGCGCGGATCACCGAGGTAGATCTCATGGTGTTTCCCGTGATATGCGAAACCATTCTCACGAGCGAATTCTTCCATTTTCTTTAGAGTGGCTGGTTCGGTAGCGTATGGACCGATATGCATGATCTGCAGGCACAATCTTTCTTGGAAGGTCTCAAAGCGCAATCGCTCAATGGCCGGGCTGGGTTTCTTCAAGCGAAGTTGGTCCAGCGCCTGGGATGCCATTTCGCTGGTGATATGGTCCGGCTGCATGATCATGGCTGTCCAGCGCCAGCCTGCCGGGCGGGTGATGTCAAATTCTGCGCCTTCCACCCACCACAATGCCTCCAGGGCCATGACGGTGTAATCGATAGGTTGGTCTTTACGCTGTTTGGACATGAATTTCAGGGTATACGAAATGCCGTACAGCGCCTGAAGGGCTTCCTGGAAGGCCGGCGAGCTGCCTGGCGATTTACCCGGCTCAATCTCCCCATCGATCATCGCGAATTGAAATGGGGGGACTTCCACCAGGCTGACTGCCTTGGCCGTGGGTGCATAGAGCTCTTTGTATTGTTTGCGCAGGTCGAGTTTTTCCATATCGAGAGCCTCCACCAGGTGTCATCTTAGGTAAGATATGGTATCAGACACCTGGCCTAACTGCAATATTCCTATCGATGTTTACCCAGCTCATCTCCGGCTGAATTTCTTAACTCCTATTGGGACTGGCAGGAGAGGTTTTTGTTGCTATAATCGATGCCAGGGTGTCTTCATCGATGACGATTATGTAAAAGCCGTTCAAATATGTTATAGGAGGGAGCCTCATGTTCAAAGAGTTCAAAGAATTTGCCATGCGAGGGAATGTGATCGATCTGGCTGTCGGCATCATCATTGGAGCGGCATTCGGCAAGATCATCAGCTCCTTTGTGAACGATATCCTCATGCCGCCGATTGGCTTGTTGCTGGGGGGGATGGATTTCTCGAACCTCTTCTGGAGCCTGGATGGGCAGGAGTATGCCTCGTTGGCCATAGCGCAAGAAGCCGGAGCGCCTACCCTGAACTACGGCTTATTTGTCAACACCGTCATCGATTTTTTGATTGTGGCTTTTGCAATCTTCTTGTTGGTACGCCAGGTCAACCGGCTCCAGACCCAGAAAGAAGCAGCACCTGAAGCGCCGACTACTAAGGATTGTCCTTATTGCCTCTCCAGCATCCCCCTGGGCGCGTCGCGCTGTCCGCAATGCACGTCTGATCTGGGTCAGAGTGCAATGACGACTGCCTAAAAGTAAGTGCAGAAATTGGGGGCGTCAGGTGATCGCATGGCGGGTTAACACCCGGTTTATTATTACGAGGAGGAAGTGGAAGATGCCCAAACGATCGATCAACCCTGACCAGCTTTTCAACAGCCGGCAATACGGATTTTCCCAGGCCATCTCTACGCCAGTTGGACGAACGATCTATTGTTCTGGACAGGTAGCCTGGGATGAGAATGAGCAGATCGTCGGTGCGAACGACTTAGAAGTGCAGACTTTGCAGGCTTTGAAGAACCTGGAGCTGTTGGTGAAAGCAGCCGGGGGAGCAATGGCGGATGTGGTTTCATTGCGCATTTATATCCGCCAGGAGGTGATCGAACAGGGTCGCTACGTCAAGGAAGGTTTGCTGAAGTACTTCCCGGGGGAGAGCCCGCCGGCGGCTACCTGGATCGGTGTTGGATCATTGGCGGATGAGAACTTCTTGATTGAAATCGAAGCGGTAGCAGTGATCGAATACGGTCCAGAATAAAAAACACTGGACTACAAAACCAGTTAGTGAGAAAACCGAAAATGGCATGAGGGCTAGATGTAATCGCTAGCCCTCATGCCATTTTCGGAATTTTTATAGAAAGAGACAATTATTCGCCTGTGAGCAAGTACTGGATGGCTCGCTGGAGTTGGGTGTCGTCAGGGCCGCCCAAATCGATCGGCGAGGGAAGCACTTCGATATCCGGGGTGATGCCGGTCCCATCGATGGTGTTATCAGCGGGGGTATACCAGCGGGCCACGGTCACACGTAATTCAGAGCCATCTGAAAGGGTATGCGTTTGCTGAACGGAGCCTTTACCAAAGGTTGTCTCACCAATCAGGGTTGCCCGGCCGCGGTCTTGGATTGCACCCGCCACAATTTCTGAGGCGCTGGCGCTGCCGGCGTTGACCAACACAACCAGGGGGATACCCTCTGCAATCTCTCCATCCTGTGAGTTGAAGATTTCGTCCAAACCGCGGATATTGCGCTCATACAGGACCACTCCCTCGGGCAAAAAGAGATCTGCTACTGCTACCGACTGATCCAGATAGCCGCCGGGGTTGTCACGCAGGTCGAAGATCAATCCAACGGGATTCTGCGTTAAAAGCTGTGTGATGGCCTGTTGCAGAGCTTGAGATGAACTCGTGGTGAAGCTGGTCAGGCGCACGTAGGCGATATTGTCTGCCAGCATTTCGGATTCGACAATGGCGATCTCGATGCGTGCGCGCTCGACTTCGATTTCGAAAGGTCCCTCTACATCCGCGCGCAGGATCGTTAGCACGACAATGGTCCCCTCTGGCCCGCGCACCCGGGCAATGGCTTCATCCAAGGATAAGCCCTGGACTGCTACGCCATCAATGTGGGTAATAATATCACCGGGTTGGATCCCGGCGCGGGCGGCCGGGTGTTGGGCCATCGGTCGCACAATTTCCAGGTAGCCATCTTCGGTCATGCGGATGAACGCGCCGATACCCTCGAAGGAGCCTTGCAGATCCTGGCGCATGCGGGCAGCAGCGTCGGGAGGGACAAAACGGGTGAATTGATCGTCCAGTGTGTCCAGTGAGCCGGAGATGGCTGCGTGGATCAATTCCTCCTGGGAGGGCAACTCTCCATCAAATTGCCTGGCGACCAACCGCCAAACCTCAAAGAAAAGCCTCAGGTCTGCCTCATCCAAATCGGCTTCAGGTGAGAGCGGCTCTCGGGGTGTTGCCCGCGGAGCCAGCAACTCCAGCTCTGCATCTATTGGATTTTCGGTGGGTTGTTGCTGTGCTTCAGGGTTGGGTTCGACGGCTGTGGGGGAACTGGTTGGTGTTAATTCTGGTAAAGATGGGCTTGTTTCCGTTACAAACGCGCTTTCGGGCAGAAAGGCAGATGCTTCCCTGTTTGCCATCTGTTGGCCGAGCAAAAAAGAGCCAAAGGCAATGATGGCACAGGCAAACACCGAAAATAGCCCCAAGATCAGTATGCGCCAAATACTGGCGCTGGTTGTATTCCTCATACATACTACTCCGCTTTTTACTTAATTTGAGACAAGCTAAGCTTATCTGTACATTATACACCTGAAATATCGCTATTAAATTGGCTCTTCAGGGGAGTACTCAAATGTGGTTCAATAAACTTCAATCAATTCCACCTTGGCTTCTGGTGAGACTACCAACAGATGCTCGCGAATATCCACCAGATGCCTGAAAACCTTCTCTTTTGAGATTCCTGCCGGGGCATAGACGGTGAACAGGGCATCCTGGGTGTGGGGGGTAATCCGGGTGCGTGAATCGGGCCCATACAGCACGCTGGAGATGACCCCGGCTTGATCCGCAATGAACATGTCTCCCGTTTTGAGGGTCTTTTCATCACCCTGCAAGGTTATGTAACGCTCTGTCCCTTGGGCTATTTCCAGACGGAGCGGATCTTGCAGAGAGGACAGATCGTGTCCGGCGGTAAGGAGCAAGTTAGACAACTCAGCCATGAACATGGCATCTACCAGGACAGACACCTGTGGGAATGAACGCCCTTTGAACAAGAAAGACTCGAGCTGCAATTGAATGTGGTAGGTTTTCTTGAAAGCTTTGTAGTATGCGTTGTAAGCCTGGATGGCTGGTAAGGCTTGAAGCTCTTTTCGCTCCAGACCGGTATAGCGTTCGCGCAACTCTTTATCTAAAGCCTGTTTGCGTTGCTCTAATAAGTGGTGGCTGGGCGGGTTTGAGGCTTCGCGCAAGACGAGAATGCCTGCATGGGCAGCCGGGTATGCTTGCCGCCACGATTCGCCAATAAAGAAATGAATCATCAATACCTCTCCTGCCTGTTTCTGATGGATTGGACCAATAAACTATCCTTCGGTTACCAGCGGGTGGATATCGGGCCAGCCATAGGCGACCTCGCGCAGCGTCTGGTTGCCGATGGTGATGTCTTGTTCGCCGATCTGCTCCCCACCCAGGGCTTCATAGAAAGCTCGAAAGAGGTTATCTTTGAGAACCCAGACAAGCATGGATGACAGGCCAAGATCCAGCAACCCTTGAGCCACAGCCGACACCAGCCGGCGTCCTACACCGCGACCCTGGTACGCTTTAAGCATATAAATGGCATAAAGCTCACCCTGGTACGGGAAGTTTCCCGAGCGTTCCGGTCCGGCAGAGGCAAAACCGACTGCACCGACCTGTTGCTCCACAGCCACCAAGACAAAACAATGATCCCCAGGCTCGGATATTGTTTTGAGCCAATAATCCTGACTGTGCTCTACGGAAAACCTTTCAAGCACAGCTGCAGAAACGATGCCCGGATAAGTGGTGCGCCAAGAGCTGACGTGGACCCGGGCGATCCCCGCTGCATCCTGCGGAACAGCCTGCCGAATTAGCAAAATATTACCCTCGTTGACTGGTTTTTAACGATAGGGAGTCTGTGACACCACCCCACCTGGCAAAAATCCGGGGTTATTTGACCTGATCATCTTTACCCTAAGCTGCCGACCACCTCTTCGACGGCTTCCAGGATCTGTCCCGAGGCCACCAGCGCTTTCATCGTGTTGTGGTCAGGGTAGAGGGGGCGGTCTTCATCCAGGTGTGCGATATGCTGCCGGATGACCTCGCGGGCTTTGCAAACGCCGTGCCCGTTTTGGAAATTCCGAAAGTCCAGGGCCTGGGCAGCTGCCATGAACTCGATGCCCAGCACTCCCATGGCGTTATCCACGATCTGCCGGTTTTTCAAAGCCGTGTTCATGCCCATGGAGACGAAGTCCTCTTGGTCTGCAGCGGCCGGTATCGACTGGATGCTGGCAGGCGCAGATAAAATACGCTGCTCGACGATCAACATATCGGCTGTGTATTGGCTGAGCATCATGCCGGAAAACATGCCGGCGCCTTTCGTAAGGAAGGCCGGCAGTCCCACACTCAGAGCCGGGTTGGTCAGGCGATTCAAACGCCGCTCTGAGAGCACGCAGACCATGGTGATGGCTGTGCCAGCCATGTCCATTGGCAACGATACGGGTGAGCCCTGGAAATTGGCCCCGGTCAATGTCAGGCGGGCTTCAGGCAGGAAGATGGGGTTGTCACCTACGCCGTTGAGCTCGGTTTCCACCTGACTGCGGGCATAAGCAATTGCGTCGTGAGCGGCTCCGATCACCTGAGGCGATGAGCGCATCGAATAAGCATCCTGCACTTTGGTTTTCAGCTTCCCGGTGACCAGATCGGAGCCCTGAATGCATTTCATGATGGCTTTGGCGCTGCGGATGGCTCCTATGAAGCCGCGCAGCTCGTGCAGCCGTACATCGTAAGGCTTCATGTTGGCGAACAACGCTTCCAGGCTCATGGCGCAAGCGATCTCAGCCTGTTTCAGCCAGCGCTGCATATCGTACAGTTGCAGGGCGCTCATGGCAGTCAGCAGGTTCGAGCCATTGATGGTGGCCAGGCCATCGCGTGCCTGCAAATCGGGGATGGGGATGCTGGCTCGCTGCATGGCTGTATGACCTGGCAAACGCTCGCCCTGGTAAAAAGCCTCGCCTTCGCCCATCAGCAACAAGGCGATCTGGGACATGGGCGCCAGGTCACCGCAAGCACCGACCGAACCCTTCTGGCAGACCACCGGCGTGACGCCTTTGTTGAGCATTTCCACCAGCGTCAGGGTGATCTCCGGCCGGCAGCCCGAGTTGCCATGGGCATGCACGTTGATGCGGCCTGCCATGGCGGCGCGCACCTCTTCGATGGGGGCGGGCTCACCGATGCCGGCCGCGTGGTTATAGATCAGGTAGCGCTGGAATTGTTGGACCTGCTCGTCATTCAGGACCACTTCTGAAAACTCGCCAATGCCCGTGTTGACGCCGTACATGATCTCGTGTGCAGTGATCTTCTGCTCCAGCATTGTCCGGCAGGTGCGGATGCGCTCCAGGGCATCAGGGGCAAGCTCAACTTGCTCGCCAAATCTGGCGATGCGGATCATTTTTTCAATGCTGAGTCCGGAACCGTTCAGAACAATGGTCATCTTTCTCTCCTGGGTTGGGGTGTTTGGATAATTGGGAATGCAGGCATGGTTTCCATTGACCCGGCAGCTGTTTCAGCTGCCTCCCGCGTAATTATACTTTTATTTGCATGAAGGAAAATGTTTCTACGAAAGCAACTCAGCGAATCATAGTTCTCCATTGGGCGTTGAAGGGCTGTCTTCGGCCTTTGCATCAATGACCATGGAGGCCTGGCGGTTGGCGCGGATCGCTATCCCCAGGCCCAACCCGATGATCAGGAGAGGTACTAAAGCGCAGATACACAATATGCTCACACCAAGCAAGGTAATGAGAATAGGCCTGCCGCGCACTCCGCCCAGGAGGCCTGGCTCTGGCGCAGGGGTAACGATAAGAACGGGCGCAGGCATTCCGGTGATCTCTCCCCCTACTACCGGACGAATGTAACTCTGTTCTGGCGGGTTTGGCTCTCCAATGAAAAGCTCGGCTGGAGGCCTCTCCCCCCAGACCGCCGTGATTACGCCGGCTGCCAGTAAAAAGGTCCCTAGCAACATCAACAGCAGTGTGCGCATAGCCTTTGTCCTCATCCTAAATTTACCGTACAGCCCAGACCGGGGACATCCGAAGCCACCAGCCAGCCCTCTTCCAGAATGAAGCCGGGCACGGTCGGGTCCTCTGCCAGGTCAAGATGCCCATCCAGGTCGCCGTAGCGCACATTGGGGCTGGACAAAGCGAAGGCCAGCCCGGCCGCGATCAGCAAAGCCGGCTCGATCACACAGCCGACCAGGGTAGTCAGGCGGGCCGCGCGGGCGATGGCATCGATCTGGCGCGCGCCGCTCAACCCGCCGCAGGTGGCCATCTTGACGCTCAACCCACTGACCATCTTTCCACTGGCTAGCTCCAAAGCCGAGGCGGGACCGCAGGTGCTCTGATCGGCCAGGACGGGTACCGGGCTGTTGAGGCTGGCCTGGCGCATGCCCTCCAAATCTCCTGCCGGAGTGGGTTGTTCGAGGAACTCAAGCTCGTTTTTCAAGGCCCGGGCGACTTCCAGGGTCTGCTCCACCGTGTAACCGCCATCTGCATCCAGGCGCAGCAGGTGAAATGGCAAGGCGCGATGGATGGCGCGTACCCGGCGCACATCTTCGTGCGGGTTTTGGCCGCCTTTGATCTTCAAGATTCGAAAACCATGGGCTGCTCTCCGTTGGGCGATCTCAACACTCTCCTGGATGCTCGAAATGGGAATGGTCGCAGAGGTCTGGATGCGACTACGGAAGCCACCTAAAAGCCGGTGCAAGGGCATCCCGGCTACCAGGCCGAGCAGGTCATAGAAAGCCAGATCGAAGGCGCATTGGGCAGCCGCAGATCCGGCTGCCAGCGGAGCCAGCTCTGCCAGGGAATATTCAATGTTGAACGGATGCAGGTCGATGGCTCTGTCAGCGCAGGCCTGGCAGGCCGGCAAGGCGTCTTCTGGCTTTTCTCCGGTCAGGTCGGGGTGAGCGACCGCGCAGCCCCAAGCGCAATTTCCGTCACGCGTTTCCAGCCTGACGAAGATGGCCGTGATCGAGTGAATTTCTGGAATACCCGCCATACGCACCGGCTGGGCCAGGTTCAACTGAGTGGGAACGACTTCGGTCTTCGTGATTTGCATAGATATCTCCCCTATCCTGGATTATTGTTTTGGTTGTATTCTACTTTTGTAAATGCTCATCCGTTCATAGGTTTGTTTTTTAGGTTATTTTTTGCAAAAGCGGTTATCGGTTCAATGATCAATTATTATTCGAAACCTCGCAGAATGTCAACAGATGATCAAACAACGGGAGAAATCAAAGGAAATTGATCAACAACTCCTAAGTTAACTCTCGAACTGCAAGCTCGGTCTTCTTGGAGTCTACACACCCCAAATCGGGAAATCTTTTCGAACATGACGTTGTCAATGTAGTTGCATCGCATAAACTTATGATAATATCATTTCAGTATATCGCAGTAGAATGAAAGCGTCTAACCAGAAATACTTTAAATAAACACTTTTAGATTGAAAGAACATGACAAATTCATTTCCTCGATTTTTGCCATGGCAGCTATCGCTGTTTATTGTTGCGATCATTTATTTGATGTGTGCTTTGATGGTGATGCAAATGCCCTGTGAGGATTCGCTTTTCATAGGCTTGTGCGGTACTAGCAAGTTCCTCATTAACGGGGTTTGTACCATGGTAGTAGGAATTTATGCTTTGATTTTGCTCATTATTCGTTATGTGTTTATCAAAGAAGTTACCACAACTGAGAAACGCTCATTTATCAACACCGCAGCACTGGTAATTGGGCTATTTCTATCTGCTTTTGCTGTTATCTCCGTTCTAATTTTGACCTTTGCCTAGCCCTTTGTTGGCGTCCTTATGCTCTTGGCTCACTTCAGCAAATTGCGCTTAAGTACTCCGGGGTCCAATCTCGGCCAACCACGTATTGAGGCAAGGATTTGTAAGTTTGAGGATAGCCTATATGAATCTCTCCGGCATACCCAAGAGCAGCCTGCTGGGCAGGTTGATCCGTTACCCGCTGCGCTTGATCCCCAAAGATGCGGCAGTGCCTATTCTGCAGGGACGCTTCAAAGGGAAAAAGTGGATCGTGGGCTCGGCTAACCACGGCTACTGGCTGGGCAGTTATGAGTTCAAGAAACGCCTGCTGTTCGAGCGCGTGATCCCGCCGGGCAGCGTGGTTTACGATGTGGGGGGGTTTGTCGGCTATTACACCCTGCTGGCCTCGGTTTTAGTGGGGCAGGAGGGCAGGGTGGTTGTTTTCGAGCCCCTGCCGCGCAATCTGTATTACCTGAAAGAGCATTTGAGATTAAATGGGATCAGCAACGTGACTGTAGTCGAGGCGGCTGTATCCGACCAGGCAGGGACGCTTTCCTTTAAGGAAGGGCCAAGCCGGGCCAGGGGAAGGCTGGCTGAGGACGGCGGGCTGCAGGTACAGGCAGTCAGGTTGGACGACCTGGTGGAGAGCGGCGAGCTGCCGGAGCCCCAATATATGAAAGTTGATGTGGAAGGAGCCGAGCTGCGTGCTTTTGCTGGAGCCCAGCGGTTAATGGAGCGCTGCCACCCGACCCTTTTCCTGGATACGCATGGCAGTAAACTGCATGCAGAATGCTGCCGTTTGCTGGCGGAGCTTGGCTACCGTTTAGAAACGATCGATGGCAAAGATTTGCTTGAATCGAAAGAGATCTTTGCCACATACGAATAAGGGGGTGTCCATCACAGGGGGTAGATCAGGTAATGGATTCGCCCTCCATCTTTCTCGTCTTGCGCAGAAAATCGGTGCCTATGACCAGCAGGAAGGACAAGAGCCCAAGGACCAGGGCGGCGCTGTACGCGCCGATATACTGCCTTTCATCAAGGGCGCGGTAGATATACAGTGTGGCGGTTTCAGTACGGCCCTGGATGCCGCCGCCAATGACCAGGACAGCGCCAAACTCCCCCAATGCGCGGGCAAAGGTCAATGTGATCCCGTAGATAAAGCCCCAACGCAAGGCCGGTAGGGTCACGCGCCAGAAAATCTGCCAACCATTCGCTCCCAACGTGGCGGCGGCTTTCTCCTGTTGAATGTTGAAATTTTCCAATACCGGCACCAGCTCGCGTACCATGAAGGGCAGGGTGACGAACAGGGTTGCCAGCACCATCCCGGGCATGGCGAAGGCGACGCGAATATCCAACGCCTCCAGAACCGGCGCAAACCAACCATTGCGACCGAAGAGCAGCAGCAGCATATAGCCTACCACCACCGGGGAGACGGCAAAGGGCATGTCGATCAGGGCGTTCAACAAGCCTTGCCCAGGAAAGCGTTGGCGGACGATCACCCAGGAAACCGCTGTGCCAAAGGCAACATGAACGGCTACCACCAGCAGGCCAATCCACAGTGTCCGAATGAATGAAGATAATACCTCCGGCTGAGAGATTGATTCCAGGACTGCCCCCAGCCCGTTGCCAAACGCCCCTGAAACCAGCGCCAGGATGGGGGCAAGGATCAGCGCCAAGACATAGAAAACAACCACAGCAATCAAGATCCGTTCAACCCATTTGCTCATTTTTCGCTTCCCAGCTCATTTCACTTTCCCAGCTCTCTTTTGCAGGGTATCCAC
>JAWOHN010000235.1:0-19864 GCA_046485135.1 Anaerolineales bacterium | reverse complement strand
GCCTGCGGGAGTTGTCCCCCGAAACCATTATCAGCTTCATCGGGCGGGGAGCTGGTAAGCTCGTTGAGGATAGCCTGGGGGAAGATCATGTCGACCTGCTCGACCAGGCGCTGCCCATGTTCCTGCAGCGCTACAGCGAGTTTTACCTGGTGGATACCTGTCTCTACCCGGGCGTCAGGGAGGTGTTGCAGTTTTATCATCATGCCGGCAAGACCTTAGCCATCGCCACCCAAAAGCCCGAGTCGATCACCCATGCGATCCTGTCCGGCTTGGAAATCGACCCCTATATCTCAATCGTAGTTGGGCCCGAATCAATCACCCACCGCAAGCCGCATCCCGAGTCGATCATCAAAATTCTGCAGGAAACTCAAACTGATCCGCAGCGACTGATTATGGTAGGGGATATGCCTACCGACATCCAGACCGGCAAGGCTGCCGGCGCCCTCACCTGTGCGGTCACCTATGGTCTCGGCCAGCGCGCTGACCTGGAGGCCGCTGTGCCGGATTTTATCATCGATGAAATAAAGGAGCTATATAGCCATATAACTTGATCTCTGCGCTGATAAGATGATCAAAAAAGTTGGCCTGCAAAAGCGCTCATGCCCTCCTGCAGGCTAACTTTTTGGTTAATAAAAGGGTACTTCTTCCTACCAGGTATAGTACGTTTGTCACCGAACATGCCAGGGGGTTGGGTTTAGAATATAGAATTGTGCCGAATTGCACAAATAGCATTGCCATCAAATCTAATTCTGGGGATGGACAGCCCCCTGCCCAATTTCCCAGCTTTTGAAAGCCTTAATGAATTCATTGGAGTACAAGCGGAATGGATAAAACCAAGTTACCTACCCTGGACCCTGTGCATGACGTCCTGCATTACGAAAAACAACCCCTCGACATATTATTTGCGCCCAAGAACGTGGCCGTTATTGGAGCAACCGAAACCCCTGGCACGGTCGGGCGTACGGTCCTGTGGAACCTGATCAGCAGCCCCTTCGGTGGGCCGGTCTTCCCCGTCAATCCCAAGCGTTCCAGCGTATTGGGCGTCAAGGCCTATCCCAGTATTTCCGCTGTACCCGAGAAAGTCGACCTGGTAGTGATCACCACCCCCGCCCGTTCTGTTCCCGGCATCATCAGCGAGTGTGTGGACGTTGGCGTGAAAGGCGCCATCATCATCTCTGCCGGCTTCAAAGAGACCGGGCCCGAAGGCGTTGAGCTGGAGCAGGAGATCATGAACCATGCCCGCCGCGGGGATATGCGTATCATCGGCCCGAACTGCCTGGGTGTGATGAGCCCCACCAGCGGTATGAACGCCACCTTTGCCAGCGCCATGGCCCGCAAAGGCAATGTGGGCTTTATCAGCCAAAGCGGCGCCCTGTGCACTGCCGTCCTGGACTGGAGCCTTAAGGAGAACGTTGGCTTCAGCTCCTTTGTCTCCATCGGTTCGATGTTAGACGTGAACTGGGGCGATCTGATCTACTACCTGGGCGACGACCCCAACACCGAGAGCATCGTTATTTATATGGAAACCATCGGTGACGCGCGCGCTTTTCTGTCCGCTGCTCGCGAGGTGGCCCTGACCAAGCCCATTATCGTCATCAAGCCCGGTCGCACAGCCGGCGCGGCCAAAGCGGCCGCCTCTCACACCGGCTCACTGACCGGCAGCGATGAGGTTCTGGAGGTCGCCTTCCGGCGGAGCGGCGTCCTGCGCGTCAACAGCATCGCTGAGCTATTCTATATGGCCAATGTCCTGGCCAAGCAGCCCCGCCCTGAGGGACGGCGTCTGACCATCCTCACCAACGCCGGCGGGCCGGGCGTGCTGGCGACCGATGCGCTCATCACCAACGGCGGTGAGCTGGCCGAGCTATCAGATGAGACCATGGCGGCCTTCAACGAGCTGCTCCCGGCTGCCTGGAGCCGCAACAACCCGGTCGATATCCTTGGTGATGGCAGTCCCGAGCGCTACGCCAAAGCCCTGGACATCGCCGCCCGCGACCCCAACAGCGACGGCATGCTGGTCATCTTAACCCCACAATCCATGACCGACCCCACCCAAACTGCCGAAGAGCTCAAGCCTTTTGCCAAGACCTTCAGCAAGCCCATTCTGGCCAGTTGGATGGGCGGTGAGGACGTAGAGGCCGGCGAGATGATCCTTAACCGGGCTAATATCCCCACTTTCCCCTACCCCGACACGGCCGCGCGCATGTTTGCCTACATGGCTCAGTTCGCAGAGAACTTGAAAAGCCTGTACGAGACGCCCACCTTGCATGGCAATAACGGCTTCGTTCCTGATAAAGAATTGGCTTCCCAGATCATCGCGCATGCCCGCCAGGCAGGCCGCACCATACTGACCGAATACGAATCCAAGCAGTTGCTGTCAGCCTACGGCATTCCCACGGTTGAGACCCGCATCGCGACCAGTGAAGACGAAGCCGCCAAGGCAGCCGCCGAGATCGGCTATCCGGTGGTGCTCAAAATACATTCCGAAACCATCACTCACAAGACCGACGTTGGCGGCGTTTTGCTGAATCTCGCTGATGAGGACGCCATCCGGCAGGCTTACCGCAGTATCCAGACATCGGTAACCGAAAAGGCCGGCGCCGAGCACTTCCTGGGCGTGACCGTCCAGCCCATGTCCAAGCTGGAGGGTTATGAGCTGATCCTGGGTAGCAGCATCGACCCGCAATTCGGGCCGGTCTTGCTGTTTGGTCTGGGTGGGTCGCTGGTGGAGGTATTTAAAGACCGCTCCTTGGGTTTACCGCCGCTCAACACAACCCTGGCTCGCCGCATGATGGAGCGCACCCGTATCTATCAGGCTCTCAAGGGCGTGCGCGGTCGCCAGCCAGTTGATATGCGCGCTCTTGAACAACTTATGGTGCATTTCAGCCAGCTGGTCTCCGAACAGCCCTGGATCAAGGAGCTCGACATCAACCCGTTGCTGGCCTCACCGGAGCGCTTGCTAGCCTTGGATGCACGCGTGGTGATCTACGAAGCGGACGTCAGCGAGGCAAGCTTGCCCGCCCTGGCTATACGTCCTTATCCGGAGCAATATGTGACCACCTGGAAGACTCGCAACGGTCTGGACGTCACCATCCGCCCGGTGCGACCGGAGGATGAGCTGCCGCTGGTGAAATTCCACGAGACTCTCTCAGACCGCACTGTCTATCTGCGCTACCTGGGTCCTGTCATGCTGGATGCGCGCGTCGCACATGACCGCCTGGCACGCATTTGCCACTGCGACTACGACCGCGAGATCACCCTGGTGGTAGAGTATGAGGACAAAGAGAAGGGTGAAACCGTTATTCTTGGCGCAGGTCGTCTGAGCAAGCTGCACTGCCTGGATGAAGCCCGTTTCAGCATCCTGGTCAGCGATCACTGCCAGGGGATGGGGCTGGGGAGAGAGCTGCTGCGTCGCCTGATCGATGTCGCGCGGGAAGAGAAGATCTACCGCATGGAGGCCATTATCACCCCCGATAACGAGGTGATGCAAAAAATTACCGGCGAGCTGGGCTTTACTCTTTCTCCCAATGGAGACGGCGAAATGGTCAAAGCAGAGCTGAGACTTTAACTTCAGTCAGATCAATTAAACCTTAAATCCGGAAGGGCTGCCCAGATTAATTTCGGGCAGCCCTTGTCTTTTTCAACTGAAACAAATCTTCTAAGGATACATATGCAGGATGAAGTACAGGTCAACAAAGTCCTTGCGAGTCCTACGTCCGAAAATAACAGCAAGTTTCATCACACCGAAGTCTTTCATTCTCGCCACCTGAACTTTATCAAGAACAGACACGGGTAACCAATTTGGATTATGGACAAAAACCATCCGATCCGGCCTTTACAATGTTAGAATAAAATGGCGAACAGGCACACACACTCGTAACCTTAATCTAGGATCTCCTACGGTAACACCTGAAGGGCTACAACCAATTGCATGTGCGGGTATCATTTATGAAGGTAAGATGGTATTTTCAAGGTCTAGGTTTGGACTAAATAGCCGGGTTTGGAACGTAATCTTCCTCCTATGTATTCTGCTGCTCTCAGCCTGCGCACCTGAAGGAGCCAAAAACTGGCCCTTCAGCATTGGCCCGCAGACTTATGCCGTAGGCCTGGGCGATCTGAATGGTAACGGTCATCTGGACGCATTTCTGGCCAACGGTGAGAACGAAGTCCCTGTACCTAACACGATCTGGTTGAACGATGGCGCCGGAAATTTCCAGGATAGCGGCCAGCAGATTGGCAAGCGCGAGAGCCGCTATGTACTCCTGGCTGACATGGATAATGATGGCCATTTGGATGCAATGGTGTCCAATACCGGTGAAATCACGATTTATCGCAATGACGGACAGGGAGTTTTTGGAGCAGCCTCGAGGAGCCTGGGCCAGCGAGAGAGTGGCTCCTATATTCTGGCCCCTGCGGTAGGAGATGTGAACAACGATGGTTGGCTGGATGTGCTGGGAGGCGGCTGCTGCGGGGCAGGCCGAACATGGGACGATGGCCGCCAAAGATTTTATCCAGCCCAAGATTCTCTCTGGATCAGCGATGGCCAAGGTGAGTACATTCACAGCGAGCAGTGGTTTGACATCCTCGGTACCAAAGCTATTGCCCTGGGCGATCTGAATGGAAACGGGTACCTGGATGCATTTTTTGCCAACCATAGCTCTCTGGTCGGGAATACCCACGATCTCGACCGCTTTCAGGCCAACACCATCTGGTTCAATAATGGACAGGGCATTTTTACCATGAGCCACCAGACCCTAGGAGAAGCGATGAGTTTGTCTGTTGTCCTGGGTGATTTGGACGGCGACGGTGATCTGGATGCCATCGTTGGCAACGAAGGTAAAGATGAGGTCTGGCTTAACCGAGGCGGTCAGCAAGGTTGGATAGAAGGCGAATTTCTCCTGAACAGCCAGTTCGGAGACAGCTCCCAAACCCGCGATCTCTACCTGGTAGATTTTAACGGCGACGGCAAATTGGATGTTTTGGCGGTTGGACATAACCGGGCTAGGATCTGGAAGAACGACGGATTGGCTCAGTTTACCTCCGGTCCACAATTCTCCTTCAAGCCACAACATGCTCTAGCCGTGGGCGATCTAAACGGGGATGGTTTCCTGGATATCTTTGCCGGTAGTGTAAATCATGGTATTCTGGTCTGGTTGAACGATGGTCAGGGGAAATTTACGAAAAAATGATCAGCGCGTCCTCACCTCAAATCCGGTACTACCGTATTGCAAAGCCAGCGCAACCGCCAGCCTGAACCTGTTCGCATATTCCAGGTGAGATATAATTAGCGAGAGGAATCATTCTATATGGAGTTTAAACCATCTACTAACAGTCGCCAAGGTCTGCGCGATTATTTTTGGGTGGCCGCGCGCGGCTTTGCCATGGGCGCAGCCGACGTGGTCCCTGGTGTCTCTGGCGGCACCATGGCCTTCATCCTGGGCATTTATGAAGAGTTGATCCAGGCCATCCATTCAGTTGACCTGACCTTTATCCGGCGCATTCTATCACTGCGCTTCCGGGAAGCCTTTGCTGGTGTGCCCTGGCGGTTTGTCCTTGCTCTTGTGCTTGGCATCGCCACCGCCATCCTGACTCTGGCGCGCTTGCTTAACCATGCATTGCATACCTACCCGGTGCTGGTATGGGCTTTTTTCTTCGGGCTGGTGCTGGCCTCCGTGGTTGTGGTGCGTAAGCGCGTCTCGCGCTGGACGCCCGGCATACTGCTGATCACCGCCCTGGCCGCGCTCGGATCCTATACCCTGGTCGGGTTGGTGCCGGTCGAGACGCCCGAAGAACCCTGGTTCCTGTTTCTCAGCGGCGCCCTGGCAATCACCGCTATGATCTTACCAGGCATCTCGGGTGCTTTTATCTTGGTGCTATTAGGCAAGTACCAATACGTCTTGAACGCGGTTGTGAACGGCGATATCCTGACCCTGCTGATCGTGATTGCTGGTGCAGCGGTTGGGTTGATCTCATTTGCCCGTGTCCTGCGTTGGTTGTTCCAAGGCTACCATGATTACACAGTGGCTGCACTGACCGGCCTGATTTTAGGCGCGCTGCGCAAAGTCTGGCCATGGAAGCTCAGCGAAGGAATCCAGGAATTGAATGTCCTGCCGCCTGCCTACGACACTGAATTTTTTAGCGCTGTCCTGTTGATGTTGGCAGGCTTTGCTTTGGTCCTGGTCTTGGATTATCTGGCAGCGCGCCAGACTGCAGCTCGCACACTAACCTCTGCGCATGCAGAGAATAAGCCTGCCCCACCGTTGGTTTGATTGGCATACCCCCCACTCGCTTCGGGAAACGATTGACTGATGTCGTTGCCTGGGCATTTTCGTAGTCAGGGTGCACCAATTAAAATTAATCAACCAGTATTGAGGATCGCATTCTTGGGTAAGATATCTCCTTATTAACCTGGAGGTTATTTGTGCAGGATCTTCACCAGATGATATTTTCTATCGAGACGTGCTCGGTTTCGAGATCGATTTAGATGGCGCTGGTGCCTATGCTGAGTTCAAGCACGATGGCATTCGCTTTTCGATGTACGAGCGGGCTCAACTACCGGAACTGTTAGGCCAGCCCCCTACTTATCCAAGCGGTTTAACCGGAAATTTATGGATTAAACATTTCCATTCCTGCTTGACCGGTTCAACACCAAAAACAGCACCGCCGCTGCTACCAAAATTCCCGCTGCCCATAAAATCCAGCTCCCACTTTCCGCAGGAGCTGCGTCGGCTGGCGCAGTGGGGGAACTGATCAGCATACTCGCAGCCTCCAACGTGCGCGTGGGTGCCAGCGTGACCGAAGCGGTTGGGGTAGCCGCGGGTGTGGCAGTACGCGGGGCTGGCGTAGCTGTTGCAGTAGCGGGTGGCGTCACCTGCAACAGCAACATCACCCCCGGCTGGATGACCGCAGCTTCGCCCAGCTCATTCCAGCTCATCAGGTCAGGTAAAGAGATTTCGTACAAATCAGCGATCGAAGACAGGCTCTCCCCCTCAGCAATAATATGATAGTACCTACCGTCGCTGTGTGGGGTGAGCTTTTCGATGGCGGTCAGTGGGCGTGCAGGCGCATCCCTGGGGGCTTGGATCAATAACTGCTGCCCGATTTGCAGCGGCTGATCCGCTTGGATATCGTTCAGCCTCAGGATCGTCTCGAGCTCTACCCCATAGCGCTCGGCGATCATGATCAGGTTTTCGTCCGGCTGGACCAGATGGATAATACGTCCGTCCTCAACCAGGATCATTCCCACTGGAGTGGGCGTACCTTGAATCTTGGTATTGCTATCGGGGATGATCAGTCGCTGCCCGATCAACAGGCTGTCTTGGCGCGAAAGGTTATTCCAGGCTTCCAGATCGTCGATGGTAACCTCGTATGCCAGTGCAATAGCCCACAGCGTCTGTCCAGGCTGTACGTCGTGAAATAATTGCCCATCTGCATCTGGGGTGCCGGTCGCCACCGGAATGATGATCTGCGGTACTCCTGGAGCAGCCTCTCCGGAAGGAGAATCCGGGGCGCCCCACCCAGCGGTCCAGATGAAAGTCACGTCCACCCAATCCCTACCGGTGAACCCCAGATCGCGCGCTACATCATAAGACAGGTCGATAGCAAATGGTTGGTTGACCTTGCGCCCAAATTGGTCTAAACCACCATTGTAATTATCGAAATAAGCCGCCTGAGCTTGCGGAACTCCCAAAGGCAGATCTGCAAACATACGTCGCGGGGTAGGGTCGCCGGCAGTAGCCCAAAAGGTGTCATCAATATTCCAGGGACCGGCTTCCAGCGGCCTGACGGTCACGCTCCTGCCTTTATAGGCGATGCTGATCGAGTAATTCGCCCCGTCCGCATAGCCGTAATTCGTACACTCGGTTTGAGAGGCAATCCCGGCGTTGGCAAATTTAACGCATTTATCCGGCAAGGCAACAGTATACGCGCCGCCGGCATCATAACGGGTTGCAAAAACCGTATAAGTGCGGGGACCGCTGACTTGGTCGGCAGGCATTTGTGGGGACCCATGCAGGGCGCGCTCCACCTGCCAGCGCCTCTCGATCCATTCCACCAGACGAGTATAGGCATCTTGATTCAAAACCTGCTGCAGGGCCGCCTGGTGACCCTGCAAGATCTGGTCAAACCGGTCCTGGTAGCCAGCGGCTCGTAAGGCTATCTGTTTGTCAGCCACACTTAAGCGCGTGTCAGAGACAAGCGTCTCGCTGGTGGACTGGAGCGCGCGTAACTGGTCCCCTTCTTGGCGGGCCAGCTCTTTGATGGCAGACAACTCAGCCGCGCTCAGAGCTAGCTCCTGAACAGCCATGTCTGCCAATTCCTGGTTCCGGAATAAGTACTCCAAAACCGCCTTGCGGCCTAAAACCGGACCTGTCGCAGGCGCTGGGGCAGCCCCAGCAGCAGGCAGTACCAGACCGCTGGTTTGTACAGCCAGCAAGCCAGCTAACAGCACCAGGAACCCACACACTGCCAGGCGCCAGCCTTTGTAACTCTTAACTGTCATGATGATCCCAACACACCTCTAATAATTCATCACATCCGAATTCACGTAATATATCGTTCCGCAAGTTTTTGGTGAACATGAAGGCAATTGGAGGACTGCGCGGGACGGTAGCAGTGATCTAAGTCAGGGCAATCTCCTCACCCAAGGCAGACGTTGTTTCTTGGCGGTTATGGTGGACCAGGTAAATACCCGCCAAGACCCCAACACCACCGATCCATTGGGCTGGTGACATGACCTCGCCCAAGAAGGGGATCGATAGCAGAGCTGTCACCACCGGCTGCCCAATCAGCGTCGGCGATACCAGGGAAGCTGGTAGGTGACCCAAGGCATAAGCTACCGCCAGATAACCCAACACCTGCGAAACCAGCGCCGCTCCCAGGAAAGCCAGGTATGTCTGGGAGGAGAAGCCGGTCAAGGGTAATTCCAGCCCCAATGAGACACCCAACAAAATCAAAGCGCTGCTCAACGAGACCAGCCACACATAGGAAAGCGTGTCTAAGTGCTGCCTGCCCCGCTGGGTCACCAATAAATAGCCGCCATAGAAAATTGCTGCTCCCAGCGCGATCATGTCACCGGTTCCCAGGTCTGGATGCAGCAGGAAATCGCTCCCTAACACAATCGCTGCCCCGGTCAGGGTCAGGGCCAACCCAATCCAGAACATGGGCTTAAGCCGCTCTTTGAAGATCAACCAGGCTATCAACGCCACCCACAACGGGGCAGTGTTACCAAACAGGGTCGCATTCGCTGCCGTGGTATACAGCACGGCTGTGTTCCAGAAGGCATGATCCAGGGCGGTCAACAGACCACCCAGTAAAGCGAAAAACAACGCCCATTTCGTCAGACGCGCCTTCCCCCACCGCCGAAATATGAAGAGCGGCGCCATCACCAGGCTGGCAATGCCCAGGCGGTAAACACCCATCACCGGCCCTGGCACGTTCGCCCAACGCACAAACAAAGCTGAAAAACCCAACGAAAGGACGCCAATTGCCAGAGCTAGGTAGGGTAAAAATTGACGGAAACGAAACAAGAGATTATTTATCTTTAAGCCTCCGCCTCAAACCCTGCCATTCTACCATGCCAAGTGATGGACGGTTTTAATTGACAGCCAGCCTACATCCGGATAGACTTGGTATGAAGATACCCATCACATCGATCCCGGGTGCACGCTTATGTATCATTCCTTTGAATCTTCCAATGACCGCCGTTTCGAAGAGCTGGTGAGAGATGGCATTACCGCTGCCAAAAACGGGCACAACAAACTGGCCCGCGGGCTGCTTGAAAACGCCGTTCAGCTCAAGGTTAGCGACGCCCGCCCCTGGCTATGGCTTGCCAACCTGGCCGAAGATCCAGATGAAAGGCGCAAGTACCTGGAATATGCCGTAGCAGCTGAGCCGGGCAATGAAGCCGCCAGACGCGAGCTGGTGCTGCTTTCGGGGAAAATTGATCTTGATCGTCTGGTGCCACAGGGTGAAAGGGTCGCGCCCCTGCGGCCAACAGAACCCGAAGAGGTTGCCGGGCAGTCTTTCCATTGCCCGCAATGCGGTGGGCGCATGTACTTCAACCCACGCACCTCCAACCTGACCTGCAGTTATTGCGGGAAAACACAGCATGTGGAATCCATCCAGGCGGCTGACACAGCCGAGCAGGTTATGGATTTTGTGCTTCCCACCACCCGCGCCCACCGTTGGGCAGAGGCCCGCAAGCGCGTCACCTGCCAGAGTTGCGGGGCAGTGGCCTTGCTGGATCCCGGTCACCTGGCCAACCGTTGCAGCTATTGCGGCTCTAACCACCTGCTCGACTCCCCCGAAGCAGTTGAGTTTATCGAACCACATGTAATTGGCCTGGCAAAACTGGACGCTAAAGCGGCCCGCCGGCAGATCCAGGAGTGGCTGGGCAAGGGCTTGTTCGCTCCCGACAACCTGATGAGGGACGCCTACGGTTTTGACCTGCGCCTGGCTTACTACCCTTTTTGGACCTTCGATGGCACGCTAGAGTTGCCCTGGTCCTGCGAGGTCAACGTCAGCGCCAACGACTCACCCCACTGGGTCCTCCGCAGCGGTTCGGATTTCGAGATGTATGATGACGAGCTGGTACCAGGGTTGAGCATACTAGAAGAAGACGAAATTGCAGCCATCGAGCCATTCCTGCTGAAGGAGGTGGTCGAGTTCAAGCCGGAGCATCTGGCCGGCTGGCCGGCCATCAGCTACGACCGGCCCCTGGCAGAGGCTTCGCTTAAAGCACGCGAAAAAGTAGCTGCGCGCGTACGCCGGCGCCTGTCGATCTCGATCGAGCCCGGACGGGAAAAAAGGGATATCCGGGTTGCCGCGGGTAAATGGAGCGGCGGCACCTTCAAGAACGTGCTCCTGCCGCTATGGGTGGGCACCTACCAGTTTCATGGAAAAGACTATCACTTGCTGGTCAACGGACAGACCGGCAAGGTGGCAGGAGCCAAACCACGCGACGATCTCAAAGTAGCCATGGTAGCCCTGGGCGCGCTGCTCCTGCTGGTGCTGCTCGGGCTGATGGCCTACTGGTTGTGGTTGAATGCCGGATGAAGGGCAAGCTTGCGCTGCAAAATCCCCATTTAGAGGGAGATACCTTCACCTGGGAAGGTGGGCCGTTTGGAATCCTGCTTTTGCACGGCTTCACCGCCACTACAGCCGAGGTGCGCCCGCTGGCAAAACTGCTCCATCAAAACGGTTATACAGTGTCCGGACCGCTGCTGCCCGGCTTCGGAACCACACCCGAGCAGGCTAACCGTTCCAGCTGGCAGGATTGGGCTGCAGCTGCCTATGACGCTTACCAGCGCTTGACAGAACTCTGCTTGACTGTCTTTGTGGGCGGGGAATCAATGGGCGGGTTGCTGGCGCTCTACCTGGCCAGCCAGCAACCTGAAATTGCTGGATTGCTGCTGTATGCCCCCGCTTTAAAAAGCTACGCCCGCTTTACCCCTTTGGCCGGGCTGCTGCTTTCGCCATTCATTCAAACGGTGCGTAAGAAGCCAGTCTCCACCCCAACTACCGACGCTCGCTGGCAGGGTTATCCGGTTTATCCACTCCCGGCTGCTGCCCAGCTTTTCAAACTGTCCAGCCAGGTTCGCCAGCGTCTGCCCGCCATTCAGCAGCCGTTGCTGGTCGTGCAAGGGCGGCGCGACTTTTCGGTCCACCCGTCCGTGCCGGACACCATCGCTAGCAAAACCCGCTCTGAGATCAAGGAAATCCATTGGATGGAAAATTCCACCCATTGTGTTATTCTCGATAACGAGCTGGAGCAAGTGGCTGAGCTGACCCTGCGTTTTCTACAGCGGGTTCGAGCCTCCAGACGCAGTTGCTGCACTCGCGTTGAGAGTGACTGAGTCGGCAGTTTTCCTGTTACAATTTCTCCATAATCCACCACTGTGGAGCATCTTTTGCTGAAACGATCTCTACTTGCAACCCGGACAACTCGGTCCTAAACATCCCCGGTAGATCAAATTACAAGCTTTTATTCGTAAACCTGCAAAACGTTCTTTGCTAAGTTATCCAATAAAAAATTGTACAGGAGGTCCAGCATTATGGAACAGGCCATCCCTCTGCAGGAAACCCCACCGACCAGCCAGGGTATACGCTGGTACGACTATATCACCATCAACATCTATTATCTCGGTTCCACCACCGTCTCACAGACCAATGGCCTGGTCTTCCCACTGCTGGTGCAGATGTTTGTAGGCGAAGCGGTCAAGGGCGAGGTTCTGGGACGTTTGCGTCTGGTGACGCTGATGGTGGCCTTGCTGACCCAGGCATTGATGGGCATGCTCTCTGATCGCAGCAGCTTGCGCTGGGGGCGGCGGCGCCCATTTATCTTCCTGGGCACCCTGCTGAATCTGCTGTTCATCACCGGCATCGGTGTATCATCTGGTATGAGTGGCGCGTCTGGGCTGAGCTTCCTTTTTGCCATGGCCATCTTCTCACAAGTAGCAGCCAATATGGCGCACGGCGCCCAACAGGGGCTGATACCCGACCTGATTCCTACGGAAAAACGGGGCAAGTTCTCAGCCGTCAAAGCAATTTTGGAATTGCCCTTGCCCTTGATCCTGGTCTCTTTCACAATTGCTACCATGATCAGCCGGGGAAATATGTGGGCCGGCATCTTGACTGCCATGGCGGTACTGGCTGTCAGCACCTTGCTGGCTATGCTAACGCCGGAAAAGCAGCTCAAAGTCGCCCCCCCACCCTTTGACTGGGCACCAATCCTGCGCCTGGGATTGATGACAGCCTTATTTGCAGCCATCATCTTGGGCACAGGCGCACTGGTAAAAATCATCGGACAGCTGTTGGTTGGGCTGCCTGACGCTACCCTGGTTATGGGTATGGGCGCGGCCGGTCTTTTGGCAATGCTGGTGTCGGTTGGCCTGGGGGTCTACGCCAGCGTGCGCTTGAGCGTAGGGCTGGAAGCCGCCCGCCAGAATCCATCCTTCACCTGGTGGGTGATCAACCGCCTGGCCTTCCTAGTGGGCGCCACCAATTTGTCCACCTTTGCAGTGTACTTCATCCAGGCGCGACTGGGCTTCGAGCGCGAGACTGCTGCCGGTCCGGCGGCGCGCCTGATGCTGGTGGTGGGCGTGTTTATTCTGTTGTCGGCGCTACCCAGTGGCTGGTTGTCAGACCGTTTCGGCAGGCGCTCGCTGGTGATCCTCAGCGGGGTAATGGCAGCGCTGGGCACGCTGGTTGCTCTGCTGGTGCCAAACCTGAACCTGATCTATGTGGGCGGTACGTTGATCGGCATTGCCACCGGGTTGTTCTATACCGCAAATTGGGCGTTGGGTACCGATATTGTCCCCAAGCTGGAGGCAGGTCGCTACCTGGGCATCTCTAACCTTGCCGGAGCCGGCGCGGGCGCCGTGGGGGCGTATATCGGAGGCCCCATCGCTGATTATTTCACCGTCAACATGCCGGCCATAGAAGGGCTGGGTTACGTGGTGCTGTTTTCCATTTACGGACTGTTGTTTCTATTCTCTGCTGTGGCCGTGACGCGCGTTCAAGAACACAATCCCGACATTTCCATCCCCAACCCTCTTTCAGGTTAAAGTATTTTAGCAGGGCAAATCTCTGCACGATGTTTCCCCCCAAAGAGACATCATATTCGATAATACTCATGAAAATACGTATGATATAATCCCCACCATGGACCCAACCCCCTTCCCCAGTGACCCCTTGCCGGCGCCGCGCCAGCGCCCCTATTTCATCCTGATCCCGCTTGCCCTCATCGTGGGCATGTTCCTGGGCTACTTTATCCGTGGAGAGGGTGTGGCAGCGCGCGTGGCTGCCCAAACCACTCCATCAGACGGTGATCCGGCAGCCGTAGCCATTGCCACCGGGGTAGCTGCCACTGTGACGGCAGGTGAGAGCCAATCCCAACAGGTCGTGCGCTATAACGTTCCTATTGCAGGTAATCCGGTGCTCGGGCCTGAAGATGCGCCCATTACCCTGATTGAGTTCAGCGACTATGAGTGCCCCTTTTGCAAGCGCTGGCACGACGAGACCTTTGACCGCTTGATGGAAGCCTTCCCGGGGCAAATCCGCTTTGTGTACCGCGATTTCCCGCTGACCAATATCCACCCCAACGCCGCGCCGGCGGCCGAGGCAGCCAACTGCGCCCACGAGCAAGGACAGTTTTGGGATTTCCACCGCAAGCTCTTCTCTACCACCACGCTCAATGCCCAGACCTATTTAGGTTACGCGGCAGAGCTGGACTTGGACATGGAGGCCTTTGAGGAATGCGTTAGCACCCGCCGCTACCAGGATGAGGTCATCGCCGACCTGGAATGGGCCGTTAACCTGGGCATCAGCTCAACGCCCACCTTCTTCATCAACGGCATCGCCCTGGTCGGAGCCCAGCCCTTCGATGTGTTTTACGAGGTCATCAGCAAGGAATTAGCCGGAGAGATTCCCTGAATAAAAATTCCAATTTGCCGATCCACAACCCTTCAGGATGCAGACATCTGAAGGGTTTCTTTTTCTCGGCTGATGGAAAGATAAGCAGGATGTACGAGAATGGACAAGGCCATGCACTGGTATAATCCCACCTGGCTTGTGAACGAGCCAATCAACGGTAGAGTAAGATCTACACAGGAGAACCGGTGAGCTATTTAGGCGAGATGGCAGGATTATTGACCTCAATTGCCTGGAGCGGGACCTCTGTGCTGTTCACCAAGGCCACCCAACAAGTCGGGTCGTTGGTCGTCAATCGCGTGCGGGTCTTGCTGGCGCTGGCCTTCCTGATGCTGCTGAACCTGGTTTTCTATGGTTACCTGCTGCCGACGGACGCCGGGGCAGAGCGCTGGTTGTGGTTCGCCCTGTCCGGAGCCATAGGCTATGCCCTGGGAGATGTACTGCTATTTCAAAGCTTCCTGTGCATCGGCGCTCAGCGGGGCATGTTGATGATGAGCCTGGCGCCTCTGATGAGCGCAGGGCTGGCCTGGATTTTCTTCGGCGAAATTTTAAGTGCCGTACAAATGTTGGGGGTGATGGTTACATTGGCAGGTGTGGCCATAGTGATCCTACGGCGCAGGAATGAGGCTGGCCTGACCACCTGTAGCCCGTTTCAGGGGGCGCTGTTCGGGCTGGGGGCAGCTGCCGGACAGGCGGTCGGTTACGTTCTGTCCAAGCAGGGTTTGGTAGACAATTTTTCACCCTTGGCGGGCAATTCCATCCGCATGTTAGCAGCGGTGATCGTTCTATGGGCCCTGGCAGGCTTACAAGGCAAAGCAAGAGAGACTTTCCGCAGGGTACGTCAAAGACGAGACGTGCTGGGCTGGCTGACCATGGCGGCCTTTACGGGTCCGGTCTTAGGGGCGACACTATCCCTGTTTGCCCTGCAAAACACGCAGGTTGGCATTGCCAGCACCCTGATCGCCCTGCCGCCGGTTTTCCTCCTGCCGGTGAGCTGGCTGGTGTTCAAGGAGAAATTCGACTGGGGAGCAGTGCTCGGCACCCTTACCACCATCGGTGGCGTGGCTATCTTATTCTTAGCCTAACCGGCCTTTTCCCCACGTTCCTCCACTAAAGCGATTATAATTTGGCAGATTTTCCCGCCATTCAACAAAGGACACCTTCCCCTTTATGACCAAACCGCTAGACTTCCAATCCATTATCATGGCTCTGCAGCACTTTTGGGCCGACCAGGGCTGCCTGATCTGGCAACCCTACTACACCCAGGTGGGAGCTGGCACCTACAACCCAGCCACCTTCTTGCGCGTGCTTGGCCCGGAACCATGGAACGTGGCCTATGTCGAGCCATCCATCCGCCCGGATGACGCTCGTTACGGCGAGAACCCCAACCGAATGCAGATGCACTACCAGTTCCAGGTCATCCTGAAACCCGATCCCGGGAACCCGCAAGAGATCTATCTGCGCTCGTTGGAAGCGATCGGCATCGACCCACACCGGCATGATATCCGTTTCGTCGAGGACAACTGGGAGTCGCCCGCACTGGGCGCCTGGGGTCTGGGCTGGGAGGTGTGGCTGGATGGCCAGGAGATCACCCAATTCACCTATTTCCAGCAGGCCGGCGGGCAGTTATGCGACCCGGTCTCTGTTGAGCTCACCTACGGTCTGGATCGTATTGCCATCGCCCTGCAACGGGTGCACGGCTTTACCCATATCCGCTGGAACGATACCCTCACCGCCGGCGATGTAAATCTGCAGGCCGAGCAGGAGCACAGCAAGTATTATTTCGAGGTGGCAGACGTTGAGCGCCTGCGCCAGATGTACGATCTGTACGAGCAGGAAGCCAAAGACTGCCTGGCGCAGAATCTGGTGCTGCCGGCCCACGATTACATCCTGCGCTGTTCACATACCTTCAATGTGCTTGATTCGCGCGGCGTCATCGGCGTTACCGAGCGACAAGCTTTCTTCGGGCGCATGCGCGATTTGGCCCGCCAGGTAGCAGAAGCCTACGTTGAACAGCGCCAGCGCCTGGAATACCCCTGGCTGGGTGATAGCAGCATCGTTCGCACAACCGGTGCCCCAACCGCGCCTGAGCATCTGGCAACTCCTACCGCCGGTGTAGCTCCCTTCCTGCTCGAGATCGGGGTGGAGGAATTGCCCACCGGTGACCTGGACGAGGCCTTGCGCCAGCTCGAAGCACGCCTGCCTGCATTGTTGGACGAGCTACGCCTGACCCACGGGCAAATCCATATCCAGGGCACCCCTCGCCGCCTGGTGGCATTTGTTGAAGAGTTAGCCCCGCGCCAGCCCGACCGAGAACAGGTTGTCAAAGGCCCGCCCGCCGCCCGCGCCTTTGACGCGTTAGGTCAACCCACACAGGCTGCCTTAGGTTTTGCCCGCAGCAAGGGCTTGGAACCCAACGACCTGCAAACGCGGGAAATGGACGGCGGCAGCTACGTCGTTGCCGTAATCCAAGAGAGCGGTCGTTCGGCCGCTGAAGTGCTCAGCCAAGCTCTGCCTGGTTTACTGGCTTCGCTCCGCTTCGATAAACCGATGCGCTGGAACAGTTCCAACGTGGCTTTCTCGCGGCCTATTCGCTGGTTCCTGGCTCTGTATGCCGGGCAGCCGCTTAGCTTTGAGTACGCCGGCCTTTATTCGGATAAGCGGACGCGCGGCCTGCGCTTCCACCAACCAACTGAGCTACAAGTTGATTCTCCTGAGAGCTATTTTGCTTACCTGGCCGAGCAGGGTATCCTGCTGGATCCGTCCGAGCGACGCCAACGAATCCAGGCCCAGGTTGAAGCCCTGGCAACTCAGGTGGGTGGGACCATCCCTGCTGACCCGGCCTTGCTGGCGGAGGTGACCAACCTGGTCGAAGCGCCCCTGGCTGTGTTAGGCGCCTTCGAGGCTTCCCATCTAGAGCTGCCTCGTGAAGTGCTTATCTCAGTGATGAAAAAGCACCAGCGCTACTTCCCAGTTCAAAAGGACGGCGCATTGTTACCCTATTTCATCGCCGTTGCCAACCGCGATCTGAGCCAGACGGAACAGGATTTGGAGCTGATCGTGGAAGGCAACCAGCATGTCATTCGCGCCCGCTTCAGCGACGCGGCCTTCTTCGTCAACGAGGACCTCAAACGCCCGCTGTACGAGCATCTTTCTCGCCTGAAGACCCTCATCTTCCAGGTCAAGCTCGGTTCCATGTACGACAAAGCCCGCCGGGTACAGAACCTGACCAACCAGCTAGCACCTTACCTGGGCTTATCGCCGCAGGAGTCTACCATAGCCAGCCGGGCTGCCGAGCTGTGCAAAGCTGACCTGGCTACCAAGATGGTGATCGAGATGACGTCCTTGCAGGGCAGCATGGGTCGTTACTACGCCCTGCGCTCCGGCGAAAGCCCGGAAGTGGCGGAGGCCATTTACGAGCATTACCTGCCCCGCTCATCAGGCGACCAACTGCCCCAATCTCGCCCGGGGCTGGCGGTAGGCCTGGCTGATCGCCTGGACACTCTCAGCGGCTTATTTGCGGCTGGGCTGGCCCCCACTGGCGCTAAGGACCCCTTCGCCCAGCGTCGCGCCGCACTCGGTTTGGTACAGGCGCTGATTGGGCTGGACCAGGATTTCGACCTGGGTATGGCCCTTGACCTGGCAGCCTCCCACCTGCCCATCCCCGTCTCACCCGAGAGCCAGACGGCCTGCCTGAGCTTCATCAGCGAACGCCTGCGCAACCTGCTGCAGGAACAAGGCTATCGTTACGATATTGTGGACGCTGTCATCACGGTCCAGGGCGTGAACCCGGCTGGCGCAGCGCGCGCGATCGCCCAACTAACCGCCTGGGTAGCCCGACCCGACTGGCGCACCATCCTACCGGCGTATGCCCGCTGCGTGCGCATCACCCGCGACCAGCCTGAGCGCTATCCACTTGACCCACAAGCCCTGGTCGAGGCAGCTGAGCGCGACTTGCTGGCAACCATAGAAGAAGTAGAAGCCGCCCCACGCCGCGCCGGCTCTGTCGATGACTTTCTAAACTCCCTGTTACCGATGATCCCCATCATCAACCGCTTCTTCGATGATGTGCTGGTTATGACCGAGGACCGCCGCCAACGCAACGCCCGCCTGGGTTTGCTCCAACGCCTGTCAGCCCTGGCAGACGGCGTGGCCGATATGTCAAAACTGGAGGGATTTTAAGGAGATATCCATACGCACCGCTGGAATCTCAAACTGGTATAATTTAAATCACCAGCATAGTCCAGCATTTTTCACCCTGCGCATCATACCACCCACCCGGGACCATCCTATCCCCAACCTGAGGTCCAAGCGCACCGATGACAGCCATAGACGAAATCAAGGCCCGTGTAGATATCGTTGATCTGGTCTCCGAGACGGTGCAGCTGCGCCGCTCGGGCAAGAGCTACACGGGATTTTGCCCCTTCCATACCAACACGCGCACACCCGCCTTTGTGGTCTTCCCTGAAACGGGCACCTGGCGCTGCTTTGGGCAATGCAACGAGGGCGGCGATATCTTTGGCTTTCTGATGAAGCGGGAGGGCTACGACTTCAGCGAGGCCCTGCGCGTACTGGCAGAGAAGGCCGGGGTCGAACTGAAAGCGCCTACCCCCCAACAGCAAGCTGCGGCCGAGGAATACGATCAGCTGCGAGCGTTATTGGAAGAAGCAGTCATCTTTTACCGCCACCACCTGCTAAATACCCCTGCCGGCGCGGGCGCCCGGGAATACCTGCACCAGCGCGGGCTAACGGATGAAACGATAGAGGCCTTTGGGTTAGGCTACGCCCCTGCCTCCTGGGAAGCAGCCCTGTCTCATTTCACCCAAAAATCTTACCCCGAACAACAGCTCCTGGAGGCGGGACTGGTCACCCAGCGCGAGGGGGGCGGTGATTCCGGCGCCAGCTCGGGAGTCTACGACCGCTTTCGTCACCGGCTGATGTTCCCCATCCGCGACGAGCGCGGCCGCATGACCGGTTTTGGGGCGCGGGTGCTGAACCCCGATGACGTCCCCAAATTTCTAAACTCCCCCCAGACGCCCGTCTTCGACAAAGGCCGCCTGCTATACGGCCTGGATCGCGCCCGCAAGTCCATTCGCACCCAGGACCAGGCCGTCATCGTGGAGGGATACCTGGATGTGATCGCTCTGCACCAAGCTGGTTTCGATACTGCCGTATCACCCATGGGCACAGCCCTGACCGAACACCAGCTGTACCTGCTCAAGCGCTTCAGCCGCCGCATCGTACTGGCGCTCGATTCCGACGCGGCCGGCGACAAGGCCACCCTGCGCGGCCTGACCATCGCCCGCCAGGCCATGGACCACGAGCAAGACCCGGTCTTCGATGCACGCGGTCTATTGCATCACGAAGCCCGCCTGCAGGCAGATATCCGCGTCACCACCCTGCCCCCGGGCATGGACCCCGATGACGTGGTCAACCG
>JAWOHN010000201.1:0-5852 GCA_046485135.1 Anaerolineales bacterium | reverse complement strand
GGGTCGCCCAGCACACCGGGGACCAGGCGCGTGACGGCATCGATGACCACCAGCGCCGGCAGCTCGCCGCCGCTCAGTACATAGTCGCCGACAGAGATTTCTCCGGTCACCAGGTGCTGGCGCACCCGCTCATCCACGCCTTCGTAACGCCCGCACAGCAGGGCCAGGCGCGGTCCGTCGCCGCCGGGCGGAGCAGGTAAATCGGCCAGCTCTTGGGCCACCGACTGGTTGAAAGTGCGTCCTTGGGGTGACAACAAAAATACCGGACAGGCCGGAGGTGAGCCCAAAACCCCCTCCACTGCAGCAAAGATCGGCTCGGGCTTCATCACCATACCCCCACCCCCGCCATAGGGGGTGTCATCCGTCACATGGTGACGGTCGGAGGTCCAGGCGCGGATATCATGCAGGTGGACCTGCACCAGTCCACGCTGGCGAGCGCGCTGCAAGATGCTGCTCTCCAAATAAGGCTCGAAAACTTCAGGGAAGAGGCTGAACACTTCGAAGCGCATGATCTCCATTCTAGTCGCAAGGGGATGGATTGGCAAGGAAAACACTTGGATTAACCTGGGATAAGGATAAAATCACCCACCTTGACGCTGCTTCACATAAAATGGTAAGATGCAGGTATGTATCTGCGAGGCAATAAGTGGAATATGACCCGCCGCACGCGGCGCCCCTCCAGCCCCTGGCGGCTGGCAGGGCTGGTTATCCTGATCGGCGCGGCTATTTACTTCAACCAGTTTGTGATTCCGAACACACCCATGATGCTCGGACCCACGCCTACCCCTACCACCAGCCCAGAAGCCTTCATCAACGAGGCTGAGAGCCTGTTCTCACAGGGTAAGCTGCTGCCGGCTATCCGCGCCTACGACCAGGCCATCCAGGCCGACCCGCAGAACAGGGCGAACTATGTGGCAATGGCACGCGCCCAGATCTTTGCCCAGCAGTATGAGGAAGCGCTGGAAAGCGCCGAACGAGCCCTGCTGGGCAATGAGAGCTACGCCCATGCCCACGCTGTGCGCGGCTGGGCCTTGACCTTCTTGAAGGATTATTTCCCGGCGGAAGTGTCCATCAAGCGAGCCCTGGAGCTGGACCCAAACAACGCCCTGGCGCACGCCTTTTACGCCGAGCTGCTGATCGTACGCGGCGAGTACGGCGACCGCGAGAAGGCCATCGAAGAATCGCGCCTGGCGGTGTCTCTGGCGCCCAGCCAGTTGGAACCCCTGCGCGGTCGAGCCATCGTGCTGACCCAAACCGGTAATTACCAGGAAGCCATCGAGAGCTACAAGGCTGCCATCAATATCAACAAAAATATCGCTGACCTGTACATGGGACTGGGATACAACTACAGAGCCCTGGACGACTACGGGCAGGCTATCGAGTATTTCTCGCAGGCCAACGCCCTCAACCCTTCTGACGCGATCCCTGACCTGGAGATCTCGCGCATTTACGCGGCAGTGGGTGATTTCGGCAAGTCCGTCCAATACGCCGAAAACGCCGTTAATGACGACCCCGAGAACCCTCACCGTTACGGCAACCTGGGCATCCGCCTGTACCAATCGGGGCAGATGGAAGAAGCCAGCCAGATCCTGGCATATGCCATTCGCGGCGGGACTAGCGAAGAAGGCGTGGTGGTGCGCGGGCTGCCGTTGAATTACGGTTTTGAAGCCCAGTATTACTGGTTCTACGGCTTTGCCCTGGCGAAATCCATCCCCCCCAAATGCGATGAGGCCGTGCCGATCTTCCAGGCCCTGCTGACCGGCGTGCCAGACGACGCTGACGCTGTTTACAATGCCAATTTTGGGCTTGACTTATGCCGGGAGGCCATGAACGCCTCCATCCTGCCCAGCGAGGCTACCCCCAGCCCGTGAGCTCATCCCAAGCCGACAGACCTTTATCGATATTATGAACCGTTCTCTGGTTGGCAAACGCCCCACCTTTCATCGCTCTCAGCAGCGCTCCAACTCCTACCGGCTGATGCTATGGCTGGTATTGATCATGGGCGGCTTGTGGATGATGCTGCAGGTGCAGAGCGGGGAGGTCGAGCCGCTCTTCTCACCTACCCCCACCCCCACGCGGGTCTTCCACTCCTATGTCCAGGAGGCGCAGGCCTATTTCGAGGCCGGCAAGATCGACGACCCCAACTCAGAAAATGACGCCATCGACACCTACCGGCTGGCCCTGCAGGTAGACCCCAATAACGCGGAAATCTGGGCTGAGCTGGCCCGCATCCAGACCTATTCATCCAGCCTGCTGCCGACCCGCGGACAGGTTGTGACTCGCTTGGGCGAAGCGCTGGAGGCCATCGACAAAGCCATCGAGCTGGACCCAGATAGCAGCAATGCGCACGCCATCCGGGCCTTTGTGCTGGATTGGAGCGCTCCCTATGCCGAGGAGACCCGCGATAGAGACCGCCTGCTGACCGAGGCGCTCAATTCGGCCACGCGCGCCATCCAGCTCGACCCGGACAACGGCATGGCGCTGGCCTTCCTGGCAGAGGTGCAACTGGACAACCAGAAGTGGTCGGAAGCCCAGCGTTACGCTGAAATTGCCATCCAAATCTCGCCCGATTCGATGGATGCGCGGCGGGTGTACGCCAGGGTGCTTGAATCGCTGGGGGCTTACCGGCGGGCCATCGAAGAATACCAGGCTGCAGTGGACATCAACCCCAAGTTGACCTTTCTGTACATCAAGATCGGGGTGAACTTCCGCCACCTGGAGGTATACGACAAAGCTCTGGAGTATTTTGACATGGCGGTCAAGATCAACGATCAATTGGGGATCAAGGACCCCCTGCCCTATATCGCCATTGCCAAGACCTACTCCCGCACGGGCGACTTCTTTATTGCCGCCCGCAACGCGGAAAAAGCAGTTTCGCTGGACCCCCAACAGGCCAACACCTACGGGCAGCTGGGCATCATCTACTTCAAGTCGCGCAACTATGAATACGCTCTGCCGGCCTTGAAATGCGCGGTGGAATCTTGCAGCGCAGAAGAGAACGAGCTGCTGGCCAGGCTGATCGAAGAAAACCCGCTGTGGGAGATCGAACTGGTAGGAGTGGAGAGGCTACCCCTGGACAACGCTGAGATCGCTTATTATTACGCTGTTTACGGGCAAACGCTGGCTTACCTGAGCCGGCCGCGCGAGAACTACTGCGGGACGGCTCTGCCGGTGTTGAGCGCCGTGCGGGATAAATATCCCGAAGACCCCAGCCTGATGAGCATCGTCAACGGTAGCGAGCAAATCTGCCGTAACCTGATCAGCACCAACTCTCCCTAGACAGAGGCCAACGCCCCAAAAATCCTGAGGGGGCAAGTATTAGAATTTTGTAAGAATCGCTCAATATCCCTCTTGACTTTATAAACAAATCTAGGTATGATTAGCGAGCAAGTTAGCACTCACCCCTTTAGAGTGCTAACTTGTGATCATGTAAACTCGTAATCCAAATCCTGATGAAGGAGGCAAGTATGTCCATTTCTCTCAAACCCCTCGGAAACCGTGTGGTGGTCGAACCTATCGAGCAAGAAGACGTTACCCCTAGCGGCATCGTGCTCCCCGAAACCGCCAAAGAGAAACCCCAAAAGGGTAAAGTCCTTTCCGTAGGCCCTGGCGACCGTGACGAGGACGGCAAGCGCATCCCGATGGACGTGTCCGAAGGGGACACGGTATTGTTTGCAAAGTACTCCGGGACCGAGATCAAAGTGGATGGGAAGAAACTGCTCATCCTGCGTGAGAGCGATCTGCTCGCAATCGTACTCTAAAATTCCACATACAACAGTAAGGAGTGAAGTTCTATGGCAGCTAAACAATTAGTTTTCGGAGAAGAAGCACGCCGCCGGCTGCAGCACGGGATGGACATCCTGGCCAGCGCGGTTGTGACCACCCTCGGCCCCAAGGGCCGTAACGTAGCCCTCGATCGCAAGTTTGGCTCCCCCACCATCACCCACGATGGCGTGACGGTTGCCAAAGAGATCGAACTGGAAGACCCCTTTGAAAATATGGGCGCCCAGCTTCTTGAAGAAGCCGCGACCAAAACCAATGATATCGCCGGCGACGGCACCACTACCTCCACTGCGCTAGCGCACTCGATCGTGACCGCCGGTATGAAGAACCTGGCCGCCGGCGCCAACCCCATGCTGATCAAGCGGGGCGTGGAAGCCGCCACCAAGGCCGTTGCTGAGAAGATCAGCAAGCAGGCCATCGAAGTCACCACCAAGGAAGAGATCGCCAACGTCGCCTCGATCTCCGCCCAGGATCGCACCATCGGCGAGCTGATCGCCGACGTGATGGACAAAGTCGGCAAAGACGGCGTCATCACCGTTGAAGAGTCCAAGGGCCTGGAGTTCGAGACAGAGTATGTCGAAGGTATGCAATTCGACCGTGGCTATATCTCCCCCTATTTCATCAGCGATCCTGAGCACATGGAAGCCAGTGTTGAGGATGCCTATGTCCTGATTTACGACAAGAAAATTTCAGCCGCCACCGACATCGTGCCCCTACTCGAGAAGCTGGTCCAGATCGGTAAGCGCGAGCTGGTGATCGTCGCAGAAGACGTCGACGGCGAAGCACTGGCCACCCTGGTGCTGAACAAACTGCGCGGCATGCTGAACGTGGTGGCCATCAAGGCCCCCGGCTTCGGCGACCGCCGCAAGGCCATGCTGCAGGACATTGCCGTATTGACCGGCGGCACCCTGGTCTCGGAAGAGACCGGGCGCAAGCTGGAGAGCGCGGTCATTTCTGACCTTGGCCGAGCCGAGAAAGTGGTCGTCACCAAGGACGACACCACCATCATCAGCGGCAAGGGCGATCCGGCTGCCATCAAGGGCCGCATTGACCAGATCCGCATCGAGATCGACAAGAGCACCAGCGACTACGACCGCGAGAAGCTGCAAGAGCGCCTGGCCAAGCTGTCCGGCGGTGTAGCCATCATCCGGGTTGGTGCAGCCACCGAGACCGAGCTGAAAGAGAAGAAGCACCGCGTTGAAGACGCCTTGTCTGCTACGCGCGCGGCTGTTGAAGACGGCATCGTGCCCGGCGGCGGCGTTGCTCTGATCAACGCCATGAGCGCCCTGGACAGCCTCAAGATGGACACCGAAGACGCCCAGATCGGCGTGAACATTGTCCGCAAGGCGCTGGAAACACCCATGCGCAAGATCGCTGAGAACGCCGGCCAGGATGGCTCCGTCATCCTGCAGAACGTGCGCCGCGCCCAAAAGGAACAGGATAATATCAATATCGGCTACAACGTGCTGTCCGAGCAGTACATTGACATGGTCAAGGACGGCGTGATCGACCCCGCCAAGGTTACCCGCGGCGCCCTCGAGAACGCAGCCTCCATCGCAGCCATGATCCTGACCACCGAGGCCCTGATCACCGATATCCCCGAGAAAGAAAAATCCATGCCCATGCCCCCGGGCGGCGGAATGGATTACTAAAATCTAAAGCATGACAAAAGCCCAGGCCTGCGCCTGGGCTTTTGTTTTCCCTTTGGGAATGAACGCAATGAAACCCCAGATGTAGGAATAAGGTTAAACCGATATGTCAGCCGCTAATCTCCGGCAGTGCGTTTTCTGAAATCACGCGCCGATACCACAATGCACTATCTTTTAGAAGGCGTTGTTGCGTTTTGAAATTGACCCACAGCAAACCAAACCGCTGCTTGAATCCGTATCCCCATTCCAGGTTGTCCATGAGGGACCATGCAAAAAAGCCCTTTAAGGGTACACCAATCTGGATGGCGCGATGTGCGGCGGCAAAATGCCGGTGTAGGAAATCGATCCGGCGCGTATCTTTTACCCTGCCTGTTTCGTCTGGGCCATCAGACCAGCTTGCTCCATTCTCGGTGATATAAA
>JAWOHN010000139.1:0-5418 GCA_046485135.1 Anaerolineales bacterium | reverse complement strand
ATCCGTCTGTACACCTACAGCGAGGTTGAGAAGATCACCCCGCAGGACGAGAACGGAGATTTTAAGGTCCAAATCCGGCGCCGGGCAGCCTATATCAACTGGGATCTGTGCACCGGTTGTGGAGTCTGCCAGGAAAAATGCCCCTTCAAATTCGAGTCAATCTTCGAGCGGGGCATCGGCAAACGCAAAGGGGTGTACACGCTGTCCCCCCAGGCGGTGCCCAACAAACCGGTCATCGACGCCGATAACTGCCGCTACCTGCAAAGCAAATGGGATATCGAAGCCGGGCGGGCGCCTGCTTTCGACAAAAAAGGAAACCCCGCCCAGCCCAAGTGCGGAGCCTGCGCCAAGTTTTGCCCAACCGGCGCAATCGACTGGGATCAACAAGACCAGATTTTCGAGGAAACAGTCGGCGCGATTGTGGTCGCCACCGGTTACGATCTGTTCCCCCAATCCCGCCTGCCCGAGTATGGGGGCGGCCTGATCCCGGATGTCATCGACGGTCTGGCCTTCGAGCGCTTGCTGGCTGCCAGCGGCCCCACCGCAGGCAAGGTGCTGCGTCCATCCGATGGCAAAGTCCCCAAAGAAGTGGTTTTCATCCAATGCTCCGGCTCCCGAGATCCGGAGCGAGGAGTGCCATACTGCTCCAAAATTTGCTGCATGTACACCGCCAAACAGGCCCTTCTATACAAACACCATGTCCCAGACGGGCAAACCTATGTGTTTTATATTGATGTGCGCACTGGCGGCAAGGGATACGAGGAGTTCCTGAACCGGGTTCAGGAAGAAGATGAAGTGGTGTATTTGCGGGGTAAAGTCAGCAAGCTGTTCAGGAACGGTGACAAGGTTATCGTTAAAGGAGCTGACACGTTGAGCAACCGGACGGTAGAGATCGAGGCCGACCTGGTTGTACTGGCAACTGCGGTCATCCCCCGCCTGGGCAACCGCCAGGTAGCGCAGATTTTGGGGTTAGAAACCGATGCGGATGGTTTTTTCTGTCCGTCTAATGAAGAAATAGACCCGGTGTGCAGCTCACAAGCGGGCATATTCCTGGCAGGAACTGGATTAGGACCGAAGGACATCCCTGAGACGGTCGCCCAGGCCAGCGGAGCTGCTGCCAAGGTTTTGGGAATGTTCCAGCGCCTTCAACATGAGAAAAAGCTGGCAGAAGTAGGTTTACATGAGTAGAATCGGCGTTTTTGTATGTCACTGCGGTCTCAATATCGCCGGGACGGTGGACGTGCAGGCAGTAGTGGAAGCGGCCCGGCGCCACCCCGATGTAGGCTTTGCCATCGATTACAAATATATGTGCTCCGACCCCGGCCAGCAGCTCATCAAAGACAGCATCGCCGAGCATAACCTGGATGGCGTGGTTGTGGCAGCCTGTTCGCCAGCCATGCACGAAACCACCTTCCGGCGCACGGTGGGCGGAGCAGGCCTCAACCCTTATCGCTGCGAGAGCGCCAATATCCGCGAGCAGGTCTCCTGGGTGCACGAAAAAGAAAAAGAAGCCGCCACTCTGAAAGCCGCGGCAATCGCCCGCTCCATCGTCGAAAAGGTGAAAGGCAACGAAGAACTGGAGCCCTTAACCCTGCCGCTGAATCACCGTGCGCTGGTGATCGGCGGTGGAATCGCCGGGATGCAAGCGGCGCTGGATGTCGCTTCAGCGGGCTTCCCTGTCATCCTGGTGGAGCGGGACGACCACTTGGGGGGCAATATGGCTCGCCTTTCGGGTTCTTATATCAATTTCAAAGCGGACCCCCACCTGCTCCAGAAGGTGATTGAACGGGTGATGAACCACCCCTATATCCAGGTGCTGACCAGCGCGCAAGTCATGGAGGTATCTGGGTATGTGGGCAACTTCAAGGCCCGCGTCAAGGTGGATGAAACAAGCCCAGAATCTGGTTTAGAAGCAAGCGAGTTCACCTTTGATTTAGGGGCTATCATCGCCGCAACCGGCTGGCAACCCTACGATATGGGCCAGTTGCACGAGTACGGCTCCGGGATCATTCAGGATGTTGTCGATGGGCTGAGCTTCGAAAAAATGCTGGCTTCTGGCGACGCCATCCGGCGTCCTTCAGATGGGAAGATTGCCAGGGAAATTGTCTTCGTGCAGTGCGCCGGCTCGCGTGACCGGGAACATGGTGTGGCCTATTGTTCCAAAGTCTGCTGCATGACCGTTGCCAAGCAGGCCATGCTCTATCGTGACCGTGTCCCTGGAGGACAGGCCTACGTCTTTTACATTGACATCCGTTCAGCAGGCAAAGGCTACGACGAGTATGTCCAGCGAGCCATGACCGATCACCAGGTGTTGTACCTGCGCGGTAAAGTCAGCAAGATCTTCCGTGAAAGCGATCAGCCCGGCGCTAAGGTGATCGTATGGGGGGTAGACACGCTCAGCGACAGGACGGTCGAAATTGCCGCCGATCTGGTGGTTCTGGCTACACCCATGTATCCGGCCCAAGGATCGACAGAACTGGGCCAGCTTCTGCATATCAGCACCGATGCCTACGGTTTTTTCAATGAGGCCCATCCAAAGCTGCGACCGGTAGAAACTTTGACAGCGGGCATCTTCCTGGCAGGAGTGGGACAAGGCCCAAAGGACATCCCTGAAACGGTAGCCCAAGCCAGCGGAGCAGCCGCCAAGGTGCTACAACTATTTTCCAAAGATGAAATGACCGCTTCTCCCATGGTTGCCACAGTGATTGAGGAATTATGCGCAGCCTGCGGAGCTTGTGTTGAAGTCTGCCCGTACGGGGCCAGAGAAATCCACCCGGTTTGGAACATTGCCAGGGTCAACGCTGCCTTATGCCAAAATTGCGGCGCTTGTGTGGTGGCCTGCCCGAATAAAGCCAGCCAGGTTCATAATTGGCGCCCGGCCCAAATCCTGGCGATGATTGACGAGGTTTTATGACGAAGTCGATGGCGGATAACGGTCACGAGGTAAATAAAGAGGCTGTCGGTGCAGTATTGGTAGTTGGCGCTGGTATCGGCGGGATGCAGGCCTCACTTGACCTGGCGGAGGCCGGTCTAAAAGTTTACCTGCTGGAAAACTCACCCGCCATCGGCGGGACTATGGCGCAGCTCGACAAGACCTTCCCCACCAACGACTGCGCCATGTGCATCATGTCACCCAAACTGGTCGAGGTTGGGCGGCACCTCAATATTGATATCTTAACCACGGCTGTCCTGGAAGATATCCAGGGTGAGCCGGGTAATTTCAAAGTAAAAATCCGCCAGCGCCCGCGCTACGTCGACATTGCCGCCTGCACCGGCTGTGGCGATTGCGCAACCGCCTGCCCTGTTCCTCGCTTAGACTTGTTCAACGGTGGCCTTTCAGAGCGGCACGCCATTTATAAACCGTATCCCCAGGCCATTCCCAACGCCTACGCCATCGAAAAGCTGGGGGTGGCGCCCTGCCGGGATGCCTGCCCGATCAACCAGCGCGCGCAAGGTTACGTGGCTCTGGTGCGTGAGGGCCGCTTTGCAGACGCCTACCGGACTATCAAAGAAGATAACCCCTTCCCTTCGGTATGTGGACGGGTATGCAATCACCGCTGTGAGGAGGCCTGCTCGCGCGGCCATGGGGACGCACCGGTCAATATCATGGCCTTAAAACGGTTCGTGACCGATTGGGTCCTGGACAAGCGGGCATCTGGTGAGCGTCCCTCCGGAGAGGGCTCCTTGGGGAACGCTGGCGATGCTACCCCCACACCAGAAGTGCCAGCCAGCGGGAAAAAGATCGCCATCGTCGGCTCCGGTCCGGCGGGTTTAACCTGCGCACTGGACCTGGTGCGTAAAGGTCATGCGGCAACTGTTTTTGAAGCCCTGCCCACGCCTGGTGGGATGATGCGAGTGGGCGTGCCAGAATACCGGATGCCTTACCACCTGGTGCAGCAGGAAGTTGACGATATCCTGGCAGAAGGAGTGGAGCTGCGCCTGAATGCCAGGGTTGAAAACGCGCCCGGCTTATTGGATCAGGGCTACAATGCTGTATTTGTGGCGGTCGGAGCGCACCAGGGAGTCAAGCTGCCCATCCCCGGCGCAGACCTGCCCCAGGTGCTGATGGCGACCGATTTCCTGCGCGGCGTTAGCCTCAATAGCCGGCAAATCAGCCCAGAAATTGATATCCAGGCCGATCCCCCCCCAGATGTAACCGGGAAGCGGGTGCTGGTATTGGGCGGCGGCAACGTCGCCATTGACGCCGCCATGAGCGCCGTGCGCCTGGGAGCTGATTGGGTGGGCATGTCTTGCCTGGAGAACCGGGCGACCATGCCCTCCCACGATTGGGAAGTGCGCGACGCCGAGCAAGAGGGTATCCAGATCTACCCTTCCCGCACATTTAAGGAAGTCACCTCCCAGGATGGACAACTGACCGGGGTGCGCACCGTCCAGGTAGACTTCCGCGGCTTCGTGGAAGGTCGCCCTGACTTTGACGAGCTACCCGGTACGGAAGAGGTCATCGCCGCCGATATCGTGATCTTCGCCATCGGGCAGCGCCCGGATATCGCCTGCCTGGGTGGGCAAGTGGAAACGGTGGCCGGGCGCTTCCCTAAAGTAGACTCGCAAACGCTTGCCACCAGCCTGCCCGGGGTCTTTGCGGGTGGGGATGCCGTAACCGGCACATCCTTCATTGTCAACGCCATCGCAGCCGGTCACCAGGCTGCCCGCTCCATTGAGCGCTACTTGCAAGGTCTGGAGCTGGCCTTTGAAAGCCCGCGCCCGCCTGCCGTGCACCTGGAAACGGACGAGGTGACCCGGCGGATGTCGGAAGCCGCGACCACAGAACGGGCTGAAACAAAAACACGCCCGCCGCAGGAGCGGGTAAAGGACTTTAAAGAAGTCTATGCTGGACTGACGGAAGCGGAGGCCCGCGCGGAAGCCGCGCGTTGCTTGAGCTGCGCTATCTGCTCGGAATGTCTGCAATGCGTATACGCCTGCCGGGCTGGGGCAATTGACCACAACCAGGTTGAAGAGATCATCGAGCTGAAGGTCGGCTCGGTGCTGCTCACCCCAGGGCTGGAGCCGCTGCGCGGCGATATCCGCCCGGAATACGGCTACGGGCGTTACCCGAACGTGGTCACCAGCCTGGAATTCGAGCGCATGTTAAGCGCTTCCGGGCCGTTTGCAGGAGTGGTCCAGCGACCCTCCGACCAGGCCCACCCGCACAAAGTAGCCTGGATCCAGTGCGTGGGTTCGCGCGATGAAAGCTGTGACCAGGGATATTGCTCCTCCGTTTGCTGCATGTACGCCACCAAAGAGGCCGTCATTGCCCGGGAACACGATGGGAATATCGAGCCCACCATCTTCTATATGGATATCCGCGCCTTTGGCAAAGGTTTCGATGCATATATTGAAAGGGCAGAACGCGAACAAGGAGTTCGCTACGTTCGCAGCATGGTATCCGAAGTGCGCGAG
>JAWOHN010000068.1:0-10425 GCA_046485135.1 Anaerolineales bacterium | reverse complement strand
TGATTGGCAAGATGATTCCGGGCGCCGGTTTTATCGGCTGAAGTTAAGTTAATAGGAGAATGTAAGATGATCAAGCTCGAAAAAAGCATATTTATCAACCGTCCCCAGCAGGAAGTGTTTGATTTTGCATCCGACCCTGCCAACGTTTATAAATGGCAGAGCAATTTCATATCCGTAGAATGGTCATCGGAAGGACAACATGGCGTTGGATCAACTCAACGCAGTGTCTCCCGCTTTCTGGGCCGTGATATTGAAAGCACTTCGCAAATCACAGTCTGGGATCCACCTCATCAGTACGGTTTCAAGGTGGTTAGTGGCCCGGTTCCGGTAGTAGGGGCTATGAAATTTGAAACAGAAGGGAATGGCACCAAAATGATCATGGACGGGCAAGTCGAAGCAGGCGGATTTTTCAAACTGGCGGAAGGAATGGTCAAGAAACAACTTGAAAGTCAGTTTGTAACCAATCTGAACGCCTTGAAGCTTCTGCTGGAGGCAGGTTCCGGGTAAACACCCGAGCACTTTTGAGATCAGTTTGCAAAGACAAAGGATTTACCCAAATATTATAAGCTGTCTGCCGGTGAATTGTTTCTGATCGCCTAAAGCGCATGGAACGATGTCGGGGTGTAAATCCCGACACCTTCCTCATCCAGATCTGTGGTGACAGTGGATGGTTATTGAACCTGATCATGGGCGCAGCCAGCGGTATGAAAGTGAAACATGATGATAAATATGCAAAAGGATCAGATCCAAGTTATTCAGGGCATAATCGCCCTGGCCGGGCAGACGACATGACTACATACGTAGACACTATTGTCATCGGCGGCGGCCAGGGGGGGCTCTCCACCAGCTACTATTTGAAACAACAAGGTCGGGAACACGTTGTCCTAGAACAAACGCCTCAGGCTGCACAGGTCTGGCGTAATCGCTGGAACTCATTCACGCTGAACACGCCTAACTGGATGACCCGTCTGCCGGGAGCGGAGTATCAGGGCAATGACCCGGATGGTTTCATGCCTCGAGACGAGATTGTCACCTACTTTGAGGCGTACATCGAGCGGTTCGAGTTGCCAGTTAGATACGGAATCCGGGTGACTTCGGTTGAACCCAATGAAGCTGGATACCGGGTGAGCACAGACGAGGGAGAATTCGAAGCTGCCAACGTGGTGATTGCAACGGGCTTGCACCAGCAACCCAAGATTCCGCCCTTCAGCGCCAACCTGCCCGCGGAGATCCACCAACTTCATTCCAGCGAATATCGAAATCCAGAGGCTCTGCCTACTGGTGCGGTGCTTGTGGTAGGATCGGCACAATCCGGCTGCCAGATTGCTGAAGAACTGTATCAGAGTGGGCGCAAGGTTTACCTCTCTGTGAGCAGCTCACCCCGGCTCCCTCGCCGCTATCGCGGCAAAGACATTACCAGGTGGTTGAAGATTGTCGGTTTCTTTGACAAGACAGTGGATCAACTTCCATCACCCAAAGCCAAGTTTGCGGCCAGTGCGCATTCCACGGGAAAAGATGGCGGCCACACCATCAACCTGCACCAATTTATGCGGGATGGGGTCGTCTTGTTGGGCCACATACAAAGCATTCAAGGGTATCGGATCGCTCTAGCCCCCGACATGAAAGAAAATCTGGCCAAAGCGGACAAGTTCGAAGTAGATTTTGTTAAACAAATTGATGAATACATTGCGAGCAATGGGATAGAAGCACCTATTGAAAACCTACCCGAATTGAGGGACGGTTTTCAGGCAGAAGAGATAACAGATTTCGATCTGAATTCAACTGGCATCAGCAGCGTCATTTGGACCACTGGTTTCAAATTTGACTTCGGTCTGGTAAAGCTGTCTGCATTTGACGAAGATGGATATCCGCTGCAGAAGCGCGGTGTCACTGAGTTTGCGGGGCTTTATTTCATCGGACTACCTTTCTTGACCAAATTTAAATCTGGATTGCTCGCGGGCGTCGGTGACGACGCTGCCCATGTGGCGGAGCACATCAGCTCGCGCACGAATCATGAAGCTCACATTAAGCCGACCGCCTGATCGAGGTTCCCATTGAACCTAAATCTCATCAGAGGTGACAGATGATCAAGGAAGTTGACTATCCGTCCGAAGGAGCGATGCTTCGAGGACTGCTGTTTTCGCTAGAGTCGCAATCCAAAAGCCCAGCGCTTGTCACCAAGGCCCACGGAACGTCAGCCACGGTGACTATGGCGGCAGACAAATATGCCGATGCGCCTGGCGAAAAAGGCGGCGGCCGGGACGCGCTCTGTGCAGACACAGTTGATCTACAATGTTGATCGTTTCCGAGAGCATATGAAAAAGGTGGTCGATCTGGGGCTACACAAGCAGGTCTATATCCTGGCGGGGGTGGGATCGTTCAAGTCCAGCCGCATGGCCAGCTTTATGGCGACCCAGGTAGCCGGTATGGACGTGCCCCGGTCACCGGACAGCTCTTTGCTGCTGTCATCCGATTGGGTCGAAACCCGGATCTGGCGAGTTGAAGATGGCCAATTGTTATACGTCGAAAAAAGTACATGTTAGTGTGAATAGACAATATACACGGTGGAATCAGATTACAATAATATGCGATAAGATATTGTTAGACTATATAGCCGGTGGTACTCCATAGAACTGCGAGGATCTTGGAAACCCGGAATTATGTGCGGCTGCGCTGCATATAAATCCGAACTTCAGGACCAACCACAGTCAAGTGCATTGCTACCTAAATAACTAAAGGAGAGGAACATATGGATCAAGAAAGTTTTCCGGTTGAGTTCAATAATGAAATTGATGATGTAAAGAAAAGCGAGAATCAAAATTACTCCCTGGCAGTTGACCGGCTGAGCAAATTGGCGGAAGGTCATAACGATGTTTCAGGTGGGGTGGTTAACTTGAAGCAACCTGCCCAAGGACGTGACACTTCGTATATATACGAAGTGACGATTGTCGTCTATATGGGATCAGATCATATCGCAGCTACCGAAAAAGGTGAGCAGCTCCAATCCACGTTAGTTGGCGCTTTAGATGCTGTTGAACGGCAAGTTCGCGAACGTCGTGAACAACAGCGAAATTACTAAACTTCACCGATCGCTCGCTTAACGTGGTCAAACACGCCGGTTGCCACTATGCCTTTCGATGGACACTTCAACCCGCTTTCTGGCATCGCGATGCACCTCTAGGCTTGAGGCCAGGCATATCTTTGTCGATAATACCGAGAATTTCCTCGAAGATGTGCGGGAGATCGACGACTCGTTTCCCTTTGTCGAGCTCTTCTGCGACTCTGCCTTTTACGCAATGAAGCTCATCAAGGAGAAGCTGGGTAAGCAGGTGTATGCGTTAGAAGTGGGACCCTTTCGCAAATGTTTGGCGTCTAGGCCAAGTCAGCCCACTTGATTGACTATTTTTCTCTTTGGTAATACACTTCACGTTGAAGCGCAATCTCTGATAAGGTGACTGCCATGCCCTTTGGGGTTCGCGATAACGTTCCGTTTTGGTTAATTCTACTAACTACGGGGCGTTTTTATGATTTTTTGGCTAAGGAGCAACACTATGAGCATCATCGAAGTGACCAATCTGACCAAGTACTACGGAAAAGCGCGCGGCATTGTGAATGTCTCGTTCAACGTGGAAGAAGGCGAAATCTTCGGCTTCATCGGGCCGAACGGCGCCGGGAAGTCCACCACCATCCGCCTGCTGCTGTCGCTGATCCATCCGACCAGCGGCAGCGCCAAGGTTTTTGGCAAGGATGTAACCACTCATGGCCCAGAAATCCGCCGCGACATCGGCTACCTGCCTTCGGAGGTGTATTACTATGAAGGGATGAAGGTCATCGACTTGCTCAAGTACTCCGCCAGCTTTTACGATTGCGATTGCACGCAACGGATGCACGAACTGTCACAAACCATGGAGCTGAACCTGAACCGCCGCATCAGCGACCTGTCTTACGGCAACAAGAAGAAGGTCGGCATTGTGCAAGGTCTGTTGCACAGCCCCAAGCTGCTCTTCCTGGATGAGCCGACTGCTGGCCTTGACCCGCTCATGCAGCGCAAATTCTTCGACCTGATCCGCGCCGAGAATGCGCGCGGTGTGACCGTTTTCTTCTCCTCGCATATTTTGGGCGAAGTACAGCGTCTGTGTACCCGGGTGGGCATCATCCGCGAAGGCAGCATCGCTGAAATCTCGGACATCCGCACCCTGCAGCAGAACAATTATAAGAAGGTGAGCGAGACGGCCACCGGGTTGGAGGCGGCCTCCTTTGACCTGCCGGGCGTGACCAATTTTACAACCGAAAACGGCACGGTACATTTTTTCTTCAAAGGTGACATCAACGCAGTGTTGGGCAAGTTCAACGGCATTCAGGTTACCGATGTGACCATTGAAGAGCCTACGCTAGAAGAAATCTTCATGCACTACTACGAATAGGCGCAGACCATGAACGCGAACATCTACCAACATGAATTTCGCACCCATCTGAAATCGGTGCTCACCTGGTCCATGGCTGTGACAGGCATCTTGTTCGTCTATTTCTCGTTTTTCTCCTTGTTTGCCGACCAGGCCGCCCTGATGAACGAGATGCTGGACAATTTCCCCCAGGAATTCCGGGCTGCTTTTGGTTTGGATAATATGAACCTGGCCGACGTGCTGGGATATTTCAGTTTCATCTTTCTATTTGTCCAACTTTGTCTGGCGATCCAGGCCAGCAACTACGGCTTTGGGTTGGTCTCGATCGAAGAGAGCGAATTGACCGCCGATTTCTTGCTGAGCAAGCCGGTCAGCCGCGGGCAGGTGCTGACCAGCAAATTGCTAGCCGCACTGACCGGCCTGACCCTCACCAACCTGGTGGTGTGGGCAGCGAGTTTCCTTGCCATCAGCCTCTTTCGGGGCGAGCGCGAGTATGAGGCGCGCGTCCTGGTCCTGCTGCTGATCAGCATCGCGATCTTCCAGCTTTTCTTCCTGAGTGTTGGCCTGGTCGTATCCTTATTGGTCAAGCGCGTGCGCAATGTAACGCCTTATGCTCTCGGATTGGGATTCGGGATGTACGTGTTCGGCGCTTTCAGCGGCATGATGGGTGATGTTAAGCTTGAGTTGATCACACCCTTCAAACATTTCGATGCAGCTTATATCGTCAAACAAGGGGCATACGACATGCCGCTGGTGCTGCTCAACGCTGCGGTGAGCTTGTTTGCGCTGGGGTTGAGCTACTGGCTGTATGTCCGCCGGGATATTCCGGCGGTGTCCTGATGAGGTGCGTGGTGAACATCTTTTTGCGTGAAGTGAGGGCTAACCTCAAATCGCTGGTGATCTGGGGTGTGATCGTCACACTGCTGATCATGATCGCAGTGGGAAAATATGCCGGGTTTGCGAACAATCCGGAGATGCTGGCAATGATCGAGGCGATGCCCCCCGCGGTCATGGATGCCATGAACATGCGGGCTTTCAACCTGACCACGCTGAGCGGTTTCTATGGGGTCATGTTTCTTTACTTTGGATTAATGGGGGCTATCGCCGCTGCCATGTGGGGCAGCGATATTATCTCTAAGGAAGAGAGGGACAAGACGGTCGAGTTTGCGCTGGTGCTGCCGGTCTCGCGGGGCAGGGTGGTCACGGCTAAAGCGCTGGCAGCTTTGCTCAACTGTATCGGGTTTGTGCTGATCACTTGGGCTGTGTCGCTGGTGGCAGTGCGCTCATACAACCCGGACCAGGCCTTCTATGACTTCCTGGCGCTCGAGATGCAGGCCATGTTCGCCATTGAGATGATCTTCCTGGCGGTTGGGCTGTTGCTGGGCTGCGCCATGAAGCAATATAAGCGCTCCGCCTCCACTGGAGTGGCCATTATCCTGGCAACATACTTTATATCGATGGTCTCCAGCATGCAAGAGAGCCTGGATTTCCTGAAATACTTCACGCCTTTCCGCTATTTCGAGGCGGGTGAGCTGTTCCGCTCGGGCCAGATGGAGCAGGCGTACTTACTGGTCTCATTGGTGATCATCGTCGTTAGCATTGCTGCGGCATACTGGACATACAACAAGCGCGATCTGTATATTTAATAAAATCCATTATGGATGAACGTCCCGCAGGTTTGGATACCAGAAGTGACGTCTAATAAAAACCTGTGGGACGTTTTGTGGGCGCTTCGAAGAAGGTTATCTTGAATGCAGAGAGTGGGGAATTTTTTTATGGGTTCTTGGGTTATACTAAAGATCTCCCCGATCCAACTTTACCTAGTGAAAGGAGCTCAAGATGGGAGAGAGTGTATATAAGATTATCGAGCTTGTTGGAACCAGCACGGAATCCTGGGAAAAAGCTGCCGCAGCCGCGGTGGAGATGGCGGGTAAAAGCCTACAAGACCTGCGCATAGCCGAGGTGACCACGCTGGATATGCAGATCGAAGACGGAAAAGTCGTCAGCTACCGGGCAAAGATTAAGCTGTCCTTCAAATATCGCCAGGAAAAAGACTGAGGCAGGGATATTTCCTGCCTTGATGAAAAGCGCTTGTTGTCGATAAGCCAGCAGGTTATTTTGATGTTTAATAATGAAGAACGTCCCGCAGGGTGTCTTGCGGTGGCAGGTTGGCAGGAATAGAACCTCCAGGATAACGACTAACGAGTCAAACTGCGGTATTTGATGCGGTGGGGGGTATCGGCCTCTTTGCCCAGGCGGCGCACCCGGTCGGCTTCGTAATCCGACCAGTTGCCATGGAACCAGCGTACCTGGCTGTTGCCCTCGAAGGCCAGGATGTGGGTAGCGATGCGGTCCAGGAACCAGCGATCGTGGCTGACCACCAGGGCGCAGCCGGCGAAATTGTCCAGCGCCTCTTCTAACGCCCGCAGTGTGTTGACATCCAGATCGTTGGTCGGCTCGTCCAGCAGGATCACGTTGGCGCCTTCTTTGAGCACCTTGGCCAGATGGACCCGGTTGCGCTCGCCGCCGGACAGGTCTTTGACCAGCTTCTGCTGGTCTGAGCCAAGGAAATTGAAGGAGGCTACATAAGCGCGCGAGTTCATCTTGCGGTTCCCCAAGGTGATGGTATCCTCGCCGGCGGAGATCTCCTCCCAGACGTTTTTTTTGCCGTCTAGCGACTCGCGTGACTGGTCCACATAGCTCAGCCGGACGGTCTGGCCGATCTCGACCTGGCCGGCGTCGGGCTGCTCCTGCCCGGTGATCAGCTTGAGCAGGGTGGTCTTGCCGGCGCCGTTGGGTCCGATCACGCCCACAATGCCCCCGGGTGGGATGGATAGATCGAGTTGGTCCAAGAGCAAGTGCTCATGGCCGGCCTCACCATAAGCCTTGGTGAGGCCTTTGGTTTCAATAACCACATCACCCAGGCGCGGGCCGGGGGGGATGTAGATCTCCAGGTCCTCGCGCCGTTTTTCATATTCCTGATCGAGCAGCTTTTCATAGGCCGTCACACGCGCTTTGCCCTTGGACTGGCGCGCTTTGGGTGACATGTGGATCCATTCCAGCTCGCGCTCCAGCGTCTTTTGGCGTTTGGATTGGCTGGTCTCTTCGCGCGCCAGCCGTTCCCTCTTCTGCTCCAGCCAGGAGGAATAGTTGCCACGCCAGGGGATGCCGTAACCGCGGTCCAGCTCCAGGATCCAGCCGGCTACGTTGTCCAGGAAGTAGCGGTCGTGGGTAACAGCAATGACGGTACCCTTATATTGTCCCAGGTGGCGCTCCAACCAGGCGACCGATTCGGCGTCCAGGTGGTTGGTGGGCTCGTCCAATAAGAGGATATCAGGCTCGGTCAGTAGCAGGCGGCACAGAGCCACGCGGCGACGCTCTCCGCCGGAGAGGACCGAGACAGGTGTATCACCGGGGGGGCAGCGCAAGGCGTCCATGGCCAGCTCCAGGCGGCTTTCCAGGTTCCATGCGTCGTGGTGGTCTAGCTGCTCCTGGATGCGGCCTTGCTCTTCGATCAACGCATCGAAATCGGCATCCGGCTCGGCGAACTGGGCGCTGACCTGCTCGAATTTGGCCAGCAGGTCGACCAGTGGCTGGACGGCCTCTTGGATGACTTGCTTGACGGTCTTGGAGGGGTTTAGTTGCGGCTCTTGCTCCAGCAGCCCGGTGCTGTAGCCCTTGGACAGGGCCGTCTCCCCGATATATCCGTCATCCTGGCCAGCCATGATCTTCAGCAGGGTGCTCTTCCCGGCGCCGTTCAAGCCTAAGACACCGATCTTGGCGCCGTAATAAAAGCCTAAAGAGATATCCCTCAAAACTTGTTTATTGGGAGGGTAGATGCGCCCGACCCGCACCATGGAATAAATTACTTGTTGGTCATTCATTGCAGGATTCCCTTTCTCGGCGATATTTCTCCGATTGTAACCGATCTCGTTTCAGGTTGTTATTTCTCCCTTGCGAATTTGTCAGGGTGGGTAGGCGACCGTCTTCCGAGCTTGCAAACTTGTATGTAGAAAAAGAAAGAATATTAAATATAATTGTAGTAACACAACATATAGTGTAGAAATAGCATATTCAGAAATATATGATGAATAATAAAAATTTGCAAGTAAAAATTATCTGTCTAAGCTACCAACCCTCTCTGCCGCTGCAATTCTGGCTGGGGCTGCTCATTTCTCTGCTCTTAGCGGCCCTGTCACCCCTGCTGTACGCGGCCTTTGCCGCTGAAGTGCCTCTGACAGGCGATCAAGCCAGCGCTTCGGCCGCTTCTCCCTTGCCGGCATTGCGGGAATTTGTAGTTGCCACCAAAACAGGTGATCCAAAATCCTTGGTGGGTGTGTACGTTCCGGGTGTGCTGGCGTTGCCGATCGTCCAGCAACCTGCCAACCAACCTGGCTATGTCTCCCAGACCCCCGGCGTGGCTACCCAGTTTCGCATGGCTAAAGATTATGGGACAGAGGCCCTGTTGGCGCATAATTATCTTTCCGGCCAGTTGTTTTTTAACTTACAGGCTGGACAACGGATAACCCTGGTCTACGGTGATGGCAGGGTCAAATTTTACGAAGTGAGCGAAACAAATTCCTACCAGGCTCTTTCCCCTACCAGCCCATATTCGAACTTCATCGACCTATCCAACCCAGGCGCAGTGCTTTCGGCTGCCGATGTCTTCTTGCGCAACTTTGCGCAGGCCGGGCGGTTGGTTTTTCAAACCTGCATTGAGTCGCAAGGGGTCGAATCCTGGGGCAGGCTATTTATTGCGGCGCAACCTGTGCAAAGGACCTTTTCTGCCCGGGCCTCGCCGGCAAGTTTTTAACCGCTCAAAGCTGTAGACCCAGCTCATCCGCATGGCAAAACCCGCCGGCGCAATCAGACCGGCGGGCTTTGCGTAATCAGAGAGAGGATTTGATAAACAGGTTTGCCTGGGAGGGGCTGCATCCTTTCCGCAAGCCTGTTTTTCAGTTATTTCTTCAATTCTCTCTTATTTTTCTGGCCTGGCGACCAGGATCAAGCGATGCGTGTTGCTTTCATACGGCCAGCAGGTGATCAGCGTCAGACGCTCATCCTCAGAAGGCAGGATCCACTGTGCGTTGGCGATGCGATCTTCGAGCGGGGTATACTTTTCGGGCAGGATCATGCGGTTCAAGATGACAAAGTTGTACGAAGCGCTTTCCGATTCTATGGTGATCACATCCCCTGGATTGAGATCGACCAGGCGCTTGAAGACCTCACCTTTGACATTGTGATGCCCGTTCAAGACGGTGTTCCCAGGCACGCCCAGGGTGGCTGAAGTGACGTGCCAGCCAGCTGCAAATTGATCCGGCGCGCGCCAGACCTGGTAATTCTTACCGCCGATGGCAACCACCTCTGCTTCTGCTGGCAGGATGGGAGCTTCAAGCTCAATGGCAGGGATGATCAGGCGCAATGGGATTTCGGGCGCGGTGGGTGTGGGCAAGGCTGCGATGCGGTCGGCGATATCTTGCGGATAGAGCATCTCCGCTTCGTGAAGCTCAGCCAGCAGCAGGTCGTTGGCTTTTTCAGCCAAAATGGCGGCCTCATGCATATCGGCCTGCGCCAGGAAGGACGCACTGGGACCAGGCATCGTCTGGGATCCAGTCACCGCAATTTGTAGGTCCTGGGTAATCTCAGGCAGCTCTGCCCAGGATGGATCCGAAGGACCTGCTGGCCATGTACCCGATTCAGCGCTGGCGGTCAGATCATCTACCTGCGCGGCTGAAGAGGAGATGGCGGTTACAACCGAGGCTGCATTGGCCAGGCCCAATATGGTCGCGACCAAACCGATCACCACAACCCAATTTTGGAGTTTCAAACGTTTCATCCTGCTACCTGTTGGTTGCTGATTCAGGATGTTTATTAGTCCTTGCGCTTGGCCAACCCGGTGAATACCAGACCGAGGCCGAAGAAAGCTAAGCCCAGGCTGCCAAACAGGCTCTGCAGCTGGCTGGCAGTGGCAGCTCCCAGGGACAGGTCGGCTCCGGTGACCGGCACAAGCAGGGCTGGCTGG
>JAWOHN010000191.1:0-2659 GCA_046485135.1 Anaerolineales bacterium | reverse complement strand
CGCTGGAATTGGTCAGGTAATGCGTGATATTGCGCATCAGGCGAGAAGGCCGCGTCTTCGGATTGGTCCGTACAGGAACATACTCTACCGCCATATGGCGAGCCCCGGCCTGGATCAACGTTTCCAGCGTATACGAATATTCGTTTAAAACCAAAGTGCGCAGGGCGGCCTCAGCGGTAATGGCGCGGAATCCACTGGTGGCGTCGGGGGTTCGAATCCCAGAAGCCTGCGCAATGACCCAGCTACCCAGACGCTGCAGGATGCGCTTGATGGGGGAGAATTCTGCTAATTTTGCCACACCCCGGTCACCGACCACCATTTGCGCCCGCCCGGCCAGGATGGGTTCCACCAGGCGTTGGATATCATCAGACTCGTACTGGTTATCCGCATCCGTGTTGACGATCAGGTCCGCTCCCAGCTTGACGCAGGCCTCCAACCCGGTAACAAAGGCGGTTGCCAGCCCCAGGTGTCCCGGCAAACTGACAATATGGTGTGCTCCAGCTTCCTGCGCCACCTGGACGGTCCCATCCGTGCTGCCGTCATCGACGACCAGGTATTCGATTGTAGCGATCCCTTTGATCTCGCGAGGTAAGGACTGGATGGTATGAGCCAGCACTTGTGCTTCGTTGAAACAGGGAATCTGAATGATCAGCTTCATGGGGTATTTCCTATCCTGACCTGGGGCAAACGAAGTATACCATCTTTAGATTTTATCCTGAACTGCAAAAATATGGGTAGCTCTACCCTTAACTTCGGAATTCACCAACAACTTTTTAGTACACCTCCCTTAACCGGCAGGTGGCGGGGAGGGTTGAAAAACTGGTTATGGTATAATCCCGTTGTGGTTCATTAGAAGGAGCAGATGGGATGACAACTGACCTGTAGAATTTTAGACTTTTTGTTGAGTTCGACCTGAGACTGGTAATTTCCAGGATCGAGCGCTTAATGGTAATCGTCTTTCTACAGGAGTTCATCGCATGCTTACAGCACATCAAGTTTCCAAATCTTTTGGCATTAATTCAATATTGGAAGGGGTATCCTTCAGCATCAACGCCGGTGAGCGGGTTGGTTTGATCGGTCCGAACGGCAGCGGCAAGACAACTTTGCTGCGCATCTTGGCTGGCATAGAGCTCCCAGATCAGGGCAGCGTGACGCTAGCCAGGTCAGACTTGCGCATAGGTTATCTCGAGCAAGGGTATGAGCCGCAGCCCGCTCAGACCATTGCTCAGGTCATTGCTGCCGCAGGGGCCAGTCCTCAGGAGGCTCTGGCACAGCTGGAGCGGTTGGCGGCGGAACTGGCGCTGAATCCACACGACCCCAATTTGCAATCCGCTTACGACGCGGCCCTGTATGAGCTGCAGGTCGCGCATCACGCGAACACGGATGCCATACTGGATTCATTGGGCCTTTCCCACCTGCCCCCTGATACCCCCGTTTCGATTCTGAGTGGGGGACAGCAGACACGCCTGGCGTTGGCGCGGGTGCTCTTACAGGACCCGCACCTGCTTTTGCTGGATGAGCCGACCAATCACCTGGACATTGCCATGCTCGAGTGGTTGGAGGGCTGGCTGGCGAGTTTTCGCGGGGCTGCCTTGGTCGTTTCTCACGACCGCACCTTTCTCGACCGGACTGTGAATTGCATCCTGGACCTAGATCCCGAGACACACGGGGTAAGCCAGTATGAGGGGAATTACACGGATTATGTGGAACAATACCTGTCCAATCGTGAACGACAAATGCAAGCGTACAAAGATCAGGTAGATGAGATTCGCCGCTTGCGCCAGGATATCGCCCGCACCAAACAGCATTCCCTCCAGGTGGAGCTGACAACCTCCTCCCGGCAACCAGGGGTGCGCCGTTATGCCAAAAAGGTTGCCAAAAAAGCCCTGGCGCGCGAAAAGAAGCTGGATCGCTTTCTCAATTCGGATGACCGCGTACAGAAACCGAAGGAAAGCTGGCGCATGAAGCTTGATTTTGATGATCCACTACATCTTGGGCGGGATATCTTCTCTGCCGAAAACCTGTCAGTCGGTTACCAGGGTTATTCTCCGTTATTGGTAGACCTGAATCTAAGTATGCGGGCGGGGCAACGTATTGTGCTGACAGGCCCCAACGGGCAGGGAAAAACGACCCTGCTGCGCACCATCGCTGGCGTGATCCCACCGCTGACCGGTCAGGTTCACGTGGGGCAAAGCGTACGCCTGGGGTATATGACCCAAGATCAGACTCTGCCAGATGCCGGCAGCACACCGGTGGAGATTATTCAGAACCTGGCGCCCATCAATGAAACGGATGCGCGTGCATTTCTGCATTATTTTCTTTTCAGTGGTGACGATGCTTTGCGCGCAGTGGAGCTTTTGAGCTATGGAGAACGCTCCCGATTAAGCCTGGCGGTATTGGTAATTCAGGGTTGCAACCTCCTGCTTTTGGACGAACCGATCAATCACCTGGACATACCCTCTCGTTCTCGTTTCGAGCAGGCGCTGGCGCAGTTTCAAGGGGCAGTATTGGCAGTTGTCCACGACCGCTATTTTATTGACCGGTTTGCGGAGGAGATGTGGCTGGTGGATAATCGTTCATTAGAGAGGATCGTATTGCAGATATGATGGTTGTGAATTTTAAATATTGGTAGAAGGCATGCATCTGGCACATTCCCTGC
>JAWOHN010000131.1:0-25427 GCA_046485135.1 Anaerolineales bacterium | reverse complement strand
AGGCATATCGACCAAAACCGCCTGCCGAGCTTGAGCGGTTGGCTGACGTGCATAAGGCTGCCTCGATATCTGAGCATGCAACCGCAGGTAGCCTTTCTCAGCTATGTTCGCTCAACAATTCATCAAACAGCTTTTCATACTGGGCAGCTACAGCACCGGGCGAGAATCGGTTAGCAATTCCTTGCAGGTCTTGTGGCAAATCACCTCTTTGATCCAAAAGATCGATGATAGCCTGGGCTAATACCCCTGCATCCCTGGGTGGGACAATTCGCCCCATACCGGTTATCTGCACCGGAACCCGCACCCCCGGCAGGTTCGAAGCGATCACCGGGGTCCCACAGCTCATGGATTCCACCTGGACCATTCCAAAAGACTCGGTACTATTAATGCTCGGCAGGATGGTGAGCTCGGCTTCTCTAAAAAATGCCGCCAGCTCCACCTGTGTCAGGATGCCCAAAAAGGTCCAATGGTCCCCTAATTCCTGAATCAGTGGCGCCAGTTTATGAGCGTAATCTTGCTCGCCCAACACATTCTCGTATTGCCCTACAAAGAGCACCCTGGCATGGGGGTATTTTTCTAAAACAGCCGGCAAGGCCTGAACCAGGTATTCAACCCCTTTCTCGCTCGCCAGCCTGGCTGCCATACCGATGATCCGCTGTCCAGGTTGGATGCCAGCCTTAACCCGGAAGTCCCTGATATCTGCCTCGCTCACCTGCGCCAGCTCAACTGGCGGCAAAATCGGGTGCACTTTTTCCAAATAGGCCTGCAAAAAGGGGGAGCTTTCGGCGTAATCGCGGGTGTTGGTAACAATGGCATTCGCCAGGCGAGCTGAGATATGGTTCGCAAAGTTCGATGCCAGGTTGGCGGCGCTGTGAACCAGACCACTGGGGAGGTGCAGGTCACAGTGGTAGGTCAGTACGACCGGCTTTCGTTTTAAACGGCTGATCAACGCAAGCAGAGCAGCATCCAATTGGGGAGCATGCAAGTTAACCACGTCCGCCTGGCTGGCTATCTCCCAGGCCTGCCTGGGCAAAGCCGGCATGATCACCCCTTTACTGATACGCAAGAGCACGTCCGCGCGGATCACCTGCACACCCTCACAAATTTCTCTGGCCAGTAGATCTTTATCAAAGCGCGCTGTCAGGACCGTCACACGATGCCCTCTCCGGACCAGGGCGCGCGCCAGACGTTCAGCATAAATGGTCAGACCAGAGAAATAAGGCCGGTAATATGTAAGCCCAATGAATACGTGCATATAACCTTGTGGCGAGTATTCCGCCTAGACAGTCCATCACCTAGGTCGGGCGAGCAGTTTTGTGGAGCTTGAGGCGAGCCTGCTGGAACAACCCCACCAAAGTCTCATTATCTTTTGAAAGGGCATAAGCTCCCAAAACGCCAATAATCAGGTAATTCAAAAAGTGAGCAGTGACGGCAAAGGCGAAGGCATAAGAAGGATTCAAATCGAACAGCGAGAGCGCCGCAACCAGGGTTAGCTCCAAAACACCAACCGCTCCCGGCGATGAGGGAGCGGCTATCCCGAGACCTGCCGCGCCCAGGCTGAAACCAGCCCACAGCAAGCGGGCGTCTGGGAAAAAAGCCAGCAAGTAAACATAGAACTGCAAAACGCCCAACCCCCAGTTGAAGACCATCCAACCGACGGCTTTCACAAAGCGTTTCCCATCCATCAGCACACCCAGCCCGGAAATAAATGCAGGCAGGGCTTTTCCGCCAAAGCGGTTCAAAAATGGCCAACGAGCGCTGAGCCGGGTGAATAGATTGAGAACCCAATCCCGGTTGCGCGCCATCAAATATAACCCTAATAACCCGATTGAAGACACCAAACCAACCCCCAGCGCAGCCTGGCGGGCCCACTCGCCTCCTACAACAAAAGCCAGCGTGCTGATCAACAGCGCGGTAGCAAAGGCCAAATCCAGGACTCGTTCGATCATAATGCTGGAAAAGACCTGCCAGAAACGCAGGGGGGTCTTTTGGTTGAGTAAAAATGCCCGCCCAACTTCACCCAACCTGAACGGCAGGATATTATTGAGCAGATAGCCTTCACTCAATGTAAAGAATACGGTTTTATAAGGCACTCGCTCAGGCAGCAAAGTTTGCCAGACTTTACCGCGTACCAACAGCCAAAAAATGGTGACCAGCGCACCCGCAGCAATAAAGCGGTAATCAGCCAGGAGCAGGGCCTGCCGTAATTCTTGCAGATCCACAAAATACAATACCAGGCCCAATGACACGAGGCTGATGAGCAAACCAGGCAGAGCTCTCTGCCAATCCTTCCGACTTAACCCAAGTTTGCCGGTGGAGATATCAATCCTCCCCAATACGCAACACAGCCAGAAAAGCTTCTTGCGGTATCTCGACGCTGCCAATCATCTTCATGCGCTTCTTGCCCCGCTTTTGTTTTTCGAGCAACTTTTTCTTGCGGGAGATGTCACCACCGTAGCACTTGGCCAGGACATCCTTACGGATGGCCTTGGCGGTGGCGCGCGAGATAACACGACCACTGGCCGATGCCTGGATCGGCACGGTAAACATCTGGCGAGGGATCAAATCCTTGAGCTTGGAAACGAGGGCTTGACCTTTATGGTAGGCATCGTCTTTGTGAACAATGGTCGCCAAGGCATCAATGGGCTCTTCGTTCACCAGGATTTCTAGCTTCACCAGCTCATCCCGCCGGTAATCGGCTATCTGGTAATCCAGGGAGGCATAGCCGCGCGTGCGAGATTTTAACTGGTCAAAGAAATCCACAATCAGCTCGGACAGCGGCATCTCGAAGTTAAGTTGCACCCGGTTGGGCGCTGGATAATCTTGAGAGAGGAAGTTTGCGCGGCGCTTCGTGGAAAGCTCCATGACCGTACCATAAAATTCGGTCGGGGTGAAGATTTCCACCTTCATCCACGGCTCACGGATCTCCTCGATATCGCCTTCAGGGGGTAATTCGGCTGGAGAATCAATCCGCAGCACTTCACCGCTGCGCATGAGCACTTCGTACTCTACGGAGGGGGAAGTGACAATGATATCCAGATCGTACTCCCGCTCAAGGCGTTCCTGAATGATCTCCATGTGAAACATGCCCAGGAAGCCTACCCGGAAACCGAAATTCAAGGCGGTGGAGGTCTCCGGCTCAAAAACCAGGGAGGCATCGTTGAGCTGCAGCTTCTCCAGGGCATCCTTCAAATCAGAATAATCCTCGCCCTCGACCGGGTAGATGCCGGCAAAAACCATGGGCTTGACCTTGCGGTAGCCCGGTAGAGCAGCTGTAGCCGGATGAGCCGCCTGGGTGATGGTATCACCCACCCGGCACTCGCGCACCGTCTTCAGCCCGGTTGCCACATAACCAACCTCGCCCGCCAGCAGACCTTTGGCCGGAGCCATATAGGGGATAAATACACCCACCTCGACCGGCTTGAATTGAGCGCCAGAAGCCATGGCCAGCAGTGTGTCGGTGGGATTGATCTGCCCTGCAAACACCCGCACATAGGCAATGACGCCTTTATACGAATCATAGTGCGAGTCAAAGATCAACGCTTGTAAGGCAGAGGCATCCACGCCTTTGGGCGGCGGTACCTGCTGAACAATAGCCTCCATCACCGCCTCCACATTCGAGCCACCTTTGGCAGAAATGCGGATGATCTCATCAACCGGGGTACCCAGCAGGTTGCTGATTTCCTCGGCCACTTCATCCGGATGGGCGGAGGGCAGGTCAATCTTATTGATGACGGGGATAATCTCCAGGTCAGCTTCCAAAGCGCTGTACAGGTTCGCCAGGGTTTGAGCTTCAATTCCCTGAGATGCATCCACCACCAGCACCGCCCCTTCGCAAGACATCAGAGCGCGGCTGACTTCGTAGCCAAAATCTACGTGTCCAGGGGTGTCGATCAAGTTCAATTCATAGGTGAGCCCATCTTTAGCCAGATAGTTCATGCGCACCGCAGAGGCTTTGATGGTGACACCCTTCTCTCGCTCAAGATCCATGGTGTCCAACACCTGCTCGGTCATATCCCGGTCAGAAATTGTGCCGGTAAGTTGGAGCATGCGATCGGCCAGGGTGGATTTCCCGTGGTCGATATGGGCGATGATACAAAAGTTACGGATATTTTCGGTCATAGACGGATTGAAGTATACTCTATTTCTCTAATTACACGACAAGCCCGAGACCGGGTCTATGGAATTTACTGTGAGAGAATCCTGAACTTAGAGGTCTCAAATCCGGGGTTCCACTACGGCGGAACCAAATGGTCTTCGAGACATCGGTGGTAAAATCCATTTCGGCTTCCCAAGGCGTATTATAGTGGAACAAAGAGACCGGCAAAGCTTCTTATCGATTTACCTGGGGTTAACCGCCAACATCCTGCTGGCAACCGTGAAGACAACAGTGGGTATCATGGGTAACAGCCCGGCCTTGCTGGCAGATGGGATTAACTCGACCTCTGACGTAGCTTACTATATCGTCGCGATGGTATTTATGCGCCTGGCGCGCAGGCCCGCTGATGACGAACATCCTTATGGTCACCGCCAACTGGAAAGCATTGCCGCGCTGGTAGTGGGCGCATTCGTGGTGACTACCGCTGTGGCCGTATTTTGGGATTCGGTGGATAAAGTATATGATTTATTGACCGGTTCAGCCAGCTATGGGGGCGCAATTTCGCTGGCGCTGTGGGTAGCGCTTTTCACAGTAGGTTTGAAATTCTGCTTGACCTGGTACACCAATCGTTTGGGCAGGCAAACAGGCAATACGATGGTCATGGCCCTGGCTTATGACCATCGCAACGATATCTTCTCGGCCGCGGCGGCAGCCTTGGGCATTTTCCTGGGACAGCGCGGCTTGCCCTGGGTAGACCCATTGGCCGGCGCGCTGGTAGCCTTGGTCATCCTCAGAACCGGCATCAAAATCTTGCGCCAATCTACAGTAGATTTAATGAATACCGTCCCCACCCAGCAACTCAGCCAACAGGTGAACGTCCTGCTAGCGCAGGTTGCAGGTGTGAGAAAAGTCGAAGAGGTGCATGCACACCGCTTCGGACCCTACCTGCTGATCAACCTGACCATCTGCATCGATGGCGACCTGACCGTCACCCGAGGGGATCAGATTGCATCAGAAGTCGAGCAGATTTTATACAACAATATCAACTATCTGCGGCGGGTGCATGTCCACTATCACCCCGGCGCCCCGTGCGAATCCTGAGCAAGGTTTTCCACCTCGACAACAGCCTGCACAGCTGTTTGCAGATCCAACGAGCTTTCCCCACCGTACGACAGCCAGGCCAGGAACTCAACATTCCCCTTAGGTCCCAAAAGAGGTGAACGGATCAAGCCATTTAAGCCATAACCGTTTGCCTGAGCGGCTGCCAACACGGCCAGCAGCACATCCCGGTGCACCTGCGGGTCGCGCACGACCCCTTTACCCCGCGCAACCTGGGCGCGTCCGGCCTCAAACTGGGGCTTGATCAGAGCGATGACCTGTCCTGTCTCGCGGGCAAGCCATTTGTTGATTACAGGAAGAAAGGTCTTCAAAGAGATGAAGGAGGCATCCAGTGTGACCAGGTTAACCGGCTCCGGCAAGCTTTCCAGGTAACGAGCATTGGTCGCCTCCATCACCACCACACGCTCGTCCTGGCGCAACTTCCAGGCCAGGATGCCTTTACCTACATCGATGGCATAAACCCGGCGGGCGCCGTGCTGCAAGAGACAATCGGTAAAGCCGCCGGTCGAGGCGCCCACGTCGGCGCAGATCCAGCCGGAAGGGTCCACTTTGAAAGCCAGCAAGGCAGCTTCCAGCTTTTCTCCGCCGCGCGAGGCAAAGCGCGGGCCGGACACAACTTCAAGATCAGCCGCCAGATCAACGCCCGTGGCCGGTTTCAACACCACCTGCCCGTTCACCCGCACTTCACCAGCCATCACCAGGCGTTGCGCCTGAGACCGGCTTTCAGCCAGGCCGCGCTCAACCAGCAGTACATCCAAACGAGTTTTCGGCATCGTTGTATTGTATCAGCCAGTCCCGCCAGGAGGCAGGTCCGTTGTCACTTCCGCGAAGCGGTGCTCCTCATGATCGCATACTGGCTGGTATCCGACCTCCATATAAATACGATTGGATGTTGGGTTATCCAGGTCAGTAAACAGGCAGCAAAACTTATAGCCGGCCTCAAGCAGGCGTTGGCTGAGAGCAGCCACACAGGCGCTGGCATAGCCCTTCCGGCGTTGTTCAGGAGGCGTGTAAACCAGATTGACCGATATCCCATTGCGGGTCGGTCTGGCGCTGGCAGCCATCGATACCGGCCCGCCATCATCCCATAAGTATAGGTTGCATTCAGAAACAAGCCGCTCGGCCTGGCGAATAGCATCCTCCCGTTCGATCTTCACATTGAGCGCTTCCTGCTGGAACGCCACGACCCAATCCACGATCAGGGATATCTCATCTTTTTTTGCTTCATACAGATAACCAGGTGGGCGAGTTGGCTGGATGACACGGGTCAATTCGTACAGGCGCATTCGTATTCCAGCCTGCACACCTGCACCGGTCAGCCTTGACCAGAGCTGAGCGAACAGGCGGCTGGTTTCCTTGGGCCCTGTTACTCCTGGAATGGCCCAACCTCGGTCAATCAAACCGCTAGCCAAAGAATTTAAAGAGGCAGCCTGATGCGGGCCTGCCAGGACCAGGTTGTGGGGCGGAGTCATAACAGCTACATTTACCAGGCTGCCTGCCTCTGTAATCACACCCAAAAATGGTTCAGATCGATAGCGGTTGGGGTCCTTGCGGAGAAGGAGGGCAATGCCAAGCAACAGGTTGTTTTCAGCTTCGCGCGCCTCTAGCCATGGCTGAGCTATTCCCAGAAAACCGTCTGCATCTTTGAATATGGTCAGGTTCATGTTGTTTTGCCCATTCAGCACAATGAGATGGATCTCTACACTTGACCTTGGTTAGGTCCCTCACGTTATGATGTAGTGCTACCCGATGAGTTGAGTGATGGACAAATTATAACAAAGCCGCATAGGGATTAGCTCTCAGCGGTAAGCACAACTCCCCCTTTCATAGCACTTATGCTATCATTGCGCCATGCTGCTTGCACTGCTCAAAACGATGCGTCCAAAGCAATGGACCAAAAATGGCTTTATTTTTGCGGCCTTGATCTTCGATGGACAACTCACCAGGCCTGATTCTGTATTAATTACCCTGGCCGGCTTTGTGGTATTTTGCCTGTTGTCCAGCACAGTATATATCGTCAACGATTTGGTCGACCTGCAAGCGGATCAAAAACATCCCAAAAAGCGCACCCGGCCGATCGCTTCCGGTGAATTGCCGGTTAAGGTTGCTCGTGCAACCGCCCTGGGCTTTGTTATCCTGGTAATCCCGTTATCCTTCCTGCTGACGACTCAATTTGCCATCGTTGCATTGCTCTACCTGGCGGCAAATTTGGCCTACACAGCCCGCCTGAAGCATGTGCCCATCCTGGACGTGCTACTCCTGGCTGGCTTATATGTTTTACGGGTAGGGGCAGGGGTTACGCTGATCAACGTGGCTCGCTTCTCACCCTGGCTGTATGTCTCCACCATCTTCCTGGCGCTGTACCTGGGCATCGGCAAGCGCCGAGCGGAGCTAAACCTGCTGGCGGGTGAAGCCAACGCCCACCGGCCTGTGCTGGAGGGCTACAGCCTGCCGCTGCTGGACCAGCTCATCACCATCGTGTCAAGCATCAGCATCCTGACCTACAGCATCTATACCTTTTCGGCTGAGAACTTGCCTTCCAATCATGCCATGATGCTGACGATCCCTTTCGTGATCTATGGTATCTTCCGCTATCTGTACCTGCTGCAGGTGAAACATAGCGGGGATGCTCCCGAGGAAGTGCTGCTGACCGACCGGCCCTTACAGATTACCCTGGTCCTGTGGGGGCTAACCATACTGTTCATTATCTACGTCTTGCGTGTATGACCTGGTCTGATCATCACATCAATAAAAGTTGGAGTATGGATTCAAAATGCCCGCTTATACCGCAACAGCGCCCGCCAAGATTATATTGTTCGGAGAGCATGCCGTAGTATATGGAAGACCTGCCATCGCTGTGCCGGTCCTGGAAGTCAAAGCTCGGGTAGTTGTCAAAGCCGAACCAAGGGCTGCCTCTGGGAGCATCCTGATCAAGGCGCCTGCGCTCGCTCTGGAAGCCCCCCTGGATGAGCTGCCCCCTGAACATCCGTTGGGTTTGGCAGTCCGGCTGGTCCTGGAACGATTGGCTATTCCCCACCCACCTGCCCTGACTTTGCGGATCACCTCCACCATACCCATGGCAGCCGGGATGGGTTCTGGGGCGGCCGTTTCAGTTGCAACCGTTCGAGCTTTGTCTGCTTTCCTGGGCAAAGCGCTGCCTGATGAGCAGGTCTGCGAATTAGCCTATCAGGTTGAGATGGTGCATCACGGTACACCATCTGGAATCGACAACACGACCATAACCTATGCCCAACCGGTATACTATATTAAGGGACAACCTTTCCAGACCTTGCGCGTTGGCTAGCCCTTCACCCTGGTGATTGGCGATACCGGTGTGCCCAGCCCCACGGGGGCTTCCGTTGGTGACGTAAGGAGAGGCTGGCAGGCTGATCCGGGTCGCTACGAGGCGCTCTTCGACGCGATCGGCGGTCTGGCCGGTGAGGCGCGCCAGGCAATCCAGTCTGGCAACCTGGCTGCGTTAGGACCACGGATGAATGAAAACCAACAACTGCTGGAAGAGATAGGCGTCTCCTCTGTAGAACTGGAAAAGCTGGTGGGGGCAGCCCGTTCGGCTGGCGCCCTGGGCGCGAAGCTATCGGGCGGCGGGCGCGGTGGAAACATGATCGCCCTGGTCGACTCGGCCAACGCCACAGAAATCCAGAAGGCGCTGGTAGCAGCAGGAGCGGTCTACACTCTGGTGACGGAGGTGCGCACCCATGGTCAGGACGAATAAAGCTATCCCGGTTTCAAACCCAGAAATCCAAAAACTGCATTTTCTCAAGTTAGGCGGTTCCCTGATCACCGACAAGAACCAGGCGCACACCCTCCGCCCGCAGACGCTGGCCCGCCTGGCAGAAGAGATCGCCGCAGCTCAAGCACAAGGTGAGAACTTAAAAGTCGTACTGGGGCATGGGTCTGGATCATTTGGGCACATAGTGGCTAAAAAATACGGCACCCGCCTGGGAGTTCATAGCCCGACCGAATGGCAGGGTTTTGCTGAGGTATGGGGGAAAGCCATCGCCCTGAACCGGCTGGTGATGGACGCTTTGCACAAAGCCGGTCTGCTGGCAATCTCTTTTCCCCCTGTTGCCAGCGTCATTGCCCACGACGCTCAGGTGGCAGCATGGGATCTGACCCCCATCAGCCATGCCCTGCAAGCTGGTTTGCTACCAGTTGTCTTTGGGGATGTAGCCTTTGACCTCCAGCGGGGTGGGACAATTCTATCAACCGAGGATCTGTTCGCCCACCTGGCCCGGCATCTGCCGCAAACAGCTGGGCTGGGCCCAGGACGGGTTCTACTGGCAGGGATCGAAGAAGGCGTGTGGGAGGATTTTCCCACCTGCACCCGCCTGATTGAGCAACTTACCCCACAGAGCTATGCAGGTCTGACAGACTCAGTGAGCGGTGCGCGCTCTGCCGATGTTACCGGCGGCATGGCCTCCAAAGTACAGCACAGCCTGGCCATGGTTCAGGAGAATCCCAAGCTAGAAGTGTGGATCTTCTCAGGGGAAAGACCCGGCGCGGTCAGGCAAGCCCTGTTGGGAAAACGGGTCGGTACGGTCATCCAGGCTGGGATGGCGTGACCCCCGTTGACAGGCCTGGGAACCTGGGTTACACTCGCTTTGATACAGCTTGAACCGGGGAAATTGGACTCCATTTTTGCACAAAGACCGCCGCTTAGAAAGCCATGATTTTCAACCGCCAACAACTCGAAGCCCTGGAAGACCAGCACCTGGCGCCCTATGGCTGCCGCAGCAGGTATAGCAAAGGCCGCGCCTACCCAGAGGGTGAACCAGAACACCGTACCGCATTCCAGCGCGACCGTGACCGCATTTTGCATACAACCGCTTTCCGGCGATTGGAATACAAGACCCAGGTGTTCATAAACTATGAGGGAGATTATTACCGCACCCGCCTGACCCATACCCTGGAAGTGGCTCAGATCGGGCGCACAGTTGCCAGGGCCTTAGGGGCGAATGAGGACTTGCTGGAGGCCATCTGCCTGGCCCACGACCTGGGACACCCACCCTTTGGTCATTCAGGCGAGGTTGCCCTGGCCCGCTTGATGGTGGATCAAGGCGGATTTGACCACAACAAGCAGTCGCTGCGCATCGTTACCTTTCTGGAAGAACGCTACCCGCGCTTCTCCGGTTTGAACCTGACCTGGGAGGTGCGGGAGGGCATCGTCAAACACGAGTCGGAGTACGACATCGCCGACGCAAGCGACTATATGCCCGAACTGCGCGGGCACCTGGAAGCGCAAATTGCCAACGCAGCAGACGAGCTGGCCTATACTGCCCACGACCTGGATGATGGGTTGCGCTCGGGGATGATCACACCGGGTATGTTATCTGGGATCACCTTGTGGGAAATCCTGGCCGAAAGCGCTGGCTGGCGCTCGCCAGAACTAGACGACCTTACCCGCCATGAAATGATCCGCCACCTGATTGGGTTGGAGGTCCAGGACCTGGTCGAAGCAACCGACCAAAAACTACGCGCCAGTGGGGTGCGATCCGTAGAGGAATTGCAACGCCTGTCGTATAATGTGATCAGCTTTACCGAAGATATGCACCGGCGCAATCGTGAGCTGAAGGATTTCCTGTACGCAAAGCTGTATCGCCATCACCGGGTGATGCGCATGGCGGTCAAAGCGGAGCGCATCATCGGAGATCTGTTCAAGGCATATTGCAACGAACCAGCCATGTTACCGGACCATGTCCAGAGCTTGATCGGTCAGCGTGGCCTGGAGCGAACCATCTGTGATTACATTGCCGGCATGACCGACCGGTATGCGGTAGAGGAGTACCAAAAGCTCTTCGACCCATTGACAAAGTCATAAAGTATCCTGAATTCAGGCTTGAGTTTATCGAACCTGCGGGACGTTCATAACCAATTTACCTGAAGCTCAATAGTGTAGGAGTGTTAGATGAGTAAAGGACCGTTTTTAACCGCTGAAGGGGCAATCCGCCTCAAGGCTGAATTGGAAGAAATGAAAGGCCCCGCCCGCGACGAGATGGCCAAACGACTGCGGGCAGCCATCCAGATGGGAGACCTTTCTGAAAATGCGGATTATCACAAAGCCAAGGAAGACCAGGCATTTTTAGAGGGCCGAATTCAAGAGATTGAGTACCTGCTTAAAAATGCAACCATCATCGAGGATACCGAGCGACCGAAAGATCAAGTGGCTGTTGGAGCAACGGTCACCGTCCAGGAGGAAGACTACGACCCGGAGACGTATTATCTGGTAGGCGCCAAAGAAGCTGATCCGCGCAACGGGCGCATCTCCAACGAATCACCCATCGGGAGCGCCTTGATCGGACAGAAGGTGGGTGATGTGGTCACTGTGCGTACGCCCGGGGGAGAGCTGCGCCTTAAAATCCTGAAAATCGAATAGAGAGAGAAGAATTCAAAACAGGTGTATAAAAGGCCTATGCCCTTTATACACCTGTTTTTTTGGTTATTTATTTGAGCCGGGCTTTACTTTTGCCAGATCGCCAGCTCAAGAATCAGGTTATCAAAGTAGCTCTCTGCAGGCAATGCTCCTTCGCCGTAGGATATATCGATTACACGGGCTTCTAACTGGAGGGTAGCCGTCTCCAAGACGATTTGGGTTCCCGGAGTGCCCAGCACAGGCTCGCCCTTGGCTGCCAGGCGCTGGCGGATCAGTTCCTCCTGGAAGGCGTGCGGACTCATCAAGACCTTGGTGACCGTTTGGATATCATTCTTATCAAACAGCCAAACTTCAAAAGCAGTCACCCGCTTGGGATCGCCAACCCCGATGGTTTCAGAGATGCCCACGCCACATTCACCCAGGAACTCTCCAGCTGGAGAGTCAATGCTAAAGGAATCATCGAACAAATCATCACCCAATTTGTAAGAGGCCATGAACTGGGCCATGGGAGCTTCATCACCAATGGCAGAATAATCGGTCCACTCAGCTTCCCGGACAGCTTGCTGGGCTTGCATGGCAGGAGTGGATACACCCGAGCCGCGCGACCTGCCTTTTAAGAGAAATGCTGCCACCAGACCACCCGCCAGCAAGAATGTGAAAGCGCACATGATCGGTAGAACCGTGCGCACCAGGCTGCTTTCGGTTTCGGTCTCAGGCTCCTCGCCTACCGGCGGGGTAATGGCCACGCCTGGCACAGCCCCAACCAGGACAACGCTCTGGAAGGCGGCTATGGCTTCCGGCGACTGTGGACCAGGATTAGCCTGCACAGCTGCCAGGATTTGCTCCGTCCCCTCACCGAGCTCTTCCCACCGTTGCCGGGCCTGCATGAAATCGCCGGTCAGCGCGTAGGAATCAATCGCCATACGCACATAATCTTCCTGTAGGTCGGCGCGTAAATGCTCAGGCGCGGCATCGTAATACTGGACCTTCAAGGGTCCCCAGCCGAGTACAACCAGTCCGAAGAAGGTCCCGACAACCAGACCGACTATTCCTGCGACCAGAGGTTTATTGAGTTGCTCGCGGATTGCATCCATATCCTTACTCCCGTAGAAAGAACACCAAAGGTAGGTTTGAAGAACCTATCCAAAAAATTCAAGAACCCCTCGGCTCCATTTTAGACCAACCTCGCAATTATCGCAACCGCCTTTCAGTCCTAAATGGTTAAAGTGAAAGCAAAGGACAGTACCAGGACCTACCCAGGCATGCAGCCTGCGTTGCAAAGGAGATCAGTCTCTAAGGTTTGAAGGTGCAAGTATTGTGCCGTGCCATCCTTGACCGCGCAGATCAGCCTGTTCTCTTTCCGAGCAGCCCTAAGCTGTTTCCGCCATTTCATCCACAGTCACCTGGTCCAGAGGATACTGCTCTTCACATTGCATGCATTGGGCGACATCTTTCTTCGCCACCACCAACAGCCCCCCGCACTGCGGGCAAGGCGTAGGAATGGGCAGCTTCCAAGAGGTGAAATCGCAATTCGGGTAGTTCGCGCAGGCGTAGAAAGTGCGTCCTTTGCGGGTTTTTCGTTCTACCAGCTCGCCGCCATCCTTGGGACAGATAACACCGATCTTTTCCAGCCAGGCTTCAGTATGACGGCAGTCAGGGAAGTTGCTACAACTGATAAACTTTCCATACCGCCCCCAGCGGATCACAAGCTCGTGCCCGCATTCAGGACACTGCCGCCCGATGGGTTCCGGGCCCATGTTCAGCTCAGGCATCTCCGCCTCGGCTTTTTCGACCTGCTGGGCAAAGGGAGTATAGAACTCACGGATGATGTGTACCCATTGTTCTTTACCAGAGGCAATGCGATCCAGGTCTTCTTCCATATTGGCCGTAAAGCCCAGGTCGACAATCTCAGGAAAATGTTCCGTGATCAGGTCATTGACCAGGACGCCGGTCTCGGTGGGGGATAGCCGCTTCCCCTCTCGCAGGACATAACCACGCTGCTGGATGGTTCCCAGGATAGGGGCATAGGTAGACGGGCGACCAATGCCATTTTCCTCCAGCGTACGTACCAGGGAGGCCTCCGTGTAGAGCGGTGGCGGTTGGGTAAAGTGTTGTTCCGGCAAAAGGCGCAGCAGCTTTTGCTGCTGACCTTCTTCGAGATCCGCCGGAATGCGGCTATCCTCGCTGTCTTCGGGAGCCGCGTCTTCATCTTTGGCTTCCTGGTACACGATGATAAAGCCCATAAAGCGGACGGTGGACCCGGAAACCCGCAGCAGATATTCGTGAGTTGGCGTCTGTCCGGTAACCTCTACCGAGAGCGTATCATAAATGGCAGCAGTCATTTGTGATGCCACAAAGCGCTGCCAGATCAACTGGTACAGGCGAAACTGGTCGCGGTTGAGAAATTCCTTGATGGATTCGGGTTGGCGCATCACGGAGGTGGGCCGGACGGCTTCATGGGCTTCTTGGGCGCCGCGCGCTTTGGCTTTGTAGACCGGTGGTTCCGACGGGAGAAAACCCTGTCCGTAGCGTTCACCGATGAACTGGCGCGCTTCTGCCTGGGCTATTTCGGACACATTGGTCGAATCGGTGCGCATATAGGTGATCAAGCCAACACTACCACCTTCGCCAGTGTCGATACCTTCGTAAAGCTGTTGGGCCAGGGCCATGGTCCGGCGGGCGGTGTACCCTAAACGCCGGGAAGCATCCTGCTGGAGGGTGCTGGTGGTGAAAGGGGCTAACGGATTGCGCCGGCGCTCGCCCCGCTTGATATTGCTGATGGCATAGGCCGCCTTCTCCATATCTTCCAGGATCGGCTTGACCCTCGCTTCGTTCTCCAGAACCAGCTCTTCACCATCGATGCGGGCCAACTTGGCAATAAAAGTGTCCTTGCGTTTTGCACCATGGGGGAGAAATTCTGCTGCAATCGACCAGTATTCAACCGGGACAAAAGCTTCAATTTCACGCTCGCGCTCAACGATCAAGCGCAAGGCCACGGACTGGACGCGTCCAGCCGAAAGCCGGCCGCGCACCTTTCGCCACAACAATGGGCTCAAGCTGTAACCAACCAGGCGATCCAGGACACGGCGGGCTTGTTGGGCATCGACCAGGTCCATGTTTATCGCGCGGGGGTGAGCAAAGGCCTCCGCCACGGCGCCCTCAGTGATTTCATGAAAAACAACTCGCTTGGTGATGTCTTGATCAATCTCGGCCGACTCCACTAAGTGCCAGGCAATCGCCTCGCCCTCCCGATCGGGGTCAGTCGCCAGGAAAATTTCCTCAGCGGTCTTGGCCAGGGATTTCAGCTCTTTCACCACCGGACGCTTTTCATTCGGCACCCGGTACTTGGGGGTGAAATCGTTTTCGACATCAACAGAGAGCTGTGAGCGCAGCAGATCACGCACATGCCCAACCGAGGCTTTCACCGTATACTCTTTCCCCAAAAAGCGCCCCACTGTACGTGCCTTAGCAGGCGACTCAACGATCACCAACTTACCCTTGCGGCGCGCCTGCTTCTTAGCGCCTCGCTCTGGCGCTTGCATGCCCTCGTGGGCAGGGGTACGGCCCATGCGGAACATACCCGTTCCACATACCGGACATGTTCCGCGAGTAGCGGGGGTAGCATGCTCTGTAAAGACCGCTTGTGGGTCTTTGATTTCGCGTTTGGCTTTACATTTTACACAATAAGCTTCCAAGATATGCTCCTACATTTACAAACAACGGATTCGACTCGATGGGACTTAACATTAGAGAGACGTACCAGATTTGAAACTCCCATTACCGAGATTTCCGGTGAGCCAAGATATTCTCTCTTTAGTATTCTCAAAAAATGACCTTGGATATCTCACAAATAATCCTGGTTCGTTTCCTTCAACTTATCAACCACCTGGCGAACCCTCTGGGCCTGGTCTTTGTGACAGACCAACAACACATCACCGGTATCCACCAATACCAGGTCCGACACACCAATCGTAACAATCAGGCGGCGCTCCTCGGTGACGTAAACCAATGAATGGGCAGTATCTAAGCCAATATGTTTGCCGCCCATGACAATATTGCCCTGGGCATCCGTGGGAAGCACCTCAAAAAGCGATTCCCAGCTACCCACGTCACTCCACTTCCAATCAGCAGCTGGGATCACAGCCACCTGGTCAGCCCCCTCCATGATTCCATAATCGATCGTCTCCGCTTTTAGGCTGGGCCATACTTTAGCAATAACTGTCCTGTGCTCAGGACCCAGCCAGGCCCGGGCGATCTCCTCTAAACCGCTATGCAGGGCTGGCATCTGCCGCTCAAACTCTGCCAGGATACGGTCCACCCGCCATACAAACATGCCCGAATTCCAGACATGGTCGCCGGTAGCCAAAAGTTGCCGGGCCTGCTGCTCATCCGGTTTTTCTTTGAAGCGTAAGACGTGATAAGCATCCAGACCGCCGTAAACGCCGATGGGCTCGCCGCGCTGGATATAGCCATAGCCGGTGGCGGGGAAGGTCGGCTGTATTCCCAAGGTCACCAGGTAGCCATCCTGGGCCACATCGTAGGCGCTGCGCAGCGCCTGCTGGAACTTGTGCTCCTCCCCGATATAATGATCCGCGGTGAGGACTGCCATCACCGCCTGAGGGTCGCGGTCTCGCAGGGCAACAGCTGCCAGACCAACCACGGATGCAGTACCTCGCGGCATCGGCTCCAAGATAAAGTTTTCCGGGGGTATGTCCGGACATTGCTCCTGTAACTCGCTCGCTTGATCCTCAACCGTGACGACCAGGATGTGCTCACAAGAAAAAATTCCCTCCAGACGCTCGACAGAGGCCTGAAAAAGGCTACGCTCGTCAAACAGACTCAACATCTGTTTAGGTTGCGCTTTACGAGATAGAGGCCACAGGCGGGTACCCCCTCCTCCCGCCATGATCACAGCATAATAGTGTTCCAATTTTTATCTCCCTCCTGTTTCATAGCGAGCGCTTTCCTCACGCACAGCCACATAATTCATACCGCCCACCTGGCGCACCATCCCTTTCAGCTCCATCAATGCCAGAGTGGCAGACACTTTTTCGATCGGTAAGCCGGTTTTGGAACGGATATCGTCCACATGCTGAGGCTCAACTCCCAACACATCCAAAAGCTGCGCTTCCATCACATCGGCAGGCAGAACAGATCGGGCTGCCTTATGCTCAACGATCGCGTTCAGATCCAAGGCATTCAATAAGTCTTTCACGTGCAGTAATGGTTGAGCGCCTTGCTGGACCAAACGGTTCGTACCCTGGCTTTGGGGTGCTAAAATATTGCCCGGCACAGCAAAGACGTCCCGGCCCTGTTCGGCTGCAAAATTGGCCGTAATCAGCGCGCCGCTGGTCTCGCCGGCTTCGACCACCACCACTGCCAGAGCTAAGCCGGAGATAATGCGGTTGCGCGGCGGGAAATTGCTGGCTTCAGGGGGAGTCCCGGGGGCATAATCGCTGACTAACCCACCGTGAGCAGAGATTTGTTCAGCCAGGCGGCGGTGTTCGGGAGGATAAACGCGGTCAACGCCGCTTCCCAACACAGCCAAAGTTCGCCCGCCGGCGTTCAGGGCCGCCTGGTGGGCAACCCCATCGACGCCACGAGCCAAACCACTGACCACAGTGACGCCGTTACGCGCCAGGCTAGCAGCGATTTCCTCCGTCACCTGGCGGCCATAAGCGGTAATCCGGCGTGTGCCTACAATTGCTACTGCCCATTCATCTTCGGGCAACAGCTCTCCTGATATATATAGCACCGGTGGAGGTTGGTCAATTTCCTTCAGGCGGCGCGGGTAGGCCTTATCTTCCCAGGTAAGCACCTGAATCTGCTTGGCCAGAAGTTGCTCCCAGATCTGGTCCAGGTTGACTTGTGAGCGCAGCATAAGCAGATTTTCAACAATTTTCTGGCTGAGGCCGGCAGCCCGCAACGCATCTGCAGGCGCCCCCCAGGCAGTCTGAGCATCTCCAAAGGAATCCAACATGGCCTGGAAGCGCACTGCTCCAATCCCTTTGACCATATTAAACCCAATCCAATACCTTCTGAGATCGCTCAAGGGTCCCCTTCCGGGTAAACTGCATCGCGCCTGAAGAGCATAGGTGCGCGGACATCACGCACCTTGCGCAGGTTATTCGTTGGGTAGGAGCCCGGGCATTAGATGCACTTGCATCTCTCCGGAATTTAAATCGATGCTCAAAACCACTTCTTCAATATCCGGCAAAAGCAGTTCTCGGTTTTCCTGAGAAGTTACCAAATACACATCATTAGCGCCGCCCGTGTCCAGGATGCTGGTGATGACGCCCAGAAACTGACCGGTATCGTCAACCACGCGCAATCCAATCAACTGGTGATGGTAATATTCCCCCTCTGGCAGAGACGGGCGGTCAGCAGCAGGGACATGCAGGATCTGATTGCGGTACTCACCCACGCTTTCAGGTGTATCCAGACCCTCAAACGCTATCAACAAGACCTTATCATGGGGCCGGATGCTGCGAATACGCAATGGGAGATAGGAATCCCCCGCATACAGCAGCCCACCTACCTGCAAGCGCTCGGGAAAATCAGTCAGGACATCCATGATGATCTCCCCCTTTAATCCATGCGGCCGGCGTAATTTGCCAACAGCTAAGAAGGCAGGCTCACCCGGCCTGGGCGAGCCCGTAATTTTGTTTCCTGGACCACTCTTTGGCGTCATTGGGGATCAACAACATCCAGCGAGGCTTGCTTGCCCTCGCGAGCAGCAGCAACATTTAGCAGGGTGCGCATGGCATTAGCTACCCGGCCATTTCTACCAATCACCCGGCCCATATCTTCTTTTGCCACCTGCAAGCGGAAGATGACGCTGTGTCCACGCCCAGACTGGTGTACGCGCACCTGAGTGGGATCATCAACCAGAGAAGTAGCGATAAATTCGATCAAATCTTTCACAGCTTATCTCCTGTATTACCTCCCCAGGAGAACCAATACAGAAACCGCTCCTTGCAGGAGCTACCTGTTTTGCCACATCCTGGGAAGGTATTCGGACTTCTAAAAGACAAACTCAAGCTTAGTGATGACATATCTAGTGTTCCAACCAATGTGATTCTATAATCTGGAATGGTCTTGGACGGAACACTTTAAGCTTTGTCCAGGCTAGCAGACTCTGATCTCAAATTCTAGATTCAGCCTGGACAAAGCACTAGCTTTTAGTCTTTGGGTTGGCATTACGGACTTCTCCGGCAGCGCGCGCTTCTTGCATAAGTACTTCAATATCCTCACCCTGCTTAAAGCGTTCGTAGCGCTCCAAAGTTCCTGAGCTGCGGAATACCTGCTGAACTGAGTCGCTCATTTGGGCGCCTTTGCTTATCCAATCAAAAACGCGGTCTTCCTTGACCTGAATCGTGGAAGGATTGGTGCGAGGGTTGTAAAACCCGAGGATCTCCAGGAAACGGCCGTCACGGGGAGCTTCCTTGTCAGCAGCAATGATGCGGTAGCTGGGCTGTCCCTTTGCCCCGACACGTCGCAAACGAATACGAACCATTGAATCTATCTCCTTATCACATGATTTAATCATTTGGATCATTAGAAATCGCCGTGGGGAAACAGCACCTCTCCCGGTTTTTCCTAAAGAGCCACATATCTCAAAGAGCCATATTTCTCAGACCTGGCTTGCGGACCACCTCGGAGGGAAACGCCAAAGGAAGCGCTGAGGCAGCCTCAATCCAGCCTGACCGGCAGGGCATTTCAATCCTGCCCTTGCTAACCAAACAAGCGGGGAATACCGCGCTTGCCCGATTTCTTCATTGTTTTAAACATCCGCTGCATTTCGCGAAACTGCTTCATAAGCCGGTTCACGTCTTGAACCTGAGTCCCAGAACCTGCAGCGATCCTGCGCCGGCGGCTGCCATTCAAGATATCTGGTCGACGCCGTTCGGCCAGGGTCATCGAGTTGACAATGGCTTCAGTCATCATCATCTGTTTCTCGGCTTCTTGCGGGGAGATCGAGCGGGCCATCTGACCCATCCCGCCGGGCAGCATATCCAACAACTGGCCAATCGGCCCCATCTTTCTCACCTGGCGCAGCTGCTGGGCAAAGTCCTCCAGCGTAAACTCGCCCGCCATCATCTTCTCCGCCTGCTTGCGGGCCATTTCCTGGTCCAAGGCCGATTCGGCCCGTTCGATCAGGCCAATCATATCGCCCATGCCCAAGATGCGGGAAGACAGGCGCCCTGGATCATAAGCTTCCAAAGCATCCAGGCCTTCACCGGTACCCAGGAACTTGATGGGAACGCCCGTCACCGAACGGATGGAGATAGCTGCCCCACCGCGTGCATCACCATCCATCTTGGTCAACACCAGCCCTGTCAGTGAAACCGGCTCGCGGAAGCCTTTGGCGATATTGACAGCTTCTTGACCGATCATGGCATCCACCACCAGCAGTACCTCGGCGGGGGTAACGCGCTTGGTGATGGCGCGCAGTTCATCCATGAGCTGGTCGTCCAATTGAGAGCGTCCGGCAGTGTCCAAGATCACAACCGTGAAGCCGCCTTTTTGCGCCTTATCCACGGCCCGGTAGGCCAGTTCAGGTGGCGGGACGTCCTGCTCAAAATGGACTGGGATGGTCAAACGCTCACCGAGCGTCTCCAACTGGCGAACGGCCGCCGGGCGATAGGGGTCGCAGGCCACCAGCAAGACCCGCTCTCCCTGGGATTTAAGCTGGCGAGCAATCTTGCCGGCCGCGGTAGTCTTACCCGAACCCTGCAAGCCCACCAACATGATGGTGCGCGGGCGCGGCCCACTCAGATTCAGACGCTCAGGCTGTCCCAGCGTGGCAATCAGCTCCTCATTGACGATCTTGATCACCTGCTGGGCTGGGTTAAGAGCCCGGGATACCTCTGTTCCGACCGAACGCTCACGAACGCGAGAGACGAAGTCTTTGACAACCGCATAATTAACATCGGCCTCAAGCAGCGCCAGGCGCACCTCGCGCATTGCCCGGTCAACGTCTTCCTCGGTTAACTTTCCGTGCCGTCTTAAGTTTTCAAAAACCGTGTTCAAACGATCGGTCAGACTTTCAAACATAGCATAGAATTTTAGCTTGTTAATGAAGAATGGTCAAGGACAGAATAAGCATAATTATGACTGGACAAATTAGAGGGATAGGACTTACAGTCCAAACTCACTACCTAAACATTCCCCACGCCGCAACGTAACTATTCTTTCTATAGCGGGTTATATCAAGTTAGCCAAAGGCAGAGAAATCCTGCCCAGCCTATCCCCAAAAAGCCAAAGGAGAAAAAGCCTATGTCAAAAGTCGCCTTAGTAACCGACAGCACCGCTTACCTGCCACCCGCGCTCGTTAAAAAATTTAACATTACAGTCCTTCCCCAGGTCTTGATTTGGGGGGATGAAACCTACCGAGATGGCATTGACATCCAACCGGATGAATTTTACCAGCGCCTGGAGAAGGCCAGCGTGATGCCATCCACTTCACAAGTTATGCCAGCTGACGTCATAAAAGTATTCCAGGGACTCCTGGATCAGGACTATCACGTTCTAGCTGTCCTGGTATCAAGCAAGCTGTCTGGTACCATCTCCTCTGCACACCAGGCCTGCCTCGAGTTACCTGGCGCACCGATAGAGCTGGTGGACTCAGAATCTGTGGCTATGGCGATGGGATTTCAAGTCCTGCATGCTGCACGTGCAGCAGAACAGGGCGCCAGCCTGGCCGAATGTAAAGCCCTGGCCGAGGCAGCCCGCCAAAATACCGGCCTGTTCGTGACAGTAAATACCCTGGAGTTTCTGCACCGGGGGGGGCGCATCGGTGGAGGCGCTCGCTTCTTAGGGACTGCCCTAAACCTGAAACCAATCCTGGAGATGAAGGATGGGCGATTGGAAGCTGTAGAACGGGTACGCACGCGCGGTAAGGCCCTCAATCGGGTTGTGGAGCTGGTCGAGCAGCAGATCGACGGTCGCCGGCCACTGCGTCTGGCCAGCCTGCATGCCAACGCCGCTGCAGATGCACAAATTGTGCTTGACAAGTTGAAAGAAAGAATGGAGATCGAGGAAGAAATCATTTCGACCGTCAGCCCGGTGGTGGGAACCCATGCCGGTCCCGGCACGGTTGGAATTGCGTTTATGGCGGGGATGTAACACTCAAACCGTATAAAAGGAATAATCCCTGGAAATGGCATGCAGCGTTCATAATTCGCACGCTGCATGCCATTTCTGGGTTAATCCTTCTTCTGCAGAGGGTATAATGCAGGGCAATCACCGACGACAGGAAGTAATGATGATCCCTGACTTACCCGTATTGTGTTTTCTAAAGATTGAGAATGTCATCATCCACGAGTGGCACGATGACCAGCGCACGCCCCCCCTCATTGACAGAATCCGTGAGACGGGCCTCTTCCGCAATCCCCCTATTGTGGCGCCATTGCCTGACGGCAGCGGTCGTTACATGGTGCTGGATGGGGCCAACCGCATCACGGCTCTGCGCAGTATGGGCTTTCCGGATGTGCTGGTTCAGGTAGTCGAACCAGACCACCCCGGCCTGCGCCTGGAAAACTGGAACCACGTCCTGTGGGAGATGGATCCCAAAGTCCTGCTGGCGGACATCCGGGCCATCCCAGATGTCAATCCGGTTGTCATGCAGGACCAAGGGCAGCCAAATATCATGGATGACTGTGGCCTGGCGTTGGTCCAGGTTCCCAGGGGGAAAAGGTTCACCCTGTGCACGGGTTCGGATGAGCTGGTTGTCAAGGTAGCCTTGCTAAACTCAATCGTCGACTGTTATAAAAACCGCGCCAAGCTGGACCGGACTATGGCGCGGGACGTGCGTGATCTGGAAGACGTATACACCAACCTGTCCGGCTTGATCATCTTCCCCCAATTCAAAATCCGCGATGTGCTGCGCCTGGCTGGAGCGGGCTATCTGTTGCCCACCGGCATCACCCGTTTTACCATCTCACCGCGGGCGTTGCACGTCAATTATCCCTTGTACGAATTAGCCGCAGATAAAACATTAGAAGAGAAAAACAACGATTTGCAACGCTGGGTGCAGACTCGCATCAACAAGAAGGGGGTCAGGTATTACGCAGAGGCTACCTTTCTGTTCGATGAATGATGCGAATTCTATATCCAGCCTACTCACCGTAAAGATTCAGCCAATCGAGACTTAGTGGGGCGCATTTCCTGCAATCAATAATTGCCATCATCCAAATATTGACTTTAAGGATAAGATTGGAGTAATATATAGAAGGCTTACGCGTTTTGGATAAAAAGGTTCGGCAATTGGAGCCCGGCCATCTCTGACTGAACTGCGTAACTCATAATGTATTTGTGGGGTTTTTGAACGAAGATGATCAGCTACATTCTATAAAAGAATTGTTACGTCCCAATTATTCGTGGGTTGTATGGAGGATCCAATGGCCAGTGTCAAGACAAATTTTTTGCATAGCAACCATGCTTTCCGGTTTCCAAATCGCTTTGAGGTACGCCTGCCGGTCAAATTCCAGATACCTTTTGGGGGTTCCGTCGATCTCAATCAGGTGGTGTTCGGATTATGCGGCGGGATGTGTTTCACTGCTTTGGATTACTTCAAGCTGAACCAACCACCGCCAAAATATTTTGAAGTGAAAGAACTCGATCGAAAGTTGTTAATCTACTTGTGCGAGCGCCAGTTGGAAAGCCTCAAAATACCTACCCTGTTCAAGGTCTTTGAGTGGATGTTAAGCGAGGATCAAACCATTGCGACCAAAATGTCCAGGTACGAGCTGCCCAGACTGCGCAGAATGCTGGACAAAGGCGAACCGGCTGTGCTGGCCTTAATCCGGGTGCGCGGTTTGGATGACCCCACTCAAAACCACCAGGTCCTGGCAACCGGCTATGAGTACGATCCGGTCAGCAAGGATTACACCATCAGCCTGTATGACCCCAATCACCCACACAAAGAACCCACCCTCACACTGAATCTGTCCAAGCCCAAGAGCGGCCCTCACATCGTGCAATCCACGGGTGAGTTCTTGCGCGGCTTTTTCATCATCCCTTACCAGGCCCGCAAGACCCTCCCACGCCCGGTTCAAGCAGCGGGTGCGCTCTCGTTTGGCCCGCAAGCCCCTGCGACGGCCTTCAAACTGCATTGGCCGGTGGACAGCCGCAGGGTCAACCAACACTTTGCGGAAAATCCAACCACCTACAAACCCTTCGGCTTACCCGGTCACGAGGGCTTGGATCTTTACGCGCTGTCAGGTGCGAACGTGTATGCCGCCGCAAGTGGTGAAGTATACGAGGTAGGCCATCCCAAAGGCCATCCTTACGGTTTGCAGGTCCGCATCAAGCACAGCACCAATGGCAAGCAATACCACACCGTATATGCCCACCTATCCGAGGCGCGGGTAAAAAAGGGACAAACCGTTTCAGCCGGCCAGCTGATCGGCCTGGCCGACAATACCGGCAACTCTTTTGGATCGCACCTGCACCTGACGCTGAAAATCGAGGGAGAGCAGACGCCCGGTTACCCCAAAGGGATCGTGGATCCCTGGCCTTACCTGAAGGAGTCCCTGGCTGAACCCGACCCGCAGCTCCCGTCAGCCAGCGGGCTGACCGTATATACAACTTCTGCCTTGAATTTACGGGCCAAACCTGGGCTGGATACTGAAGTGCTGGCCTTACTCCCGTCTGGAGAAGCGTTGAGTGTGCTGGGCGAAGCCGCCAGCCAGCGCAAGAAGATCGGTGTGCAGGGCGACTGGCTGCAGGTAAAGACCTCCGCCGGCCAGGCCGGCTTTGTGGCAGCCTGGATGGTGCAGGATCTGGAGCAGGCTTTTCCTCCCAGCGACCTGGTGATCTACCCCTTCGAAAGCGTGAACCTGCGCTCCGGTCCTGGGACTACCTTCAACCTGCTGGCTACCCTGACCATGAATGACCCTTTGACCGTGCTGGGTGATGCCAGTATCGCCCTGACCAAGCTTGGACGCTCTGGAGAGTGGCTGCAAGTTCAGACGGACCAGGGCAGTCGCGGATTCGTAGCAGCCTGGCTGGTGCACCGCACCGGCCAAACCGCGCCGCCTAGCGATATGGTGGTTTACCCCACCTCGATATTGAACGTGCGCGCCCGCCCATCGACTGAGGCAAATATCCTGACGGTGGTTACCCTTACAGACCCGCTGACCATTCTGGGCGATAAGGAACACGCCAAAATTCTGCTTGGGCAAGCAGAACAGTGGCTGAATGTACGAACGCCGGATAAGCATTCCGGATACGTGGCCGCCTGGTTGGTCCAGAGTACCAGCGGGGCTACCCCTGGACATCAGCCCGGCATAACCGAATTGCTGGTGACCCCAAAAGAGGATCTGAATATGCGCGCCCAGCCATCCATCAATGCACCGCGCGTCGACGGCGCATTTCGTAATGAACCCCTGCGCGTCATTGAGACAGACCTGGCAGCTGCCAGGGGAAAAATTGGGCAGGCCGGCCAATGGATTTATGCCCAAAAGAAGGATGGCAAGCGCGGTTGGCTGGCAGCCTGGCTGCTGAGCCCTGCGCCTTAAACATCATGAATTTCTGTCGCGTCGTTGTCAAATTAGGCACATCCACCCTGACCGCCGGAACCACACAGCTGTCCCTGCCGAGGATGGTCGATCTTGTCCGGCAAATCGCCCAATTGCACGCAGCGGGGTGCGAAGTCATCCTGGTATCCTCGGGCGCTATTGCGGCCGGGCGGGAGCGCTTGAACCATCCCCAGCTTTCCAAAGATATCCCCGCCAAACAAATGCTGGCCGCAGTGGGCCAGCCGCGTTTGATGGCCCTTTACGAGCAACTTTTTGCCTTGTATGGGGCTATCGT
>JAWOHN010000104.1:0-8746 GCA_046485135.1 Anaerolineales bacterium | reverse complement strand
ACCATCCGCGATGAAATCTTCGAGTTGCGCGCCATCCTGGCCGAAGAATCCAAAGCGCCGCCTTGGGAGAAAATCCGCCTGCTTTCGGGAGAGGAACAGCCCTGAAATTGTTTCACACCTTCTTCAAGCGCTCTTCACAACTTCTTCACACCTATACGGTATCCTTAAGCCAGATCGAAACGGTAAATCTAATAAAAGGAGTGAACAACATGAAAAAGATCTGGATTATTGGTATCGTCGTTATAGCTGCTGCCCTGACCGCTGGCGCGGCCCTGGCACAGGCTCCCACCCCAGCTGAGCCCGGCACAGGTTATGGGCCTGGCATGATGGGCGGGCGCGGTGGCTATGGCATGATGGGCCAAGGATTTTTCCAAGACCGGCCAACGGATGGCAGCTACGGACCCATGCACGAGTATATGGTGGATGCCTACGCTAATGCTTTTGGAATCAGCTCTGAGGAACTGAATTCCCGCCTGGCTGCCGGCGAAAGCATGTGGCAGGTTGCTGAATCATTTGGCATTAGCCCTGAGAATTTCAGCGCCTTGAGGGCAGAAGTGCGCGCCGGCGCCTTACAAAAAGCCGTTGAAGCAGGCCTTATCACCCAGGAGCAGGCTACCTGGATGAACCAGCGCATGGGCAGCCGTGGCTTTGCCGGCGGCGCGTGCAACGGAACCGGTCCAGATGGCACGGATCGCCCCAGCAGCGGGATGCGGGGCTTTGGAAATCGTGGAGCGCGGGCTGCATCGCAAGGAGGCTAAAACTCCCAGCAGGTTGCAACGCAGAAACCCGGTCGATCGTTGATGACCGGGTTTCTGTGCAATCTCAGACAGATAACACCTGGCGTTTTTCCGATATAATCAAAGCAACATTCTTGGATGCTCTAAGCGTATGCCTACGATCCTGATTATCGAAGATGAACCTGAGCTGGTCAAAGTTTTGCGCTCTTACCTGGAGCAGGCTGGCTATGACGTGCTGACTGCCTACCGGGGCGATAGCGGCCTGTCTAATTGGGAACATAAGCGACCCGACCTGGTAATTCTGGACTTAAACCTGCCCGGGATGGATGGTCTGGATGTGGCCCGTGAGATCCGGCGCAAAGCGGATACCCCTATCATCATGCTAACCGCGCGAGTTGAAGAAGCCGACCGCTTGATCGGATTGGAGATTGGGGCGGATGACTATATCACGAAGCCATACTCGCCCCGGGAAGTAGTTGCACGCGTGCGCGCTGTCTTGCGCCGGGCAGGCGCAGCCCCACCTGCGCCAAGCGTTTTGCGGATTGCCGATTTAGAAATCGACCTGGATGCACACATCGTCAAGATTTCCGGGCGCTCGGTGGACCTGACTCCCACTGAATTCAACCTGCTCACTGCCCTGGCCGGCCAACCAGGCCGCGCCTTCAGCCGCTTACAACTATCCGAAGCTGCCCTCGGTACGGCTTATGAAGGCTACGACCGCACGATCGATGCACATATCAAAAACCTGAGGGCAAAGATTGAAGATAATCCCAAACACCCGCGTTATATCGAGACCGTTTTTGGGGTCGGCTACCGGTTTAACAGAGATGCGGGTCTGGCGGGTCAAACAGGGTGAGAATTAATATGCGTTTGCGGATCTTTCTTGCCTTTGCTCTGGTGGTCCTGGTGTCGATCCTCAGTGTGGTTACGCTGGTTCGTTTGACAACACAGCGTGAAGTAACCACCTTCATGTTTCGAGGTGGATTGAGTGGTTCCACGGAACTGGTCAACGCCCTGGAAGCCTATTATAAAGAAAACCAAAGCTGGCAGGGAGTGGAAACCCTGCTGCGCATGCCCGGTTCTCATGACCGGATGGGTCAGGGCGCTGGGCAACAAGGCATGGGCGGCATGATGAACCAGCGCCTGCGCCTGGCAGATTCAGATGGCAGCCTGGTTTATGATACAGAAGATACCCAGGCCTCTGGGGGATTAAGCTCGCAACAAATCCAGGCAGCCATTACCCTAAAAAACGGCTCGCGCACGGTCGGATTCTTGTTGCCAGAAAACGGTATGGTTTTTCAAGCCGGCGACCAAACAGCGCTGATGCAACGCCTTGATAACGCGGCCCGGGTAGCAGCATTGATCGCTGGCGGGGTTTCCTTACTGCTGGCTATGCTGCTGGCCTACACCGTGCTGCGCCCGGTACGGGACCTGACCAACGCCGCCCAATCCCTGGCATCCGGGCAGCTCTCACACCGAGTTGTAGTGAGTGGCGATGATGAATTGGCCAGCCTGGGCAAGGCCTTCAACCAAATGGCTGAGTCCCTCCAGCAGGCCGAACAGAGTCGCCGGGATATGACAGCAGATATCGCCCACGAGCTGCGCACACCCCTGGCTGTGCAACGCGCCCACCTGGAGGCCATCCAGGATGGAGTCTATCCCCTCACCGCAAAAAACCTGGACCCCATCCTGCAACAGAACCACACCCTGGCTCGCCTGGTGGAAGATCTGCGCACCCTGGCCCTGGCCGATTCCGGGCAACTCACCCTGAACCGCACTCCCAACGACCTGTCCGAGCTGGTCAAGCATGTAATTGAGCGCTTTAAACCTCAGACCGACTCGCGCCAGGTAGAGCTGCACCTGCAGCCTGCCCAGGCTCCCTTGTCTTTGGTCTCAATTGATCCGGTGCGGATTGAACAGGTCATCTCCAATCTGGTGACAAACGCCCTGCGTTACACACCGGAGAAAGGCAGAATCAGCCTCTCCTTGAGCGCTCAATCTGGGCAGGTGCAACTGCAAGTACATGACAGCGGACCAGGCATCCACCCAAATGATCTGCCGCATATTTTTGAGCGCTTCTACCGGGCGGGGCATTCTCGCAGCCGGGAGGAAGGCGGCACAGGTATCGGCCTGGCAATCGCGCGCCAACTGGCTGAGGCGCATGGAGGCGCCCTGACAGCATCTAACCATCCTGAAGGTGGAGCCCTATTCACGCTCAGCCTTCCGGTCAGGGTTTGACGCAAGGTAACTGCTCTGGTCGAAGAATGAAACCAACCAATGTGACCCGCCTGTTAGATGCGCATGGCATCCCTTACACCGCCTTCGAGCTGCCTGCTGAGAAGCATGGCGCGCTGGAAACCGCCCGCCTGATCAACACGCCGCCCGAGCAAGTCTACAAAACGATTGTGGTGACTCGGGAGGGTAAAGGTAAGCCGGTGTTGGCTGTTATCCCCGGACCCTGCGAAGTAGATCTCAAAGCGCTGGCGCGCGCGCTGGGCGAGAAAAAAGTGCACCTGCCCACCGAACGGGAGGCCGAGCGCCTGACCGGTCTGCAGGCTGGCGGCATTTCACCTCTGGCCTTACTCCAGCGCGGCTTCCAGGTTGTGCTCGACTCATCTGCCCAATCTCTGGCTGAGATGCATATCTCCGGGGGCCAGCGCGGCTTGAACATCCGCCTGGCACCGGCTGACCTGCTGAAATTGACCAAGGCCAGTCTGGTGCAGATCTGTCGGGGTTCCACTACGTTAATTCCTAAAAAGTCGATTTGATCTTCCAGCAGGCGGATTTTCATATATAATAATATCCACATAGTTAACCGAGAAATGGACAAAAATTGGGGTATTGGGCGGGCATACGCCCGCCCAATACCCCAATTTTTGAACCTTTTTCGTTGAAGTGCAAAACCAATAAAATAATTCATCTGTTAACATCAAGGGGTTTTCATCGTAATATAACGGGTTTCTTCTGGTAATTAACCATTCTCCAGGGCGCACCAACCTCAAAGCCCTAATCAATCCTGCCCTAAAATCAGATATTTACAACCTGCAAAGGAGGTGATGCTACTGGGCATAGATGATTCCTTACCTGGCTATCTATTTATTACAAGAATTTCGTTTTGTCAAAGGAGAGAAACATGAAACGAGGAAAACTAACAATATTGTCTGGATTGGTGATAATTGCCTTATTTATCACTGCTTGCGGCGGTTCTCCTGCCCCGGTGGAGACCGTAATCGTCACAGTAGAAGTCCCGGCTGAAGCCGCCCCTGCTGCGCCGGTACAACCAACCGGCTATGGCACTGTTGTCCAGCGGATCTTAGCGCGTGGCAACCTGGTTTGCGGCGGGCGCACGGACCTCCCCGGCTTTGGTTACCTGGATGATACCGGACGGAACATGGGTTTCGATATCGATCTCTGCCGTGCCATCGCTGCGGCTCTGCTCGATAATCCGGAAGCAGTTGAGGTGGTGCCCCTCAGCGCAGCGGAACGAGGGCCTGCCCTACAAACTGGCGAGGTAGATATTCTCTCCCGCAACGCCACCTGGACCACCAGCCGGGATGTCCAATGGGGCAACTTTGCCCAGGTCATGTTCTATGACGGCCAGGGCTTCATGGTCAGGCAGGCGGATGGGATCAATGACATCACCGACCTGGATGGCGCCACGGTGTGCGTCACCAGTGGAACCACCACTGAATTGAATCTGGCAGATGCCTTCCGCCAGCGCGGCTTGGACTTCACACCCGTTACCTACGAAGACCTGCCCTCTGTGTATGGCGCGTATGAAGAAGGTCGTTGCGATGCAGCCACCAGCGATAAATCGCAACTGGCTGGGGCTCGTAGCGGTTTTGCCGATCCCGGCGCGCATATCATCCTGGATGTGACCATCTCGAAAGAACCGCTGACTCCAGCCGTTCCTGCCGGCGACGATCAGTGGTTTGATATCGTCAAGGTGGTCATGTGGGGGTTGATCAACGCCGAAGAGCTGGGAGTCACCCAGACGAACGTCGACCAGATGATAGCTAGCGACAATGTCGAAATCCGTCGCATGTTGGGCGCCGAGGGCGAATGGGGGCAGGCAGATCTCAGTCTGGCTCCGGACGCCATTGCCAAAGCCATCCGGGCGGTCGGCAACTATGGCGAAATTTACGACCGCTACATGGGTCCCAACGGTTTGTCCTTCACCCTGGAACGAGGTGACAACAACCTATGGACTAACGGCGGTCTAATCTACGGAATACCTCATCGTTAATTAAAGGGTGTTTTGCGAGGAGGAATGCGGGCAAAACTAAATTCCTGCATTCCTCCTCCCCCAGGCTAACACAATGACTCAAGACCAACAAAACCTGCCCTCAAAGCTCTTCCGGAGAGACATTCCGGTCTGGCGGGATGAGCGCGTACTGCGTGTCCTGGCGCAGATCATCTCTGCCATCGTCATCATTGGATTCTTTTTTTGGATGGTCAACAACGTTGTTACAGCAGCCAACCAGCGCGGGCTGTCGCTGGGTTTTCGCTTCCTGGATGATGCCGCCGGCTTCCCTATTGGTGAAAGTCCAATCCCCTATGATCCCTCCAATACATTCGCGTATGCTTTTTATGTCGGCTTACTCAACACTGTCAAGGTATCTGTCATTGGGGTCATTCTGGCCACCATCCTGGGCATCATTGTTGGCCTGGCGCGCCTGTCGACCAATTGGCTGGTCAACCGTTTGGCGCTAACCTTCATTGAAATCCACCGGAATATCCCACTCTTGGTATTGCTGTTTCTTTGGTACCAGGCCGTTTTCTTGAAGCTGCCCGGTGTGCGCCAGAGCATCGTCTGGCCCGGACCCGTTTACCTGAACCAGCGCGGGCTGTACATGACCTGGCCCAGGTTCACCGAATCTGCCACGCCATTCATTATTTCTATTATCAGCGGGATTATTCTGGCCACAGCCGTTTATCTGTACCTGCGGAAACGGCGCGAAACCAGCGGAAAACCCACGTATTATGGAGCAGCCGGTCTGGCGATTTTGATTGCTTTTCCGATCCTGGGCTGGTTCCTGGCGGACGGCGTTCCTTTGAGATTGGACGTGCCAGAGTTATCTGGCTTCAATTTTCGGGGAGGCGCGTATATGACCCCCGAATTTGCTGCCCTGCTGATTGGGCTGTTTACCTACACAGCCGCTTTTATCGCCGAAGTCGTGCGGGCAGGCATCCAGGCCGTTAACCGAGGTCAGCTAGAGGCAGCCCGGGCAGTTGGGCTAGATTACGTCCAAGTCTTGAGCCTGATCATCATGCCTCAAGCCCTGCGGGTGATCATCCCTCCATTGATCAGCCAATACCTCAACTTGATCAAGAACTCTAGCCTGGCTTTCTTCATCGGCTTTCCCGATCTTTTCTACATTGGCCGCACAACCATCAACCAGGCCGGGCGAGCCATCCCGGTTTTTCTGCTGATCATGACCATTTATCTGGGACTGAGCTTAATTACATCCATTTTTATGAACTACTATAACAAGCGCATCCAATTGGTGGAGAGATAGACATGACTGCAACTACTCCCGAGATCATTGCTCCACCCCAACCCCCCGGTCCGATTGCCTGGTTGAGGAAGAACCTGTTCAGCACCTGGTACAACAGCCTGCTGACCATCGTCTTGTTGTTTTTGATCTATTGGGCAGGAAGTGCGATCTTGCGTTGGGTATTTGTCAGCGCCGACTGGACTCCAGTGCTGCGCCATCCGATATTGTATGGCGTTGGGCAATACCCACGCGAGCAAATTTGGCGGGTGGGTCTGTGCTTGTCGATTGCATCATTGTTGGTCGGGGTGAGCTGGCGGGTCTGGGGCGGCGTGATGCGGGTGATGGTAATTTTCTATGCGGCAGCCCTGTTCCTGCTGGTCATCTGGCCGGCCGAGGGGGCCGCCCTGACTTCGGAAATCCGTCTGGCATTGGGTGTAATTATTGCTTTGATTGGGGTTGGCTACCTGGTTGGTGGTGTAAAGTTTGTCCGCCCAGCATTCGTATTGGTAGCGTGGTTGGTCTCCCTGGGAGTGACGCTGGTGCTTTTACGGGGTTTCAACGGAAGCGCGTTGCTCCCGGTCGTACCGACTCAATTATGGGGTGGGTTGATGGTAACCCTGCTATTGTCGGTTGGCGGAATCACCCTGTCGTTCCCCATTGGAGTATTGCTGGCGTTGGGGCGGCGCTCGTCTCTACCGGTGTTGAGCATTTTCAGCACCCTTTTTATCGAGGTCGTGCGCGGGGTTCCCCTGATCAGCATCCTGTTCCTGGCTTCCTTGCTGGTGCCGCTTTTTCTACCAGCAGAAATGCGCATCGACCGCCTGCTGCGCGCCTTGATTGGCATGACCGTCTTCAGCGCAGCCTATATGGCTGAGAATGTACGCGGCGGGCTGGCAGCCGTCCCACACGGGCAGGAGGAAGCTGCCAAAGCTGTAGGACTCAAGGGCTATCATATCACCTTGCTGATCGTCTTGCCTCAGGCCCTGCGCGCTGTGATCCCCCCCATGGTCGGCCAGTTTATCAGCCTTTTTAAGGATACCACGCTGGCCTTCGGCATTGCTGTGCTTGAGCTGCTGGCGGTCGGTCGCTCAATATTACAAGGCAATCCGGAATATTTCGGGCGGCAGATGGAGGTGCTGCTATTCATTGCAGCCGTATTCTGGGTCCTGAGCTACTTGATGTCCTACGCCAGCTTGCGCCTGGAGGCAGCCTTGGGCGTCGGTGAGCGTTAGCGCACACCAATTTTGAATTACTATTAAGAGCCTACAGATGGAGATATCTATGACCGAAACGATTGCCAATGAGGACCCCATTATCATCTGCCGGGATGTACATAAGTGGTTTGGAAGCTTTCATGCGCTGAAGGGCATCTCAATGACCATCTATAAAGGGGAAGTCATTGTCATTTTTGGTCCATCAGGCTCCGGAAAATCTACATTTATCCGCACGCTCAACCGGCTCGAGGAACACCAGCGCGGGCAGATCATCGTCGATGGCATCGAGCTCTCGCACGATGTACGCAACGTTGAACGAGTGCGCATGGAGACCGGCATGGTTTTTCAGCAATTCAACCTCTTCCCACACCTGACGGTGATACAGAACATAACCCTTGCGCCCATTTGGGTCCGCAAATGGCCCAAGGAGAAAGCCGAACAGGTGGCTTTGCAACTGCTCGAGCGAGTGGGCATTCCGGAACAAGCCAAGAAATATCCCGGGCAGTTATCGGGCGGGCAGCAACAGCGTGTCGCCATTGCTCGCGCCCTGGCGATGCAACCCAAGATCATGCTCTTTGACGAACCCACTTCCGCTTTGGACCCGGAGATGATCAAAGAAGTTTTGGATGTGATGGTGAACCTGGCCCGCAGTGGGATGACCATGATCGTGGTAACACACGAAATGGGTTTTGCCAAAGCTGTTGCCAACCGAATGTTCTTCTTTGATCAAGGCGTCATCGTAGAAGGTGGCTCTCCGGATGAGATATTCACCTCACCAAAGGAAAATCGCACCAAGTTATTCCTCTCTCAGATCTTGACTCATTAAGTTCGGGTTTCTATAGTTCCCGCCGAGGCAAATATAAACTGGGTTTTTGATCGTGCGGACGTCCGGTCAACGCCCCAATTTGCACATTTTATCAATTTTGAGTGGTTGTATCCCATAGACAACTGCGCCTGAGAGACTCGAGCGCAGTTGTTTTATAGTGAATTCTATTTTTCAATCATCAATACCTAGTGTTCCGTCAAACGTGATTCTATGATTTGAAAATGCCTTCGACGGAACACTTTAAGCTTTGTCAAGGCATGGTGTATTTTTATTATTCTTCTGCTTACCTTGGTCCCTGTTATAACCTTGTACAGTCCACGTCTTGAAGTAACGGAACATTCCGAAACCGACCTTCCTCTGAATCAGGACACTATTGTATCCGGTACGGATAGCAGGGAAGATTCTACCCGTTTGTCCGGTACGGTTAGTAGGGAAGATTCTCCCCATTTATCCGGTACGACACCTCTTATA
>JAWOHN010000110.1:0-27826 GCA_046485135.1 Anaerolineales bacterium | reverse complement strand
GGTTTCTTTCCACAGGTAGGCAATGGCGTCCAGGCGGATAATCTCGGCGCCATGTTCCACATAAAACAGGAGCACATCGATCATCTCTACCAAAACCTGTGGGTTGGCGTAGTTTAAATCAATCTGGTCGTCGCTGAAGGTTGTCCAAACATGACGGGTGCCTTGCTTGGTTTCTATTGCTGTCAGCAGCGGCAGTGCACGCGGGCGCACCACCTGGGATAGGTCCGTATCCTTATCCATGCTGATGAAATAATCCTGATAAGGGTCTTTTCCTTGTTTGTATCCTTGGAACCACTCACTGTGGCTTGAGATGTGGTTGACAACTGCATCAAACATAAGGCGGAAGTTTTTATCCAGGCGTGCAATGTCGTCCCAAGCGCCCAAGGCAGGGTCTACCTGGTAAAAGTCGATCACCGAGAATCCATCGTCCGATGAGTACGGGTAGAAAGGCAGGATATGCACACAGTTGATCGCTCCTGCTAACTGTTTGTGCAGGAAATCCGCCAGGGTGTGCAAGGGATGTTTCCCTGACTCCTGAATCTGGTCTCCATACGTGATCAATATGGCGTCTTGCTCGGTCAATTGCCCTGCTGGTAGGGAATTTTCTTTTTGTAGTGAGTGGTGTTGGCGAAATCCCGCCATCCGCTGCAGAACAAGTTTTCGGACCTGTTCGCCTTGCAGCTCTCCGTAAATAAAGTTGAGGTATTTTTGAATACGGTTCTCAGGTGACATCCTCTTATCCCGAATTCATGTCAAGTAGAATCTCTTCGAAATATATATTAGGTAATTGCATGCTCCGGACGATATCGCGGTCCAATCCCTGATAATGAACTTTCATCAAGGCAATCGGAATGCGATGGGTTACGATGCCCACGCACTGATGCAGGTATTGATTGATGATCTCTTCTGCGGCAGCGATCACGCGGTCTTGAACTTGTGGCAGCGATTCTCCGTTGGGTGGGCTGACTTCCCAGGGTTCCTTTTCCCACCTGTTGAATAAATCCGGATAGAGCTGGTTGATCTCTGAGCGCAAGCGAGTCTGCCAATCCCCTTGATGGATCTCCATAAAGCGGGGCTCAACATACAAAGGGATGGTTAACTTTTCTACCAGGATTTGGGCAGTTTGGGCCGCGCGCAGGAGCGGGCTGGTATACAAGATATCAAGACCTGTTTCTACCAATTGTTCTGCCAGCTGGTAGGATTGGGCTACTCCCTGTTGGTTGAGAGGCGGGTCAGCTTGTCCCTGGTAGCGACCGATTACATTCCACTCAGTTTCTCCATGCCGGATCAAGATCAGGCGCGTCATTTGGCTTCCTTTCTGCTCCATTGAGCGCGGTGAGGTCAAGTTCTCGCTTTCCACTCAGGGAAGGCCGCGTTTCTGCCGGTATTCTGGTATGGTGATCATTGGGGGGCGTTCACCTTCCTGGATTTCTTCTGGTTCGAGAAAATAGCCGCGCTTCTGCCCGTGGCTGATCAGGTTCATGGTCAAGTTGGAATGTTCTAACAACCTGATCTTGTGCCGTTTTCCCAGACGCTTAAAGACCACCTGCATAATGGAAAACGACATTTTGGACAAGGACGGTAAGGGCTGGCTGTGGTGGATTCGTTCAAGCAAGTCAACCTGGGCAATGCCGCGGATCCCATAGGATTCCAACAGGTCGATCAACAGCCCGGTTTCTACGCCATATCCGGTGAAGAAAGGCGTCCTTTCCAATGCTGACCTTCGTCCGGCGTATTCGCCGGAGAGAGGCTGGATCAAACCCGAAAGCTCTGGATAGAATAAGTTGAAGAAGGGGCGTGCGGTCAGTTCAGTAACTCTTCCCCCACTCCCAGCAATCGGTTTGCCTGCCCTGAGTAAGGGGCGCCGGTAAAAGCCTTTCACATATTGAACTTGCGGATCTCGCAGTAGCGGTCCGATGATCCCGTAGACAAAGCGGGGATGGATATTGGAGATGTCGGTGTCGATCCAGGCCACAATATCTCCTGACAGCACATGCAGGCTTTTCCACAGAGCTTCGCCTTTACCCCGGTAGGACCCCTGCCCGGGCAATATTTCTTGATGGATGTACACTGGAATACCCAGGTCGCTGGCAATCGCACGCGTGTCGTCATCAGAACCGGAGTCGATCAAGATGATCTCGTCCAAAAGAGGAATATCGTCCATCAATGCTTGCTTGACGGTCTTGATGACGTTCCCGACCGTTTCGGCTTCATTGAGAGCGGGTAATCCCAAGCTGATGCTGACGCCTTGCTGCTGTTTGAGGTTTAGTAACCTTTCCAGGTCTGCAAACTCCCTGGTATGGTAGGTGTTTTCTGCGAACCAGTTGTCCACCACCACGGCAACAGGCTTGTCAATGGCAAGCGTAGCCGGCTCGGCATGGTTATCAGGAACTGAACTGGCAGGCCGGTGCTCTTTGACCACCAGAATCGTAGCCGATGTCTCCTGGATGATCGGTTCAAGCAGTGGTCCACTCCAGGTTTCTGTATCGCCTGGAATATATGGGGAACCCATTACCAGAATCTGGTGATCGCGCGCCTCTTTGATAATGGCCTGAGATACGGGTCCTTTGGCAGTAATGGAGCGGGTAACGCTGTTAAGGCTCTGCAACACCGGAGCAAACTCTGCCATGAATTGCGTTTCTTTTTCGAAGGTTCCTTCCTGGCTTACATGTAACAGGGTGATATTTGCCGGGGTGTGTTTTGCCAGCGCATTGGCGATACGCAGGGAAAGCGTAGACTGAAATCCCCCGCGTACTGGGAGCAAGATATCTTTGACCTCCTGCCAGCTATTGGCGTCCAAAATTTCCTGTGCAGGTCGAACGGCTATGATGTCACAAGGTGGATCCGACAGGCGCCGGTCGTCCAGTTTACCCATGGCTGTCTGGGGCAGATAAGCATTGAGCCATCCAAAAATGACCAAATCAATTTTATCTGCTCCAGCCATCTCCCAGATGCTGTCCCAAACTTCTGTTTCAAAGCGCACCATTGATTTCATTTGAGCGGTTATACCTAAGGTTTCTGGTAGTATGGCCCCCAGCGCTTCGCGGAATTTGCTGGCTCGTTTGGCGGATTCGCTCAAGGACCTGCCCTGCGGCACACCCAATACATTCACAATCAATAGCTGTCCCTGCCGGGCCTGGACGATCATTTCTGCTAATGGAAGCAAGATACGGGCTTCTTCCAGGTTTGTCAATGGGAGCAGAACGCGGTAGGAGCGGATACGGTCTCGTCTGGGGCTGCGTTTGCGGACACGGTTTTCTGTCATTCTTCAGCAGCCTCCTCCAATAAGGGAATGATTTGATCGTTCACAATCGCTTGCCAGGTAAAACGGCTTAGAACTCGCCGCCGCAACAGGTATGAGCGATCCTTTTCAAGCCGGGCAATGATGGCGCGGGCAGCCTTCTCCGGATCATCCTGAAGATCAAATAAATCGGCCAGATTCCCTGCGCTTTCTCGAAAGGGCGGGATGTCTGCAGCAACGACCGGCAAGCGTGTTAGCCCAGCCTCTATGATGGGAATACCGAAACCTTCGCTGGTGCTGGGAAAGAGCAGCACATCTGCCAACCGGTAAAGGTCAGCAATCACCTCGTCAGGTAAGTGTAAGGGGGCGCCAGATTCACCCATTTCGTACAAAAAATAAACGGCTTCTTGCAGCGCGAGCTCAGTGCGCAAGGTTTGCAAGCTTTCCAAATATGCCAGATTTTTGGGATTATGTGGCCCTGGCGGCCCTGTCACCAACAAAGCAGCTTTGGGGTGGCTTTTTATTATGGTTGCCATAACTTGAATGGCGTATTGGATATTCTTGCGGCGGGTAATGCGTGCTGGAAGCAAAATCAAGGGGTCCGCTTCCAGCAGGATCAAGCGCTCTACCAATCGAACGGTCAAAGGCTCAAGTTTTAAGAATTTGAGAGCATCCACACCGGGTGTAATCACCTTGATCTCGGATTCGGGCAGCTCCAGCAGCGTTGCCAGGCGCTTACGCCGGTGTTCCGAAACGACGACATAGCGAACACCAGGCCAGGCTGTGCGCAACAGGTCCCAGGGATAACCGGGATGAAGATCTGATGTATATAAGTGGTCTTGCCAGGCGAAATCGTGACTCCAGGCCAGGAAAGAGGTTACTCTTGCCTGTGCTAATTGGTACAGGGCAGCGGTCAAGGCCAGGTTTTTATGCAGGGTAAACGCATTGTGGACAATGCTGGCCTGGCTTTGCTCTATAATCGGCTTGAGTTTATTGGCAATCTCATCTCGCAAACTATGAAACGCATCTGTCACCTGACCCTGCGCCAGGGCTTCATTGGCTGCTAACACGTCTGGGTGCTTTGAGTCGATTTCCGGAATGGTATGGAAATTGACCTGAGGATGGAATGGTTCTCCCCTCCCGGCGATGACGTCCACTTCCAGACCCCTTTGCGCCAGCAGGCGCGCGTGGTGATAAATGGTGCTCTCTACGCCTCCAACAATGGGTGGGGCGGCATAGTGAAGGATACCAACTCGTCTCATGAGCTTCCCAAGCGGTGTTCCAATGAAAGAATGGGGCCCTGGCTGCTAAGGAACGCGCGATCTATACCTTTAGCCGGTCCTGCTTTTAAGTGCATAGTCCCTCCTGATGTTCTGCTTCAACCGGGGTGTGGATTAAGTGCTACTGTTGGCTAGGAGCTCTCCTAATTTTCTCTCTAGCACCTCAAAGGAAAATTGCTCCAGAGCAATTTGGTAGTTTAGCTCTACCATCTCCTGGACACGTTGGGGGTCTTGCAGTAACTGGCTTGTTTCCTGGATAGTATGGTCGTCGACAAATCCGTCCATTTCGACGAACTGAAACCCCAAGGGCTTGATGTCAGCATTGTAGACCGGGTAGCGGTTGACTACGGTCAAACGTTTGAAGTATATGGATTCTAACAAAGCGTTCCCAAAGCCCTCATATAGGCTTGGGAAGGTGACCAAATTGGCGTGGGGGTAGGCATCCCAAAGGGAATAGACCTTATAGCCTTTCAGCTCGGCTCTCTCGTTGCCGATCAGGTGATCGATCAGTTGGACCTGAACCCCCATCACCTGGGCTTCTCGCTTCAGCCAGTGCCAGTATGCCAATCCTTCATCGTCCGATCGATGGGTAATATATAAGCGTGCTTTTGGAAGATCAAGCCTGCTGACCAATTCAATGGCAAGCTCGATGCCCTTGCGTTGGATAACTCGCGTGGGTTGTAAAATGAAGATATCATCGTTGCCCAAGCCGAGATTTGCACGGAAGTCCTGGCTGTAGGCATCTATCCCCGGAGTTTGGCTGGCATAATCATGCACATTGGGGATGACGATTGAGTCAATGCCTCGCCGAGCCTTCAGCCGCCTTTGGGCGATGGAGTTGATGGTGACATGTTGTATACTAGGCAGCTTGGCTGGAAAGGTTGTATCCAGCAGGTCCAAGACAGCGTTGGTTTGGTAGCGCTGCCGTTCCCAAAAAAAATCGTGATGGTGGGCGATGGTGTCTATACCCAGTTCGGCAATCAACCCTGTCAGGCACACCCCCAGGGGCATGTTCATCGGAATTGTCAAAGCGTTCTGAACGATGATCAGGTCCAGGCGATTATCACGGATAAATTTCCGCAATGGCGCCCGCAGCTCATCTGCAAAGGTGTAGATCTGGTCGCTGAGTTGTTCGCCGTCCTCCTCAGGCGCTTCCTCGAAGGCCCGTTTGGTCAGGGCTTGAATGGAGCGGTCAGCAAAATGTAGCTTGGGGATCAGTGTTCCATCTTTGGCATAACTGCCTAATTCCCCTGCACAGAAATAAAGCTCATGGCCCATGCGTCTGAGCACAGTTGACCACTTTTCAACTTCTAAGGTTACCCCGTCGGTCCCGCTAAGTCTGGTTGCTATGAATCCAATGCGCATTTTAATTATTTTTTAAATGGCCCCCGTCCTTTGATCTGATGCTAAATACAATCATTTTGCATGCTATTGGGAGGGAGATTATCCTTTCGTTTAAGTATGTCTCAGTTTATTTTACCTTAACGTGAATTCGGGTAAAGAGGAATTTTGGGATGTACTGTGCGGATACAAGCCAGTTTTTAAAAACTTCGGATTCTGGTTGCACAAATACACTCATGTTAAAATAGGTTGTACCCAACCTCTCAAGTGAAGGAGCTCCTGATGGACTTTGACCTGGTGATCCATAATGGCACGGTTATTGACGGTACCGGCCGGCCGCGCTTTCATGCTGATGTGGGTATTCGAGCTGGTATCCTCGCAGCAGTTTCCAGTGGGGAGCGTTTGGAAGGTAGGCGCTCTATAGACGCCAGCAATATGATCGTTGCGCCAGGCTTTGTGGATATCCACTCGCACGCGGATTGGATTCTGCCTTTGCCCGATCATGACGAAATTTTGGCGCCTTTGCTGCTGCAGGGTGTTACCACCCTGGTCACAGGCAACTGTGGGTTTTCTCCGGCGCCTGTCACAGAAAAAGCAATCCCGGCTGTGGATGGTTTCTCTGAAACAATGCGTGAGCGGGATTTTCCCTATGAATGGCGCTCTTTCAAAGAATTCCTCTCGGCCATCAAGCAAGTCAAGCCATTGTTAAATGCAGCTTTCCTGGTGGGACACGGCACACTGCGTTCGGTGGTGATGGGCAACCAGGCTGGTCCGCCCTCTTCCTCTGAGCTGGTAGCCTTGCGGAACATGGTGAAAGAATCCATCCAGCAAGGCGCTTTTGGCCTGTCTGCAGGTCTGGCTTACGCCCCTGGGGTTTTTGCAAAAAATGAGGAGTTACTGGAGCTGCTCAAGGTTGTGGCTCAACAAGGCGCTATCTTCACCGTTCATGGTCGTGCATACAGCTGGGTGTCGCCATTCTACACACCCATGTTCTTTGGCACGCCACATAATGTGCGCTCAGAGAGGGAGTTAATCTCGCTGGCCCGGCAGGCAGGGGTACGCTTGCAGCTTTCTCACCAGATCTTTGTGGGCCGGAGAACCTGGCGCACCCATCGGACTGTTTTGCAGGACATCGAGCAAGCGGCTAATGACGGGTTGGACGTCGCTTTTGATGCCTTCCCATACACGGTAGGAAATTCGCTGGTCAATGTCATTTTCCCGGAATGGTTTTTGAATGGGTTCAAAGAGAAGATCAATGACCCAGCCAGTCTGAAAAAACTCAGGAACGAGATCAATCTGCTCAAGCTGGCTTTGGGTATCGATTTCAAGGATATCCGTCTGCTGGTTGCTTATCATCCAGACCTGGTTGAGCTGGAAGGCTTGGATTTTGAAAACATTGCCCAAAAGTTGAAGATGGATAAGTTTGAAGCCTATATTCACGTTGCCCGCCTTAGCGCGGGGCAAGCGCGTATCTTGTTGGGCACATACTCGGGCGATTGGCAGAATGAAAGACCTTTGCAGGCTGCTTTATCCCACCCCTTGTGTTCCTTTATGACCGATACCATTCTGACCCGCCAGAGCGCGCATAACCCCGCCTCTTTTGGCAGCTTCCCACGCGTCCTGGGGCATTTCTGCCGAGACCAGGGTCTATTCAGCCTGGAAGAGGCCATCCACCGGATGACATCTTTTTCTGCGGATCGGATTGGGCTGAAAGGCATCGGACGGATCGCGGAAGGTCTGCCGGCGGACCTGGTTGTGTTCAATCCGCAGACAGTGGCTGACAATACCACCCCTGAAGTTTCTGATGCACCCCCGAGCGGTATTGAAGCCGTGTTGATCTCCGGTCAAATCGTTGTGCAGAAGGGCGAGTTGAACCATAGCATTCGTTGTGGGAGAGTGCTGTACAATTAACCTGTGTCAGAGATTAGCATTGATAAACATACGTCTTGAAATCAGACAAATATTATCCAGAATTTACCGAAAGGTTGACTTTTTTAGCGAGTCGGCGTATACTGAAAGTACCTGGGAGGTAACCTGATATGCGAGTGGTTTCTTCAAAAGAGAATAGCTACAGGTTTGGTTGATCAGCACGCGGATTCTGCCGCGTGCTTTTATTATAGTTCGGTGACCTTGAAAGGAGGCAAACCCAAATGGATTATGCGATGATCGGTAAGATTCAGAAAGCAAAACGCTATGCTGAACAACGCGACCGGATCCACTTTGAATCATTGTCGGTGACTTTCAACGGGGACAACAACCCACACACCGTTCATTTATCCGATGGCGCCTGGCAGTGTGACTGCGAGTTCTTTGCTGCTCGCGGCCGCTGCAGCCATACCATTGCATTGGAAATCATTTTGGAAGGGATGATACCCGAACCCGTGGTATAAGCAAGTTGATTGCCAAGTAAACAGGAAGTTGACATCGAGCCTCTCACGAGGCTCGATGTTATTAAAGGGTAAGGTAAATTGGGTCTTAGAGAATAACCGGTGTGGGTCTTCTTCGTTAAAACCTGAAAAGCCAAATTATTAGGGTAATTTTTCACTATGGGTTTACAATAGGTTTAGATGATATGGAATCGCGGAATGAAATCCGCTGCTTTCTCACGGCAAATCCCCAATAGATTGAATATTGCGATGTACGCCAGGAAAATTTACAGTAGCGTGCCTGGAGCAGAGGAATAATCTGATGGAATACTTGCTTGCTCATGATGTCGGGACTAGTGGTTGTAAGGCGGTGCTCATCTCAACGGATGGTCATGTTGTGGCGACTAGCTTTGAGGCTTACCCCACAAATTTTTCTAAGCTGCTGTGGGCTGAACAAGATCCAGAGGACTGGTGGCGCGCATTGACAACCGCAACTCGGACAGTGCTTGATTTGAGCGGAGTGAAACCCGAACAGGTTCTCTCCCTCTCCTTTTCTAGCCAAATGGTGAATTTGTTGCCGTTGGATGGGGAAGGAAAACCGCTGCGACCATGCATCAACTGGTTGGATGGACGCGCCTGGGCGGAAGCGAAGGCAGTCATGGCTAAGTTTGGCGGTCCGTGGATTTTTGCCAATTTATTTGGGAGCGTAGTAACCGGAAAAGACCTGATCCCGAAATATATCTGGTTGCAACGCCATGAGCCTGAGGTCTACAAGCGTTCATCCGCATTTGTAGATGTGAGTGGTTATCTGCTCCTGCGCACGACAGGGAAATTAGTCTATGAGTGGACCACTGCCAGTGTGATCGGGCTTTTTAATCTCAAGACCAAAACCTGGGATCGCACAGCAATGCGCATCTTTGGCCTGGATGCAGAGAAATTTCCCCAGCTGGTCCAGTCTATGGAACAAGTTGGTGGGTTGACCCGCCCGGCGGCTGAGCAGTTGGGTTTGTTGGAAGGCACTCCGGTGTTCGCTGGTGCTGGGGATGCGTTGTCCGCTGCCATTGGATCTGGGGCAGTCAGGGAAGGAGAAGGTCATATTTGCTTGGGTACATCTGGTTTCATCGGAATTGTTACCAGCCGGCGGGTGATGGGCAAACGCGGGATATTCTTCTTGCAATCTGCTGATCCGCACAAGTTCCTGATGATAGCGGAGACAGAAACGGCTGGAGCTTGCTTAAAATGGGCCGCCAAAGCGTTATACGGGCGTGAACCGGACGCTGAGACCATGGCAATGATGGATGCGGAGGTGGATGAAACCGCTGCTGGGGCGGGAAAACTGATCTTTACTCCCTGGATGTACGGAGAACGCTGTCCGGTCCCGGATGAGAGCGTTCGCGCCTCTTTCATCAATCTTAGTTCCAAACATACCCGTCAGCAGATGACCAGGGCAATTTACGAAGGGGTAGCCTATAACCTTCGGTGGATGCTGGAATTGATCTACGATTTGAACGGGTTGCGTCCCGACCCGTTGCGGGTGATGGGGGGAGGCGCAAAAGGCCTGCCGTGGCTGCATATTATCAGTGACATCACCGGCCGTTCACTGGAAAGCGTCCCTCACCTGCAAAGCGCATCTGCGGTGGGAGCTGGTTTGTTGGCAGCAGTTGGACTGGGAGTGTATCCATCCATAGAGTCTCTAAAGGAGCTGGTGCCAGTAGAACATACTATCCGGCCCAATACCAGTTCTAAGGATACTTATGATGAAATTTACAGGGCGTATCGTCAGGTGTATCGGTCCCTGAAAGATTTGCACAGATCCTTGAATCACGGAGAAGAGGAATAGATTCTCTGCCCATGTAAATTTACCTTCCCTAGATTTTTAGTTGATCTTAAATGGCACTACCAGCTCCAGGTCTGCAGGGGGCTCAATGGGCTTGTAGCGCATCATAAATATTCCATCACATGGATGACCACCGAATAGAATCACTGAAATGTACCTCTTTTCTCTTAACCTTGCAGCACCATTCAGCGAGCTACTTATAAATTTGTTCCTGGCCAGGTAAATTGGTTATTGACAAAACAATTATTTAGAGTAAAATATTATTATCGTTTAAAAATATTTATATGTAAAGATAAAAGAAAACGATATAAGAAACTTGTATTGATGGCCTTGTTCAGGAGAAATAATAGATGAGTGCATTACCAAAACCCGGTGGTATGAAGCCCTTTTTTCTAATTTGGTTGGGACAGACAATCTCGATTGTTGGATCTGGTTTGACCGGTTTTGCGTTGGCTGTGTGGATATTCCAGCAGACCGGGCGAGCCACACCATTCGCCCTGACTGTGCTCTTTGGGACTCTGCCGCGCGTCCTGCTTGCTCCGGTAGCTGGTTCATTGGCAGACCGTAAAAATCGCCGCTGGCTGATGATCCTGGCGGATACTGGGGCTGCGCTGATCACTCTGGCGTGGGTATTCCTGGTTGCCGGCGGTCGATTAGAGATTTGGCATATTTATCTGGGCGCTTTCCTTAGCTCCACGTTTGGCGCTTTCCAGGAACCGGCTTATACCGCCTCGATTGCTATGCTGGTTCCCAAGAAAAACCTGGCCCGAGCCAATGGGATGGTGCAGATGAGCCAGGCCATCGAAATCCTGGCTGCGCCGGTCCTGGCAGGCTTCTTATTTGTGCTAATTGGTTTGCAAGGCATCTTTCTACTTGACTTTGCCAGCTTCTTCTTTGCGGCTGGCGCCCTGTTAATGGTGCGTATTCCGCAGCCAAAGGCGGAGGTGGAAGATGCAGGGGGTAAAACGGGTGTTTGGAAGGATGCCATTTTGGGTTGGAAGTATCTACGAGCCCGCCCCGGTTTGTTTTGGTTGTTGGTTTATTTTGCGGGGGTAAACTTTCTGATGAATTTTGCCATGGTGCTCAGCGGACCCTTGATCTTGTCATTCAGCTCACCCCAGATGTACGGAATGTTACAGATGGTGGTTGGGGTCGGGATGCTGGCGGGCAGCTTGCTCATCAGCACCTGGGGAGGACCTCAGCGCAGGGTGATGGGCTTGTTTGGTTTTATTACTCTGGCGGGGCTAGGTTTAGGATTGGCTGGGCTGCGCCAAAGCGAGCTTGTCATTGCCGCAGGGATGGGCCTGTTGATGTTTAATATTCCCTTAGGTTCAGGCCTCAGCCAGGCTGTTTTTCAATCCAAGGTGGCGCCCGCTGTACAGGGCAGGGTGTTTGCCATCCGGATTGCGATTAGCCGCTCGATTATGCCACTGGCCTTCTTATTGGCAGGTCCGCTGGCTGATCATATCTTTCAGCCTCTGTTGACTCCAGCAGGAGCTTTGGCAGACACATTCTTGGGTACTCTGCTGGGCGTTGGACCTGGACGGGGGATTGGCTTGATGTTTGTGATCTCCAGCCTGCTGTTGCTGTCCATTAGCGTATTGGCATACAGCAATCCTCGTATCCGGATGCTGGAAGATGAACTGCCCGACACCTTGCAGGAGGCTGGAGATCTGCCATCCCCAGCAGCGGGGATGGCCGACTAATCCTCGCTGCGCTTGCCAATCTGACGATCGAGCATGAACAAGCCATTGGCGCTGTCGCCGATCATTTTCAAGGTTTCCAGAATTTGAGCAGAATTGCTTTCTTCTTCAACCTGCTCTTCGATAAACCAGTGCAGGAAAATCTGGCTGGGATAATCGTTTTCCTTTAAAGACACTTCATAGATGCTGTTGATCAGTCCGGTGACTTTTTGCTCGTGTGTATAGACCTGCTCAAAGATTTCTACAGGCTTTCCAAACTCTGCTGGGGGTTGGTCAATTGCAAATAGGGTCACTTTTCCGTTGCGCTCGTGGATGAAGTCGTAGAATTTCATGGCGTGTTCCATCTCTTCCTCGGCTTGCATCCTCAACCACCTGGCAAATCCTGGTAGATTGGCAGATTCGCAGTGAGCGGACATCGAAAGGTACATATAGGCCGAATACATTTCGTGCATGATCTGTTGGTTCATTTTTTCTTGAACAACCTGGCTGAACATTTGTTATTCCTCCTAAAAATTTGGGATGTGGATTGCCAGAGACGAAAGGATAGACTTCTTCTCCCTGGCGTTGCATTAGCTATTTCCTTGACAGATATATCGGATCAAGTATAATTCGAACACCCTTAATTATCACATTAAAGGTAAAAATTGTAAATAACAAAGGCGGTAAGAGTGGGGATCGGAACCATACCAGGTATACCGGATTTGTATGGTTTATCTGTTGTTTTAGGTGGGAATAATATTAACTTGCTACTTTTTACCAAACGTCTCAATTTCCGGCTGAGCTATGTAATACCATAGGCAAGAGATGCTATCAAAGGAAAGTCTTATGAATCAACCTAGTTGGATTGGACAGATACTTGGAGGCCGTTATCGAATTGAGGAATTGTTAGGTCAGGGTGGGATGTCAGCGGTCTTCAAAGCTTACGATCCCAACTTGAAGCGGGTTGTAGCTATCAAGTTGGTTCATCCTCATCTGGCCGATGATCCAAAATTCCTGGTTCGATTTGAAGAAGAGGCCACTGCTGTGGCTAAACTGCGCCATCCAAATATTGCCCAGGTTCATGATTATAACCATGATGGAAACGTATTTTATATGGTCCAAGAGTATGTACCGGGCGAAACCTTACAAGAACGGCTGCGTCGTTTAAACCGGGCGGGTAAGCGCATGAAAATCGCTGATGTAATTCATTACACACTCGACATATGTAATGCTGTTGGTTATGCCCATCGAATTGGCATGATCCACCGGGACATCAAGCCGGCAAATATTATGTTGGATGTGCAGGACCAGGCTGTTTTGATGGACTTCGGCATCGTCAAGATGGTTGGTGGTCAGCGACATACGGCTACAGGAGCGGTAGTTGGAACTGCTTTATACCTGCCCCCGGAGTTGATCCGTGGAGAAGTACCGGATCCCCGATCTGACATTTATTCATTGGGTGTTACTTTGTTCGAGATGGTCAATGGTCGTCCTCCCTTTGATGCCGATTCAGCTATGACACTGATGATGATGCATCTGCACGACAACGTCCCGAATTTGCGTGAGTTAAGACCAGGTGTGCCAGATGAGCTGATTTCTGTGATTGAAAAAGCGTTAAAAAAGGATCGAAATGAACGCTATGGTTCGATGCAAGAGTTGGCGTCAGCGCTGAAAACCGCACAAGATCGGATTCAAGCTTCGTCAACGATAGAACATACTCAGGTGGAGGAAACGACTCCACCGGCATTTGTGGCCAATTTTCAAATTCAACCACCAGTCGTTGATGTACAGACGGAAATTCAATCATCACAGATTAATTCTTCCAGCGTATTGAATGGCGGACCACAAATTGCTAATCTCGATGCCAATACGCATCTTGAAGAAGCGCTAACTCTGATAGCTGGGCCGTCTTCAAGCATGCCTATACCTTCCTCACCACTACTCCTTGATGAGCCAGGTAGCACCCTTAATGATGATGCACCTTTTGTAGATGAGATCTCAGATCCGAAAAATATCTCTGCTCAACCGACCCATATTGAGCAGGTATCACCTGTTTTATCTTCGCAATCCATTGCTGCTCCTTCCGGTAAAACATCTCCAGAGCGTCAAGCGGAAGGTAGCCCGGTAATCCCCCAACAATTGGTAAAAAAGCAATATATTTGGATAGGAGGGTTGGTGTTTTTGGTTCTCTTGATCGGTGGTTTCTTCCTGGCCAATCAAAATTCTGCTGGGGGAGATGGAGCAAGTTCGGCTGCAGCGATTCTGCCATCTGCTACAAGCCAACCTGTTGCTGCAGTATTAATTTCTACTGATACCCCAACCCCTACATCTATCCCTGCGACGCCCACCATTACCTCAACACCTACGCCTACAGATATCCCTACTCCCACGTTGTCTCCTACCCCCACTATACCGGTAGGCGTACCTTATTCACGCATCATCGACATTACTGTGGAAGATCAAAACTATGTGGTTGAATACGAAACTTTTGAATATACCGAGACGCTTCCTGGAATGCATGTTCACTTTTTCTTCAACACAATTCCTGTAGAGCAAGCTGGTTCTCCTGGTGCAGGTCCCTGGTATGTCTGGGGAGGTCCACGTCCATTTGATAGAGCGCGTTTGTCAGAGCGGCCTGATTTGGCTACGCAGATGTGCATTTTGGTAGCCAACCCCAATCATAGCGTTCAGTTTAATACAGGGAACTGCTACATTCTTCCAGATATTGTCACCGTTGCACCAGGTAAAGACATGGCTTGCAAGACCGGTCCGGCTCCCGAATATTCCGATGCAGCCCAGCTAGACGCTGGAGAAATAGTACTCGTTCGTGGCATCTCCCCAGATGAAAGCTGGTGGAACGTGGTATATCCCCAAAATTCCGCCGATACTTGCTGGCTGCCATTAGTTGATACGATGATAAGCGGGGATATTAGCATTCTTCCGTTGGTCCAGCCGCCAGACTTACCCGATCTGCCCGATAAATTCATCGAGATTACCCAAATTAACATCAATGCTGAGAACCGTTATGTTGTCGATTATGTAACCAGGGGTTTTACCGAGCAATTACCCGGGACACACATCCACTTTTTCTTTAATACCACTCTCCCAGAGCAGGTTGGTATGAGCGGGGCAGGCTCCAGGTTGATGCACGGTGGCCCTTCCCCTTTCACAGGTTATCGCACGATAGACCGGCCTCCTGCGGCCACCGAAATATGTGCTCTGGTGGCAAATCCAGATCACTCGATTATCATCGAAAGCGGTAACTGCATAAAGTTACCTGATGTGCTATTGCCTTAATATCAAGCATCTGATTTGTATTTAGGTTGCATAACTATACTGTGGGGAGTTTGTCATGGAGCAAATATTAGGGAAGTTAACCGTCATTCAAGCAGGTGGTCCTGAACAATCGTATGAATTGAGCAAGACCACCATCAATCTTGGCAGATCAATGACCAGCGATATCATTCTCAGTGACGCGCGCGTGTCGCGCAATCACGCCCGGCTGGATTTGGGCATCACTGGATGCATAATTACTGACCTGAACTCTTCCAACGGAACGCGAGTCAATGGGGTCAGAGTGGAACGCGCTGAACTGAAACCCGGGGATACCATTCATATTGGGAACACCCAGCTCCGTTATGACATAGACCAATTGGTTGATGAGGTTGGGATGACAGTTATCGATTCGGAGGCCGATCTGGATGTAAATATAGATCAAGAGATTTTGCCTGTATCGGTCCATGAAACCAGCGTCCCTCGATTGGTTGTATTCACCAGCGGGAAGACCTGGGAAGTTCCGCTGGAAGATATTGAGCGGATTTCCATCGGGCGCACTGAAGAAAACGAGATTACTGTTCACAATCCCAAGGTATCTCGCAAGCATGCCGAGGTGCAACGGAAAGGGGATGCTTTTGTAATGCACGATCTAGGAAGCACCAATGGCACCTGGTTTAGAAATGAGCGCATCGATCAAATTGTTTTACAAGATGGGGATACGATTCGGATTGGTACGGCGCAACTAGTTTATAAAAGCGGTTTCCAAACCCAGGCCTTGACCTTCGCAGATGAGTCCTTGGCAATGATGCCCAAACGCCGCCCGGTCGTATTTGTCCCGGGGTTTATGGGCTCCGAGCTTTGGCTGGGAAACGAAAGGGTTTGGCCAAACGTAAAATTTTTGTTTAAAAACCCGGAAATGTTTACTTATCCCTCCACTTATCCTTTGGAACCACGCGGGGTAGTTGATGAAGTGGTCATCGTGCCTAACCTGCTCAAGGTGGATCAATATAATCGTTTGGGAGATTATCTGGTTGAGGACCTGGGGTATGAACGCGGCAAAGATTTTTTTGAGTTTGCCTATGATTGGCGACAGGATGTGCGCATTTCTTCTGCACAATTGGGCCAAATGATCGGCGAGTTGCCGGTCTCCGAACCGATTATGATTATCGGTCACAGCCTGGGTACTCTGGTGAGCCGCTATTATATTGAGTGCTTAGGAGGCAAAGACCGGATTGAGCGCGTAATCTTGATGGGAGGACCGCATCATGGGGTGGTAAAAGCTTTGACCAGTCTGCTTTTGGCTGCCGAATTGTTACCGTTTGGAATCATGGGGGAGAAGCTCCGCAAATTGGTCGCCTCATTTCCTACCAGCTATCAAATCTTGCCGACATTCCCTTGTGGAGTAGATCAAAATGGTTATAAGATAAATTTCCTCAAGGATGATAGTTGGTTGGAGGCTAATCAGGTGCCCATGTTGCGAAAGGCAAAGCAATTCCGCCAGGAATTAGGGTATCGTTCCAGCATACCGGCGATTTCGATATTTGGTTATGGCAAGAAGACAATTACCGGTATTACGCTTAACCGAAGCAAGTCAGGTAAGTTGAACAAAATTACCTACCAAAGTGATTTCAGCGGCGATAGCACAATTCTTGAAAAAAGCGCTGTGTTGGAAGGAACAGAAATCCACCCGGTTCAGCAGTATCATGGCTCGCTTTTTGTTGATAATGATGTCAAGATGCGCTTAAAGCTTGAACTGGGGCGAACAAAATAATATTCACCTGAACTGAGGGCCTTTAGGGGAACGAAGCGGCCTCATTCAACGTCTATTTTCTGAACGTAACTATAATAGGTATAGCCGCTGTGGTTAAACCATTGCCGAGCAGAAATCCCCAGGATTGGTGTGCGGAAGGCGTGTACGCTCCTTGTGCAAAACAATACCAGGTTTCTTCTCAACCAAGAATGATCAGAAAGAGGTCCGGTCATGGCATACTTAAAATCCCCTCTGTTTGCTCGCTATCGAGTTCCCATATTGATCGCTGTGCTCTTATTGATATCCAGTGGTGTTATCATAGCCATATTGTATCGATCCTTGGCTGATACCAACGGCAAGGGTGTCCCAATCGGGTCAAGCACTACTACACAGGGAGGCGTATCTACGATGGAGAGCATTCCATCTCCTGCTCCGATCGGTTTAAGCGAAGGCCAACCCCAACCCCAGGCGTTTGAGCCGCTACCAGTCATGGCTGGAGACCCCCTTTCAGAAGAACAAATTGAACAGATCCTGGCACGTCTGCCGGGTCTGGCGATGGAACCTGATGATCAGGTCGATTTCCAGATTGCCCTCGATCCCATTCCACCCCCGCGGACCGGTGAGACCATAGAAGAGTCCTTCCCGCCGGCCCCTGAGCCCATTGAACCTGATCCTGTGGCTACGGGTCCTTTGGAAGTTTTACGCTATGGCCCTGAAGGGGAGATCTCTATTGCACCGTTTGTAAATATTACGTTTAACCAACCGATGGTTCCGTTGACCACTCTGGAAGAACTGTCTGCCGAGCAAGTGCCGGTGCAGTTAGAGCCGGCTTTGCCGGGCACCTGGCGTTGGCTGGGAGTCAAGACGCTTACCTTCCAGTATGATTCTGAGTTGATCGACCGTTTGCCCAAAGCGACTGAATATCGCGTCACCATCCCATCTGGGACCCGTTCCGCAACCGGCGCTGTCTTAGCTGAGCCGGTGGAATGGACATTCACCACCCCACCGGTAAAAGTTGTTGCCAAATATCCATATGATCAGCCTCAACCCCTAGAGCCGCTCTTCTTTATTGCTTTTGACCAGCGCATCGATCCTGCAGCTGTGCTGGAGACCATCGAGGTCGTTGCCGGGTCACGCCTGGTTGATGTAAAACTGGCTGCTGAGGCAGATATCCAGGCTGACAAAGAAGTCAGCCGTCAGGTAAAAGCAGCCCCAGAAGGCCGTTGGCTGGCCTTCAAGGTAGTTGAACCGCTGCCCGCCGATACCAATATCAGCATCAAGGTAGGTCCAGGTACCCCCTCTGCGGAAGGTCCACTGCTGACGGAGCAAGCCGAATCCTTTGGATTCCATACGTACGCACCATTGCGTATCGATAGACATGGTTGCGCCTGGTCAGAAAGCCCTTGCCAGCCTTTGACCCCTTTGATGATCGAATTTAACAATCCCATTGACACAGCTATCTATCAGGAGGATTTCATTACCATCTCCCCTGAGTTGCCCGGCGCGTCTGTCAATATTTATGGGGACAGGCTTGAAATCCAGGGAGCAACCCGAGGCCAGACCACATACACGGTGGTGGTGAGCGGGAATATTCAGGATATTTTTGGGCAGAAGTTGGGCCAGGATGCCCGCCTGACTTTTCGGATTGGTCCGGCGGAACCTGTCTTGGTAGGGCCGGATAAGAATTTCATTACCCTTGATCCGGCTGCTCAGAAACCGGTATTTTCGGTGTACACGATCAACTACAATCGTTTAGATGTCCAGATCTACTCTGTCCAGCCATCCGATTGGTTGGATTTCCGCAAATACCTGCGTGAGTTTGGCCGGCAGGACAATCCGCCAAAGATGCCTGGAAACCTGGTTTTCAATCGCTCAGTGCCGGTGGAAGGGGCGGCTGATGCGCTTACTGAGGTAGGAATTGACCTAAGCCCGCACATGGATGGCGATTTTGGGCATTTCATTGTGGTGGTCAAGCCCCCTAAGGAATTCTTGAAAGAATACGAGTACTGGCGGACGGTGCAGGCCTGGGTGCAGATCACGCAGATCGGCCTGGACGCCTTTGCGGACCATAGCGAGATGGTTGCCTGGGCCACCAGGTTGACAGATGGCGCGCCGTTGAACGGTGTTGCCATCAGCTCTGACCCGGGCAGGACAAATATCCTCACTGGCGAGGATGGAATCGCTCGTTTCCCAATTCCCAATGGAGCCAGTTATTTGGTTGCCAGAAAGGGCGCTGACCAGTCCATCTTGCCTCGCAGCCAATATTATTGGGGTGAGGATGTGTGGATGCCCAGGACTGTTTATGATGAGCTGCGCTGGTATGTGTTTGACGACCGGCAAATGTACCGGCCCGGTGAAGAAGTTCACATCAAGGGCTGGCTCAGGCGACTGGGAGGCAAGCAGGATGGAGACGTTGGGTTGGTGGGGGGAGCGGTGCAATCTGTACGCTACCGTATCATCGAACCTCAAGGAAATGACATCGGTAGCGGTAGTGTGAGTGTGAACGCTCTGGGTGGTTTTGATTTTGTCTTTACCATCCCTGAAAGTGTAAATCTAGGCTACGCTCAGATCATCTTCGATGCAGATCTGAGCCTGGGTGAGCTGACCGGCCTGCAGTATTATCATTCCTTCCAGGTCCAGGAGTTCCGCCGTCCTGAGTTCGAGGTGACCGCTCGCACAGAGACGGAAGGTCCTTACTTTGCCAGGGCAGATGCAGTTGTTGCGGTTGAAGCGAAATACTACGCCGGCGGCCCGTTGCCAGGGGCTGAAGTCACCTGGAATGTGGCATCCACTCCCAGCACCTACCAGCCACCCAACTGGCCCGATTTTACCTTCGGAATTTGGAAGCCCTGGTGGTTCTTCGAGCGGTATGCTGAGTGGGATTATTTTGGGCCAAGCGGTCAAACTACCTACGAGACCTTTACCGGTCAGACAGATGCCACCGGCAGCCATTACCTGCGCCTGGATTTCCCTGAACCCGTCGATCACCAGCCTTACACTGTCCAGGCTGAAGCCACCGTTATGGACGTCAACCGTCAGGCCTGGACGGGTGCAACCAACTTGTTGGTGCATCCTGCCAACCTGTACGTTGGTTTGCGCAGTGAGCGAGTTTTTGTGGAACGCGGCACGCCATTGAAGGTGGACGTGATTGTCACGGACCTGGATGGCAACCCGGTCATTGACCGGCCGGTTGAAGTGCTCGCCGTGCGCATGGAATGGAAATATCGCGGAGAGTGGGTGGAGGAAGAAGTAGACCCGCAAACCTGCCGGGTCGGCTCAACTCAAGAACCGGTCACCTGCACTTTTGAGACACCTCTGGGTGGCAAGTATACGATCACGGCCGAGGTCACCGATGAGTTGGGAAGGGTAAACCGCACCCAATTTACCCGCTGGGTCAGCGGCGGTCAGCGACCGCCAGCCCGCAACGTTGAGCAAGAAGAAGTGACCTTGATCCCTGACCAGGAGACCTACCAACCTGGCGATATAGCCCAAATCCTGGTCCAATCCCCTTTTAGCCCGGCGGAGGGCTTGCTGACGGTTAGCCGTAGCGGTATTCTGTATACAGAGCGCTTCCGTCTCGAAGAGGGCACGATCACCTTGAATGTGCCGATCGAAGAAGGTTATATTCCCAACTTGCATATCCAGGTGGATCTGACCGGCGCTGCAACGCGCAGTGATGACCAGGGAGAGCCTCTCCCGGATATACCGCTGCGACCAGCCTTTGCCACCGGGAACCTGAGTCTGAGCATCCCACCCCTACAGCGCACGCTGTCTCTGCATGCAGCCCCTCGGGAAACCGAGCTGGAGCCGGGCGGCGAGACAATGATTGACTTGCTTCTGACCGATGCAGACGGACGGCCTGTGTCCGGCGCCGAACTGGCTGTGGTGGTGGTCGATGAAGCCATCTTAAGCCTGACCAGCTATCGCCTGGCTGACCCATTGAGCATTTTTTACTCCGACCGTCCGGCCGATCTGTCCAGCCTGTATAGTCGCGCCAGCATCGTTCTGGCAGATCCGCAAGCGTTGCTTGGCGTCGCCATGGGTGGGGCGGTGGAACGATCTGTGGTCAAAGAATCATTGGCGATGGAGATGGAGGCGCCGATGGCGGCTGCGCCGGCAATGGGTGATTTCGCGGAGGGCATGGACTCGGCTGCCAGCGCTGCTGCACCCATCCGCGTGCGCACTGACTTCAACCCGCTGGCTGTGTTTGCCCCTTCCGTCCGTACAGATGCCCAGGGAAAGGCCAGCCTGGAAGTGAAACTGCCCGACAACCTTACCCGCTATCGCATCATGGTCGTGGCAGTGGATGCGGGGAAACAGTTTGGCACAGGAGAGGCCAACCTGGTTGCCCGATTGCCCTTGATGGTGCGCCCGTCTGCGCCACGCTTCTTGAACTTTGGCGACCGCTTCGAGTTGCCGGTGGTGGTGCAGAACCAGACCAGCGAGCCCATGTTGGTGGATGTGGTTGTCCAGGCGACCAACCTGCAGCTGACTGGCAGCGCCGGTTTGCGCGTGGAAGTGCCAGCCCGTGACCGGGTGGAGGTGCGCTTCCCGGCTGCCACTGATCGGGCGGGTACAGCTCGGCTGCAGATTGTGGCAGTATCTGGCGATTACGCTGACGCTGCGCAGGTAGAATTGCCGGTCTACACGCCAGCGACCACAGAGGCCTTTGCAACTTATGGTGTGGTTGACCAGGGCGCTATTGCCCAACCAGTAGCTGCCCCAGGCGGGGTCTTCCCGCAGTATGGTGGGTTGGAGATCAACACCTCCTCGACTGCCCTGCAGTCGCTCACCGATGCTGTCCTGTACCTGGTCTCCTATCCATTTGACTGCGCTGAACAACTGGCCTCGCGAATTTTAGCCGTAGCTGCATTACGTGACGTGTTGACTGCTTTCCAGGCTGAGGGCATGCCCTCACCAGAGGAAATGGAGGCAGCCGTCAATCGCGATATTGAGCGGTTACGTGGCTTGCAGAACCCTGACGGTGGTTATCCTTACTGGTGGTACGGCGCCGACTCGATCCCCTTTAATACCATTCACGTGGCGCATGCCCTGCAGCGGGCTGAAATAAAGGGCTTTGAGGTTCCTGAAGAGACCCAGCAGCGCTTGCTGGAGCACCTGCGCCAGATCGAAAACTACTACCCGCACTGGTACAGCAAGGAAACCCGCTGGACCTTATCTGCTTACGCTTTGTATGTGCGGGATTTGATGGGCGATCGTGATCCAAATAAGGCCATGCAGCTGCTGAGTGAGGCCGGCCTGGAGCAACTCTCGCTGGATGCGATCGGCTGGCTGTGGCCTGTGTTGCAGGATTCCCCCGGAACGAGCGCCGATCTGGAAGCCATCCGCCGGCACGTCAACAACCGGGTGGTAGAGACGGCTGGGGCAGCTAATTTCACCATTTCCTATGACGACCAAACCTACCTCTTGCTCAGCTCAGACCGGCGGACCGATGCCATTCTCTTAGACGCCTTGATCGATGACAGTCCAGAGCATGATCTGATCCCCAAGCTGGTCAATGGCCTGCTGGCTCACCGCACACGTGGGCGCTGGGGCAACACCCAGGAAAATGTATTTGTCCTGCTGGCGCTGGATCGCTATTTCAATACTTATGAATCCCAAACACCCGATTTTGTAGCCAGCATCTGGCTGGGTGATACATATGCCGGCAGCCACGAATACCGTGGTCGGACCACCGAACGGCACGAAACGGTTATTCCGATGTCGTATCTGTTGGATGAAAGCCAGGGCAGCGGCTTACGGGATTTGATCCTCAGCAAAGATGGAGCCGGTCGCCTGTACTATCGCCTGGGACTGCGCTATGCTCCAACCGATTTGGAGCTCGATCCGCTCGACATGGGCTTTGTAGTCCAGCGATCCTATGAAGGTCTGGATGATCCAGAAGATGTTTATCAAGATGATGAGGGTGTCTGGCATATCAAAGCCGGTGCACGCGTGCGTGTGCGCCTATCCATGGTAGCTGACAACCGGCGCTACCATGTGGCTCTGGTGGACCCACTTCCAGCCGGCCTGGAGATCGTCAACCCGGCTTTGGCAGTTTCGGGAAGCGTCCCGCAAGATCCGACCAGCCAGCAAGCGCGTTACGGTTGGTGGTGGTGGGGTCCCTGGTACGAACACCAGAATTTACGTGATGAACGGGCTGAAGCCTTCACACCCCTGCTGTGGGATGGCGTATATGAATACAGCTACATCGCCCGCGCCACCACGCCTGGTCGCTTCATCGTCCCGCCGGCCAAAGCAGAGGAGATGTACTCACCTGAAGTGTTTGGGCGTAGCAGCAGCACGGTGGTTGTTGTGGAATAGCATGAGAGGTGGCTCTTATTTGATACAATTAAGCTTAGCTTTCTCAGATTTGTACAAAGGTATCCTATGAATATAAGTTTGGTCCTGATTGCATCAGTTGTTGGTTATTTACTTGGTGCTGTACCGGTCTCTCGGATTTTCGGCCGTTTAACCGGGATGAATCAGGAGCTTGATGCGATAGAAATCCCTATCCCTGGTTCTGACGACACTTACAAGGTTACATCTACGGGTGTAGCGGCAGCTTCAATGAAAATGGGTCCAAAAGTTGGCTGTACAATTGGCTTGCTGGATATTCTCAAAGTGACCCTGCCCGTTCTAGCCTTCCGCTTGCTGTACCCGGACCAGTATTATTTTCTAATCGTTGCCATAGCAGGGATGGTGGGGCACAATTGGCCGGTTTTTCACCGCTTCAAAGGCGGGCGCGGGGTTTCAGCCGCCTACGGAGGTCTATTCGTCGTTGATTTCTTTGGCGCGATTATCAGTGCAACGGCAGGGTTGTTATTTGGTTTGCTGGTATTGCGCGACTTTATCATGGCCTATATGGCTGGCCTTTGGTTTGCTATTCCCTGGGTGTGGTTTACCACCCGCGATCCAGTGTATTTAGCTTATATTGTCATCATTAATATTCTATTCGTGGTGGCTATGATCCCCGATATACAACAATACCGGAAAGCTCGTAAGTCGGGAGATGTCGATCTATCTTTGGTGATGGAAATGACCCCATGGGACGGGGTATGAAAAAGATCATGGAGCGCCTGCGCATCAATAAGGAATAATTCTAGAAATCCCTTTTTCTGCAATAAGGAATACAATGCCAGTATTAGAAGCCTCAAACCTATCAAAAAAATACTCCATGGGTGAGCATGCAGTGACTGCACTCCATGGGGTGAATTTTATGGTGGAAGAAGGGGAATTTGTTGCCATCATGGGACCTTCTGGCAGCGGCAAATCCACCTTACTGCATTTAATCGGTGGTCTGGACCAGCCTTTTGATGGAGAGGTCATGCTGGCAGGCAAACATCTATCTCTGCTCACGGATAAGGAAATTACCCTGTTGCGCCGCCGCAATGTGGGTTTTGTCTTCCAGTTCTTCAATTTGCTCCCAACTCTGTCCACAGAAGAAAATATACTCTTGCCGGTGATCATCGATGGGAAAGACCTGCGTCACTACCGGGAGCGTTTGTCAAACCTGTTGGAATTGATCGGTCTGGCCGACCGGCGCTCCCATAAGCCTGAACAGTTGTCATGGAGAACAGCAGCGCGTAGCCCTGGCGCGGGCTTTGGTGACTGAGCCAGCCATCTTGCTGGCGGATGAGCCTACTGGCAATATGGATTCTAAAACTGGTCTGGTGATCATGGGTCTCCTGCGCCGCTCCTGTGATGAGCTGGGGCAGACAACCGTGATCGTCACCCATGACCCTCGGGCTGCTTCCTATGCAGACCGGGTGGTATTCCTTAAGGATGGCGGTATTGCTCATGAGATACATTTAGACCCTGCTAACCCAGCGGGGGTTAATCTCCGGCGCGTTCCTGAACAGATGGAACGTCTCGAAGATCGTAATTCTGGCGATGCTTAAGCCGGGTATTTACTTCCAAACCCTCACGAATAAACCAGTATCCATATGATGCTTTTTCGCTTGTTGACCCTGAGATCTGTAAGCACCCGCCCGACGCGGCTCTTGCTGATTTTGTTTGGGATCATCTTGGGTGTGGCAACCATTCTGGCAATTGGCATCACCAACCGCACAGCCCTCGAATCTGTAACTCGCCTGTTTGAGGACACTTCTGGTAAAGCGAACCTGGTTGTGGTAAGCGCTGAATCGGATGGGGGCGGCTTTTCTGAAAGCATTCTCAGGCGCGTCGCTGAGAGTCCCGCAGTCCTTGCGGCTGTCCCCTCTATACACGTTCAGACCCTGCTGGCCTCCAATGCGGATTCTGCCGAAATTGGCCTAAATTTTTTTGGAGCATCTACCGGTGGGTTGCTCTTGTATGGCATTGATCCACAGAAAGACCTGCTGGTGCGGGAATATAAACTTGTGGAAGGCCAGTTCTTGTCCGGCAGCGGGGATGGGGTTGTATTGGTGCGCTCCTATGCTGAAGAGAATGACGTCCAGGTCGGGCGATCGATTGAAGTGCTGACTGGCAAGAGCATTGAACGCCTGTCGGTGGTGGGTCTGATTGAGAAAGAAGGCCCTGGGAAATTGAACAATGGGGCTTTTGGGGTGATGCACCTTGACACGGCCCAAAAATACTTTTACCGGCAGGGGAAATTAGACCAGATCGATGTGTTAGTTTCCCCTGAGCTTGCTACTGGATCGGGGTTAGAGCAGCTAAAGGATGATTTACAAAGCCGGCTCGGCAATGATTATTCGGTCATATTCCCAGCCGCGCAAGGCCAGCGCATGACGCAAATGCTGAGCAGCTATCAGATTGGGCTGAACTTCTTGAGTGGTATGGCCTTGTTTGTGGGCGCTTTCTTGATCTTTAATGCCTTTTCGATGAGCGTTGTGGAGCGAAAGCGTGAGTATGGGATGCTGCGCACGATCGGTTTAACTCGTTCTCAAGTAATCAGCCTGGTCCTGGTAGAGGCTGCTGCCTTGGGATTAATCGGATCGTTATTGGGCTTGGGTTTGGGAATTTGGATGGCGCGTGGTCTGACACAGGTAATGCAAGTGTTATTGAATCAAGATCTTGCCCAGGCAGGGGTGCCAGAAGAGGTTGCTGCAGCGGGGTTTCTGATTGGTGTCCTGGTGGCAGTGGTGGCGGCAGTTGTTCCGGCATTTCAGGCTGGCAAAATCTCGCCCTTGGAAGCACTGCGGGTGCGCGCCAGTAATTGTGAAGGCTGGGTCATCCGCAAAGGCTGGATCCCTGGTTTGATTTTATTGGTGGTATCTACCGTGATCCTGCTGCTCAATCCCTTTCCCTACGACGTGCAGTTTCGCATGGGTAGCCTGGTGGTCTGCTCCCTGTTTGTGGGCGGCGCCTTGATGATCCCTGTCAGTGTGACCGCCTGGGAGCGGTTGCTCAGACCGGTTGTCTCTGGTTTATAAGGGAGTAGTGGCAGGTTGGCCAGCAGCAATCTCCAACGTTCCAGGCTGCGCACAACCCTTACGGTGGGTGCGCTGATGATCGGGCTGGCGATGATGGTCATCGTCTGGGTCATGACCGATTCTTTCAAAGGGGACCTGGATGTATGGTTGGAGGGATATATTGGGGGAGATTTGTACGTAGCTTCCTCCCTTTCAATGGGTAAAGATGTGTGGAGACGTTTGGAGGCGGTCCCTGGGGTAGCAGCCGCAACGCCGGTGCGCTATTTTGATGTGGAGTGGTTCCGACCAACGGGTGGACAGGAAAAGATCACCTTTATGGCAGTGGACCCAGCTTCATACAACCAGGTCACCTCTTTTGTTTATGTTCAGGCTTATCCTTCAGAGCAAGAGGCCCTTTTAGCGCTATCGAAAGGGGATACGGTTTTTATCTCCAGCGTGATGTCAGAGAAGTATGGGTTGCAGCCAGGAGACGAGCTGACCCTGCTTACCAGGACTGGTAGAAGGCAATTCCGAATTGCGGCAGTGGTCATGGATTACTACAACCAGGGTTTAGTGATCGATGGAAGCTGGTTGGATATGGAGCGCTATTTTCTCCAGCAAGGGGCTAATGCGTTTATGGTCAAGGTTGAGCGACAGTTTGAGATAGAACAGGTGAAGGAAAGCATTGAAGCAACCGCTCGCAAACGTGACCAACTCATTGTCGCTTCCAACCAGTCTTTGTTGGAGAGTGTCAACTCCCTAATGCGGCAAGCTTTCAGTATGTTTGATGTTTTAGCTTTGATAGCGATGCTGGTCGGCTTTTTTGGGATCATGAATACCTTGACAATGAATGTGCTGGAGCGCACGCGTGAACTGGGCATGTTGCGCGGGGTAGGCATGACCCGCCCTCAACTGGTGGCTATGATCCTGGCAGAAGCTGCTCTGATGGGTATCATTGGAGGGATATTAGGAATTTTGTTTGGGGTTATCCTCTCGCGCGTGTTTATGCTGTCGATGACAGCCATGTCAGGTTACAAGCTGGCGTATGTCTTGACGGTAAGACGGGTCATTTTGGGATTGCTGATTTCAGTGGTAGTATCCCAATTTGGGGCATTTTTTCCGTCAATTCGGGCTGCCCGTTACCGTATCCTGGATGCGATTCAGTATGAATAAGATTCCTTCTTGGCATTTAAAGTTAGGTAGACACAGATTTGGGAATCCCAAACTATGTTTTCCCAGCAATTATTCCAGAATAGACAGAGGGTAAATCTATGATAATCAAATCAATTCTTTCTCAGCGCTTCTTTTTAATCGGAATGATTCTGATTGCCGGTCTGATTTGCACCGGTTGCGGAACTAGCACTCCAGCCCCGACTGTAGCCGGGGAAGCATTGGAGATGGAAATCCTCCCTTCGGCTCTCACGGCAGATGGGCGGGTAATTCCAAGAGAATGGGTCCAACTCTCGTTTTCTACCGGCGGTCTTGTCTCTGAAATTGCAGTCCAGGGTGGAGATATGGTTAAGAAAGGCGATATCTTGGCTCGCTTGGGAAACCGGGAGGCTCTTGAAGCAGCAGTCTCTGCCGCTCAGCTGGAGCTAGTGCTGGCAGAGCAAGCCTACCAGGCCTTGAACGATCAGCTGAAAGCAGAACAGCAACTTGCCCTTCAATCGGTCTATAACGCCAGGCAGGCTGTCGAGAAT
>JAWOHN010000255.1:0-12877 GCA_046485135.1 Anaerolineales bacterium | reverse complement strand
AGCGTCACTCCCACCCCCACGGAGACATCAACCCCCACGGAGACCCCCGTGACGCCTACACCAACTGAGACCCTACCTCCTACAGATACACCGCAGCCCACCGAGGATGCATCGCCTACCGCTGTCGCTTCACCTGATACGACCCCGGTAGAACCATAATAAAAAACTCCCTCAATGCAGAAGTGAACCTGATGACAGATTTGCTACCTTATCTAAAAGAACTAATGACAGTACCCGGTCTATCGGGGTACGAGACCCCAATTCGCCAGATGTTAGAAGAGCGCTGGACTCCCCTGACAGATCATCTGAGCGTCAGCCGTATCGGCAGCTTGCACGGTCTCAAGCGCGGCTCCTTGCCCGAGCCAAAGCCCAGCATCTTGTTATCTGCCCACATGGACATCATTGGTCTGATGGTTACAAAAGTTACTCAGGGCTTCTTGCGAGTGACTGAAGTGGGAGGGCTTGACCCTCGGGTTCTGCCTGGTCAACTTGTTATTGTTCACGGACGCCAGGACCTTCCGGGGCTGATCGTCCAACCTCCGCCTCGCCTGCTTCCTTCACACGCACAAAACGGCCCTGTGCCCCTGGAATACTTGTTGGTCGACACCGGGCTGGCAGAGGCAGAGCTTTCTCGTCTGGTTCGCAGCGGCGACCTGATTTCATTTGCCCAGCCTCCTCTGGAAACAGGTGGAGAGACCCTCACCGGCCCTTATCTTGACAACCGGGCTTCGATCGCTGCCTTGACCCACTGCCTGGAAGAGTTACAACACCGCCCCCTTGCGTGGGATGTATGGGCAGTCGCCACTGTTCAGGAGGAGGAAACCTTGGCAGGAGCAGCCACCTCAGCCTTCCAACTTCGTCCAACCCTGGCCGTTGCACTTGACGTCACTTTTGGAGCCAGTCCTGGCAGTCCTTCTTACCGCACTCACCCATTGGGTAAAGGCCCTGCGCTTGGCTGGGGCCCAAACATCCACCCCTATTTATTTAATTCCTTCAAGAAATTGGCCGAACAGTTGGAAATACCTTACCAGATTGAGGTCATGCCCCGCATGTCAGGAACGGACGCCATCGCCCTTCAAATCACCGCCCAGGGCATTCCCACCATGGTTTTGAGCATCCCAGTCCGTTATATGCATACACCGGTGGAGATGGTCGCCATCAAAGATGTCCACCGGGCTGGACGGCTGCTGGCCGAGTTTATTGCTCAGCTTGGTCCCGATTTCATGGACACGATAAGTTGGGAAGAATCTAGCGCTCAACCCGCCATAGAAGCATAAACCTTTTTGAGATAACCATCCAATGAAAGATCACACTCGCACCGGACTCGACCTGCCTCAGGTAGGTGAAGAACAACTTATCCTGTTGGAACGCCTTTGTAACGCATGCGCCGTCTCTGGCGATGAAGGAGAGGTACGCGCTATTGTGCTGGATGAATTACAAGAGCCCGTCCGCCACAAAGGTGGCTCGATAAAAATCGATGCCATGGGGAACGTGCTGGTGGTCTGTCCAGCCAGCCAAAGCCAGGTTGGACCTTATTTGAAGGTGATGCTGGCTGCCCATATGGACGAAGTAGGCTTTATGCTGATTTCTGACGAAGAGAAAGGTATCTTTCGTTTTGATATCGTTGGCGGGATAGACCAGCGTGCGCTGGTTGGAAAATCCATCCTGGTTGGCCGGGAGCATATACCAGGGGTAATTGGCGCTAATCCAATCCATCTGACCAAACCCAACGAAACCAGCCAATCCATCTCACTGGACAATCTGCGCATTGATCTGGGTGCGGAAAATAAGGGGGTGAAAATAGGCGATCGGGCTACCTTTGCCACACGCTTCACCCGCTTGGGACCCAGCCTGCGCGCAAAAGCCCTGGACAACCGCCTTGGAGTAGCCACCTTGATTGAGTTGGTCAAACACTCCCCCAACAATATTGAGCTGCAAGCCGCTTTTACCGTCCAAGAAGAAGTCGGCCTGCGCGGAGCCCGAGTGGCAGCCTATACCTTCGATCCGCACCTGGCCATTGCAATCGACTCTACCCCCGCCTATGATCTGCCACATTGGGACGACGGCGAGCCCGGATGGGAGAACGCCGTGTATAATACCCGCTTAGGGGCAGGGCCAGCCATCTACTTGTCCGACTCCAGCACCATCTCTGATCCACGCTTGATCCATCATATGGTGCAGACTGCTGAGACCCTGGGCATTCCTTACCAGTTCCGCCAGCCTGGAGGCGGTGGGACAGATGCAGGCAGCATCCACAAACAGCGCGCCGGCATCCCGAGCTTGTCTGTCTCGGTACCCGGGCGATATCCACACACAGCCGCCTCGCTTGCGCGCATCTCAGACTGGGAGCATACCCTGGCGCTGCTTTACGCAGCCCTGATCAAGTTACCCTCTGATATCATCTCTGTAGATCGCTAACTGGCCAATTCTTAACATTAATCAGGAGCTTTGCATGAAATCGCTCATCAAAAAACTCGTTGAAACCGCTGCTCCCTCTGGGTATGAAGCCCCGGTGCGGGAGTTGATCCGTGCAGAAATTGAACCATATGCAGATGAGATCCGGGTGGATCCCATGGGCAACTTGATCGCCAGAAAAGGCCAGGGCGGCCAGAAGATCATGCTTTCGGCGCATATGGATGAAATTGGAGTGATGGTCACCCACGTAGATGAAAATGGTTTTATCCGCTTTATCAGCCTGGGTGGGGTAAACCCACTGACTTGCATAGGAACACGGGTGCGTTTTCTCAATGGTCAGGCCGGTGTCATCCACATGGAACGCCTGGACGAACCAGGAAGAGTACCCCCTTTAGAAAAGCTATTCATCGACGTTGGAGCAACGAGCAAGGAGCAGGTATTGCTACGCGTTGGCGATGCGGGGGTTTTCGAGACACCCTTTCTCGATCTGGGTGACCGTTTGGTCTCTAAAGCCATGGATGACCGCATCGCAGTGGCCGTTTTGGTAGAAACCATGCGCAAACTCTCCCAGGATGGTCCTGCCAGCCCCCACGAGCTATACTTTGTTTTCAGCGTGCAGGAAGAAGTTGGCCTACGCGGCGCTACCACAGCTGCCTTTGGAGTGGACCCGGACCTTGGCTTGGCGGTTGATGTGACCCGTACCGGTGACACGCCCCGCTCAATAAAAATGGAGGTCGCTCTTGGTAAAGGTCCTGCCATCAAGGTGCGCGATTCAGGCATGTTGGCAGATCCCCGCGTGGTCAATTGGATGGTTCAAAAAGCCGAAGAGAAGAACCTACCTTACCAGCTAGAAGTGCTGGAAGCTGGGACGACAGATGCCCGTGCCATGCAGATCAGTCGCGCCGGTGTACCAGCGGGCTGTCTTTCGATCCCCTGTCGTTATATCCATTCCCCTTCAGAAACGGTAGATTACAGCGATGTTCAAAACGCTGTTGATTTACTTGTTGAGCTGCTCAAGGATAGTATCAGACTGTGATTGATTTTGTGGCCCACCTCTACCCCTCATGGTCTGGCTAACGATGTTTTTACGCTGTTTTGTTCTGGTCCTGGTTTTGCTTCTCTCAGCGGGATGCGATAACCTGGGGTTTTCGCTGCCCCCCTCCACAGTCGAGGCAACCCCCACCAATACCTTTGTTCCCAGTCCTGCACCGCCTCCAACGCCGCTCCCTTCCCCAGACGTACAACCTTCTCCAGCCGGACCGGTCACATTGACGATTTGGCTTCCACCCCAATTTGACCCGGCTTCCGGAGCGGAATCCAGCAATCTGCTGGCCGCGCGCTTGGAAGAATTCAGCTTACGCCGGCCAGGCGTCCGTCTAGATGTGCGCGTAAAAGCTCTCGATGGGACGGGCGGCTTGCTGGACAGCCTGACGGCAGCTAGCGCAGCTGCCCCCTTGGCTTTACCAGACCTGATCATACTGCCTCGTCACCTGATGGAAGCAGCCGCTCTGAAAGGCCTGCTACATCCATTGGATGCATTTTCCTCTTCTCTGGATAACACCGATTGGTACGATTATGCCGTAGAGCTCTCGCGCCTGCAGGATACCAACTTTGGGATTCCGCTGGCTGGCGACGCCTTGCTGATAACTTACCGCCCGGCTGTGTTGGTAGATCCACCCAGAACCTGGGAGGATGTCCTGGCTTTAGAAAACCCTTTGATCTTTTCAGCTGCTGATCCCCAAGCTCTGACAACCCTGACCATGTATATGGCTGCTGGTGGTCCTGTCCAGGATGACCAGGGCCGGCCCATGCTCGATGCAGCCATCCTGACGCAGTTGCTCACCTTCTACCAATCAGCTGAAATCAACCAGGTTATGCCGTTCTGGCTCACCCAATATGAGACCTTTGACCAGGCCTGGGCAGGCTATTTGGAAAATCCTGCTGCATTGAGCATTACCTGGCTATCACGTTACCTGTTCGAAGAAACAGCCCAAGCGCAAGAGGCGCCTTTGCTTGGTGAAGATGACTTAATCGAAGAAGATCCTTTGGCTGCCGCACCGCTCCCAACCCCAAGCGGCGCTGCTTTTACCCTGGCGAATGGCTGGACCCTCTCCCTGGCTGGAGCAGGACCGTCCAAACAAGCCTTGGCTTTAGAGCTGGCCGAGTTCCTCACTGAAAGCAATTTTCTGGCTTCGTGGACCGAGGCTGCCAATCTGCTGCCACCCCGCGCAGAGATTATTGCCAGTTGGTCCAACGACTCGGTGAAGGCCCTGGTGCGCCAGGTCGCCAGTTCTGCTCACTTAATCCCCTCCTCAGATGTGTTATCTGGCCTGGCCCCCCATCTACAACAGGCAACACTCCAAATACTCAAACAGCAAGCAGAGCCAGTATCCCTGGCACAGTCGACGGTTGAGCGCCTGGTGAACCCATAGATTCAAGGAAGGCCACCCTAGAGCCCCCCCAGGATGCGATAGTTGATTGAGCTTGCCCACCATTGATCCGAAATTAGCATGTCGGGTGCAATATTTGATCGTAACCATCTATTCTCGCCAAAAAAATCAACGCTTGACTTGAATCGGTGGGAATGTTATGATGCTATTACTGAGGTTCCATTTCTGATGGAGATAATTCATGCCCGAAGACCATTACCTTGAGGGTTATGCTGGCGCCCAGGGGGAACATCAAGAGACTGATGTTGAGCCAGATAGTCCTTTAGGAGACCAGGGGGCAGGCAAAAAAGATAGCAAACTGTTGATAATTTGGGAAGGACTGTCCCGCACCGGGTTGGGCGAGACAGTATTTCGCGTTGGCACGCATCTACTTTCTATCGCTCTCGTGTTGGTGGTAGTATGGGCTATGCGAGCATTTTATTTGCGCGCTCAGGAAGCAAATACCCCTGATAAAGCCGTCCTGGCTGCCGAACTTCCGACACCTACCCCTACTGAAGCCCCCCCCGCCCTCCCTATTTTCAATACCTTTGACCGCCCATTGGATTTTGGCATTACGCGCATGACCGTGATGCATACCAACCTGCCCACTCGCCCGAGAGGCGAAGTTACCACCTACGTAGTGCAGCCCGGCGACACCATTTTCGGCATTGCCGAGATGTTTAACATTAAACCGCAAACGATCCTGTGGGGCAACTTCTATATTTTGGGGGACAACCCTCACCTACTCAGCCCAGGACAGGAGTTGAATATCCTGCCAGTGGATGGCACCTATCACAAATGGAGCGCCGGCGAAGGCCTTAACGGTGTTGCTGCTGGGTACCGGGTGACGCCAGATGTGATCATTAACTGGCCTGGCAACCGCCTGACCCAGGAAATGGTCGCCGACCTATCCGATCCGAAGATCGAGCCTGGCGCCTGGCTGGTTGTTCCTGGCGGCGAGCGTGACTTCATCACTTGGAGCGCCCCGCGCATCAATCGTGACAACCCCGCCGTAGCAAGGGTCTTAGGCCCAGGCTCCTGTGGCACAATTGCTGACGGAGCCGTTGGTACAGGCGCCTTTATCTGGCCAGCCAACGAACATCGTCTTTCTGGCTACGATTACTCCCCCGCCACCAACCACTTCGGCATCGATGTCGCTGGACGCTTGGGCGACCCGATCTATACCGCCGATAATGGCGTGGTCGTGTATGCTGGTTGGAATAACTGGGGCTATGGCAATGTCGTTGTCGTCGACCACGGCTATGGCTGGCAAACGTTGTACGCTCACTTAAGCTACGTTGGGGTCAGCTGTGGTCAAAGTGTCTACCAGGGCGGCGTGATTGGCTCTTTTGGCAGCACTGGCAACTCTTCTGGACCTCATCTCCATTTCGAAATGCTGCACGAATCCTACGGCAAAGTTAATCCCTGGAATTTCCTGCCCTAAACCCACCGGATTTCCGAATTTTCCCCTCCATAAAAAACGGGGAGTGCTCCGGCTTGAGCCAAAGCAACTCCCTGCTTTTTTGATTCATCTTACCAAATACTTTCAGCGGTAGCTAAGCACTTAATAACCGCTGTTGATGCTTCACGGGTAAATGGAGTACTGGTCTTTCAACTGTTCTTGATGGGAATTTCTTCCAATTGTTCAATCAAATCCTTGATCACATCAAAACCACCTTGCCAGAATTCGCGGCTGTAAACATCGATTCCGGCCCGGGCAAGGATGTCTGCCGGAGCGTCTGAGCCACCCGCTGACAGGATCTCCAGATAACGTGGTTTAAAGCTCTCTCCCTCCTCCTGGTATTGCTTGTAAAGCGCCAACACCAACAGTTGTCCAAAGGCATAGGCATATACATAAAAGGGCGTCCCGTAAATATGCGGGATCGAAACCCACTCCCATTTGAATTCCTCGCTCAATTCCACCGCATCCCCAAATTGTTCGCGCAGGTTCTCCAGGTAAGCCTGGGCCAGCTCATCCACAGACACACCTTTTTGGATCATTTCATGGGCATCCCGCTCAAAGATGGCGAAATAGGCCTGGCGCATGATGGTAGCATAAGCGTCGTCCACCTGCCGGAACAACAGGTCTCTGCGCACCTCTTCATCCTTTTCATCAGCCAACAAGCGGTCTACCAGCAGCATCTCACCAAAGGTAGAAGCGTTTTCCGCCAGGGGCAAAGAGGAATGAAAGGTAAACAACGTGTGATGAGCAGCCAGCATGGCGTGGATGGCATGACCAAGTTCATGGGCAATGGTCGCCACATCCCCGGGCCGGCCCTGGTAGTTGACCAGAACCCAGGGGGTCCCTCCTGGCTCGACTGACCAGCAGAAAGCCCCGCCTCGCTTCCCTTTGCGGACTTCACAATCCAGGTGATTCTGCTCGAAAACCCGCTGAGCCAGATCTCCAATCCTTGGATGGAAATGCCGGAAGGAATCCAGGACCATCTGCGCTGCATCACCATACTCATATCTCTTTTCCGATTTTGCCAGCGGAGCATAGATATCATATCGGCGGAGCCTGTCTATCTTCAGCCAGCGCGCTTTCAAGCGGAAAAAGCGCTGGAAGACATCCGCGTTGCTGCGGCATACTTCCAGCAGGGTATCAACTACTTCGTCCGGAACAGCATTTCCCAGGTTGCGTGCAGAGATCGGAGCAGAAAACCCTCGCAGATTGACCTGTTCATTGCCCCAATCGCGCACCAAAGACTGGTAGATCTGACCAAGGATCAGGCTGTCCTGCCCATATACCCGGTAAAGCTCCTGGTAGATCGCCGCGCGTAAATTGGGATCGTGATGGCGAGCATACACCATCAATTCATCTCGGGTAAGCTCAACCAGCTCGCCATCTATTTCCACTTTGAATAAGTAGCGGTTGGTGATTGTCTCATAAAGTTTCTCAATCGCTTTTGCGCCGGTGACATTCTTGATGTTAATCACCTTCTCTTCTGGTTCAGAAAGAGTATAGGGTTTGAACAGGCGCATCTCTTTCAAAAAATAGTGGTATTTTCCGCCATGCTCCAACAGGCGTTTGGCTTGCTCTTCTTCCAGGCTTTTCCACCATAAGCTAAAGAACAGCATCCGGTTCTCAATATCGGCCATGAACTGGTCGACCCGAGCCAGGAAGGTCTGGGCAGCCTGATCCTGGGTGTCGCCATAGAACCTCAGGCTGGCAAAGCTGTACACTTTGTGGACCAATTGGCTGATCGACTCTAGGCTTTCGACAAATTTTATGAAATCATCCGCTGGAATGTCAGGCGTTAACGCCTGGCGTCGCCCTTCAAAATCGCTCACTTGGGCCTGTATCTCCCCAAAAGCAGCTTCCATCTCGGGGCTTTCCTGAGATGGGAACAAGTCCGTTAAGCTCCAGGCGGTTTGGGTATAAGTCTCTGTCATGCTATTATCTTCCTCCATTGATTCTTAGGATCTAACTGCTCAGCATAGAGGAGAAATGACCGAAAAACAGGCCTGCAGGGGCGTGCGCCTACCCACACACCTGTTTTCGGGTTTTCCTGTTGAGTTTGTTTTAGCCTGAGCAGTCTTCGTTGCATTATATGTTAAAGCGGATGTGCACGACCTCTCCTTCCTGCACAATGTATTCTTTACCTTCCAGGCGCAGTTTCCCCTTTGCTCTGGCTTCTGGTAAACCACCCAAGAGCAGTAGATCCTCAACCGAGATCACCTCTGCACGGATAAAACCACGTTGCAGGTCGCTGTGGATCTGCCCGGCTGCCTCATAAGCTGTCGCTCCGCACGGCAAGGTCCAGGCCCGCACTTCATCCGGCCCAACGGTAAAAAAGGATTGTAAGCCCAGCAGCTCGTAAGACAGCCGGATGACACGGTACAATCCCGGCTCATCAATACCGTAATCGGCCAGAAAAACCTGCGCTTCCTCTTCAGGAAGCTGCGCAATTTCCATTTCGAGTTTCCCCTGCAAGTAAACGCAGGGGGTCTCCTCAATACGTCCTACCATAAGCTCATCTTTGGAAGGCTCTGGCTGTCCCTCCGAGAGGTTCAGCAGGATCAACATCGGTTTACGCGTCAAGAGCCCAAAGCCGGATAGAATTTTCTCTTCTTCCGCATTTACCTGCACGCGCCGGAGAGGCATTTCCTCAACCAGAGCCTGGTTTAGCCGTTCGAAAAGGGCAATCTCCCGATCGACAAGGGCTTTTTCCCGCCCACCCCCTTTGCGACGCTCATCAGCCAGGCGTTCAAGCTTGCGTTCCACAACGATCATATCGTTGAGCAACAACTCTCCATCCATGGTCAGAATATCGCGGTGAGAATCAACTCTCCCGGCCGGGTGTGCTACGTTTGGATCATCAAAACAACGGACCACTTGCAGAAAACCATCCATCTGGGAGAGCTGGTTAAGCAGTGCACCTGAAAAGCCGCTTTTGCCAGCGCTGCCATCCAAACCGGCAATATCTGCATAGGTTACCTTGGCATAAACCGTTTTCTTGGGTTTATACAAGGTAGACAGCCGCTCCACCCGCTCGTCAGGCACATCGACAACAGCGGTATGTACATCAAAACGACCACCGCTGGTAGTAATAGGGCGGTCCCCACGAGTCAGAGCATTAAAGATGGTTGTTTTACCGGATTGAGGCAGGCCGATAATACCTAAACGCATAGACGCTCACCTGGATCAGAGATATCGTACTTGACCACACTCCAAACTTTAGATATACTTTGCCTACTCTTCTTGCTAAAAAGAGTTTTCAGCCGAAGTGGCGGAACAGGCAGACGCGCACGACTCAAACTCGTGTTCCCTCGGGAGTGTGGGTTCGATTCCCACCTTCGGCACCAGTGGATTATAGCACACGCCCTCCCCGAAACAGGGAGGGCGTTTTTGGCGGCAGTTTTATGCTGCGCCAAACCCAGCAAACCTGATCATCCCTTGTCACCTATCGCACCTGTTGGTATGATCTAATATGATCAGTAACCCTTTAAGGGCTCTACAGAGAGATAATACCCTTAACTAAACGCAGCCTGAACAATCACTCAATTATTTTGATAAGGAGAGTATCTAATGCCTTCCCTAAATGAAGTGTTGGGATTGATTTTAGGAGGTGGAGCAGGTCAGCGGCTTTACCCACTCACCAGGCAACGCTCCAAACCGGCGGTCCCGATCGCTGGAAAATATCGCCTGATCGATATCCCGATCAGTAACTGCATTAATTCCGGCATCCCCCGCATATCCATTCTAACCCAATTCAATTCGGTCTCCTTGCACCGGCATATCTCCGCAACCTATAACTTTGATTCATTCCATCCCGGTTGGGTGGAAATCCTGGCTGCCGAGCAAACTCCCAGCAGCTCGTCATGGTATCAAGGCACCGCTGATGCAGTCCGCAAGCAGCTTTTTGAGATCAAAGCCACCCGCGCCAAATATGTCTTGATCCTGGCGGGCGATCATCTCTATCGCATGGATTACGAACCAATGGCCAAATTTCATTGGGAAAACGAGGCCGACATCACGGTAGCTGTGCAGCCTGTTTCCGTAAAAGAAGCTTACCGCTTCGGGATCCTGAAGCGATCTTCAGAAGGTCGCCTGACGGATTTTGTTGAGAAGCCCAAAACCCCTCAGCAGCTTGACAAATTCGACAGCCGGGACGATCCTGAGCGACCTTACCTTGGCTCAATGGGAATATATCTATTTAAAACATCCACCCTGATCGAATTGTTAGAAGACCTGAACCTGACCGATTTCGGCGGTGATGTGATCCCGAAAGCGATCCAATCCCTGCGAGTCTTCGGCTTCGATTTTAACGGTTATTGGGAGGATATCGGAACCATCCGTTCTTTCTACAACACCAACCTCAGCCTTACCCAGCCGAATCCCCCCTTTAATTTCTATGATCCGGACCGGCCCATTTACACCAACCCGCGCTTCTTACCCGGTACGATTGTCAATGGCGCCACGCTGGAAAACGTGCTCTTTGGGGATGGATGCACGGTCGGGCGGGCTGAAATTCGCGACTCGATTATCGGCCTGCGCAGCCAAATCGCTGATGGAGTCAGGATCCGCAACACAATCCTGATGGGCGCCGATTACTATGAATCCACGCCTACCGCCAGTCTGCCCCTGGGAATTGGTGCGAACTGCGACATCGAGGGCGCCATCATCGACAAGAACGCCCGCCTGGGAGAGGGAATCGTTATTTGCCCCTTCCCGCCTGGAACCGAAATCGACAAAGATAAATGGGCTGTGCGCGATGGGATCGTTGTTATACCCAAGAGCACGCTCTTACCAGCAGGCACATATATCGGACCTGAATAAACCAGCTTCCCCGATTTCGGGCCGGATCAACGCCCCCCTTTTTGAGCCAAACCTCGCTGCGGATTCAGCGCTTGGCCCACAACTCACGCCTCAAGTTTGTATAGAAGATCCCACAGCTTGAAGCAGATCCCCGCTGCGGATCAAGTCGTACAGGGCTTCGAAATCAGGCGACGTTTGGCGATCATGCTCCATAAAGGCCACCCGCTTGCGAATCTCCGCATAAGCGCTGGCGGTACCCTTTCCCAGGCGCTGCGGACCCTCAGGGCGCAGGTCAATCGCCTGGGCAGCCGTCATCAATTCGGCTGCAATGACATTGCCCACATTCTCCAAAATCTCCAGGGTATGACGGGCGGCATTGGCGCCCATGCTGACATGATCTTCTTGATTGGCGCAAGATGGGATTGAGTCAACGCTGTCCGGATGGGCCAGAGTCTTATTATCAGAAACCAGGGCAGCCGCCGTGTATTGGACCATCATCAAGCCGCCATCCAGGCCGCTGTTCGGCGCCAGCATGGCCGGCAAACCCGCATTCAACTCAGGCGTCAGCAGCCGGAATATGCGCCGTTCGGCAATATTGGCTGCTTCGGCAATGGCAATCCCCAGAAAGTCCAACCACATCGCCGGACCTTGACCGTGGAAGTTTCCCCCCGAAATGGACCGGTGGGATGCGTCGCCATCAGGATCAGGGAAAATTAAGGGGTTATCGGTAGCCGCATTGAGTGCAATGGAAAAACGCTCACGTATAAAGAGCAGAGTGTCGGAAATCGGGCCTAGCACTTGTGGGATACAGCGCAAACTGTAAGCATCCTGAACCCGTTGGGGCATGGAATCGATCAACCTACTCCCCTCCGTCAAGGTCAACAAGTTCTTAGCGATTTTGATCTGACCTGGCTGTCCGCTGGCGGCATGCAGCGCAGGGTCAAAAGCGGCCGATAAACCAAGCAGCGCCTCCAGACTGAGCGCAGCGGCAATCTGGGCGTGCAGCAGTAACCTATCCGCGTCATACACTGCCAATGCTCCTGCAGCAGCCATAAAATCGATCCCATTCGAGAGCGCTAATCCTTCTTTTGCATCCAACACCAGGCGCTGGATGCCGGCTAATTCCATAGCCCGCGCGCCGGTCAGCTGCTCCCCCTTGTACCAGGCTTGCCCGCTATAGTCCAGGTCGCTGTCCTCAATCCCACGGGTCATCACCACCGCGATATGGGCTAAGGGGGCCAGGTCGCCGCTGGCGCCCAGGGAACCCTTGCTGGGAACATAAGGCGTCACACCCGCATTCAGCATATCGACCAGAGTCTGGGCTACCACCGGGCGAACCCCTGACAAACCCCTGGCAAGCATATTGGCGCGAATAACCATGATCGCACGCACCACTTCAATAGGTAAAGGCTGCCCTACCCCGCAGACGCACAACAAGATTAGATTGCGCGAAAGCTGCCTGGCCTGCTCCGGTTTAATCACCTGGGTAGCCAAAGAGCCAAAGCCGGTATTGACCCCATAGATCACCTTGCCCTCTTGATGAATGCTCTGCTTGACCCACTCAGAGCTGCTCTGCATTCTGGCCCGAGCCGGCTCGCCAAGCGGGGCAACCCTTTCGCCAAAGCGGGCCACTGCTACCAGCTGTTCAATCGATAAATTTTCGCCTGTAATCTCAATCATCCTTCCATCCCTTTCGCAAGTTGATTTTTTTCTTCAAGATTGCCATGGTTGCCATTGATGCAAATGATCTCCTCAAACGATGGCGTGATTATAA
>JAWOHN010000172.1:0-6695 GCA_046485135.1 Anaerolineales bacterium | reverse complement strand
TTTGCACGACCGGGACGGGGAAGCGCCGCTCGATCTCGGCCAGATATTTCTCCTGCATGGCCCGGCGAGAGCGAACAAAGGGGGTGGTGGTCTGGTCTGGTGGGATGACAAAGTTCGCTACGATCAGGCCGGGTTCGATCCCGACCGTGCGCAGCTCTTCGACCGCCCGGTAGGCTTCCATAATAGGCGTCGATTCAGGATACATCACAAAAGCAAAGGTGCTGCGAGCCGGGTCGCGCATCATATCGATGACGCCGCTGAAGCGTTGTTTGGCTGCGTCATCAGCAGGGGACGTATCCAGCGAGGCAAAGGCCTTGATGTCGATCTGCTGGCTCCAATCCATGGGTAGCTCGATCAGGCGCAGGGTATGCCCGGTGGGGGCAGTATCGAAGACGATCACGTCCCATTTGTCCTGGGAGGCAAAGTCGATAAACTGATCGAAGGCAGCCATCTCTTCGGTGCAAGGGGAATCCAGCTCTTCCTGCATGACGCGGATAGCCCCCTCTGGGCGGCCTCTCTGGCGGGCTTCATCCAGGATGCGGGTCTTGTACGCCTCAGCGGCCGCTTTTGGATCGATCTTGACCGCATGCAGGTTGTGGATGCCCTCTACCGGAGCTACCTGGTCTCCCACCGGCGCGCCCAGCACGTCACCCAGGTGAGCGGCGGGATCGGTGGTCAGCAGCAGGGTGCGGTAGCCCTGGCGGGCCAGCCAGACGGCCGTGATGCAGGAGGCGACGGTTTTGCCGACGCCGCCTTTGCCGGCGAAGAAGATCGTCCGCCGGTGGCCGTTGGGAGAGATGAGCGGTTTTACGTCCGGAAGTTGGAAGGCCTTGACCTGGCGTTCGAGACCGTGCTCGACCTCCTGGTAGGCGTTCATATCGCCGTCAAAGAACATGCGCGCCACTTCGCGCAGGCGGGTGACGCCTTTGATTTCACCGGGCAGCAGGTACATATAGCTGGCCGGCCAGGGCAGCTCGGCCTCGATCTGCTCCAGGTAACGAGCTTGCATTTCGGCTCGGGCGGCGAAGAGGGGATTGTCTCTTTCTTGCGCAGAGATGATCCCGTTGACGATCAGCCGGTGAGTGTGGATGTCCAGCTTGCCCAGCTCGTCGGTGGCGCGGCGGGTCTCTTTGATGGCGATGGCCTCTGGGTGCAGGACGAAAATGAAGGTGGTCTGGGCTGCGTTGCGTAAGGTAGCCAGGGCGCGCTCGTATTTGTGCTTGGCGTCTTGAATAGCGGCAGCCGGGCCGATGCAGGTCTGCCCGCTGCCTTCGCTGGCGGCGTCGATGGATTGGCTCCACTCGGCCGGCAGCTCTAGCAGGCGCAGGGTGTGCCCGGTGGGGGCGGTGTCGAAAATCACCGTGTCGAAGGCATTGCCATTCTGGCCGGGCAGCTCCAGGAAATCTGTGAAGCGGTCAAAAGCAGCCACTTCAGCGGTGCAAGGCCCGCTCATCTGCTCTTCGATGACCTGCACCATCTCGGGGGGAAAAGCCAGGCGGATGGGCGCCAGGGCAGTATCGATGTATTCCTCGGTAGCCCGGTCGGGGTCGATTTCCATGGCCCACAGATTGCTCACCCCTTCAATTTGTGTGATCTGGTGCCCGATGGACTGCTCGAATACATCGGCCAGATTGGAGGCCGGGTCGGTGGTCACGATCAGGGTGCGCCGGCCTTCATCGGCCTTGCGGATGGCTGTAGTGCAAGCCATGCTGGTTTTGCCGACGCCGCCCTTGCCGGAAAAAAAGATAAACTCTGACATTATTTTGCTCCGTTAAGATTTTCTTTGATATCTGTAATGGTTGGGTAATCACCCACTTTAATGACCTTGCCATGGACGACGGTGATGGGTAAGGCTGCCATTTGCTGCTCGCGCACCAGGCGCATCACCTCCGGGTTGCTGAGAAAGGCCTGCGGGCTGCTGGTCATCTGGTAGCGGGTGACCGGGAAGCCCTCTGCCTCAAGGGAAAGGATCATCTCGTTCACGTCCAACAAGAGCTGGTCCAATACCGGGCCGCATAGGCCGCTGGGGCAGCACATGGGCGGGTCGAAGAACTCGATCACCGCCTGCTTGGTTTCAGGGGCGCTCATGGTTGTGAGAGAGTCTATGTTGAGCATATATTTCAATCTCCTTTGAAGTATTTTTACAAAAAAAACGGGTCTTAAACGGTAAGGAATAATCCTATTTTCCGGATACCTGGATTTCCGTCATGCTGATCAAAGAGCCTTGCGGCCCGCAGGTCGGGCGGCGGGGTTTGATGCGCTGCGGATCAAAGAAGTCGCCAAAGGCCAGGTATAAAGTCTGCAGGGCTTTCTCATTGATGGAATAGTAGATCCAGCGGGAATCGATTGCGTCTCGCTCGACCTCTACCAGGCCGGCTTTGCGCAGGATGCCCAGGTGGTGCGAGATCAGGTTAGGCGCCATGTCGAGCGTTTCGCCCAGCTCACAATTGCATTGAACGCCCTGCATGAGCAGGTCGAAGATGAGCAGGCGTTTTGGCTCCGAAAAAACTTTGAACCACTGCGATAGCTTCATAAGATCTAGCGGAGGTTTGTCCACGGGTATCGCGCCGAAATAGTTCAACATGTATTGAATTATATCTGGGATTAGAGATTTGTCAAGTCTTTTTACCGATGGCGGGGGCTTCGATGACGATGGCCTGCAAGGCGGCTAACTGACTGGCGTATTTTGGCTCGGCTAACGGCAGGCAATCGCTGATTTTGACCTGAGAAGCGGCCAGTTTCAGAGCAAAGGTGTAGCAGGTCGGCTCGCCGCAGGATTTGCAATTGGTCTGCGGTAATAATTTGTAGATTGCCATGGAGGTCGGGCGTTGATGGGTTTCGTGATCGGGACTGATCTCTGCCCGGCGCTCCCAGGTGCGGTTGACCAGCTCGATCAGACCTTCTAACTCTTTGATGGCAGCCTCACGATCTTCCACGTTGCTGGTAGCAATTTCATAGGCATGGAAGGCTATGTTGTGCCCACCTTTCTTCCAGGTGAGGGCGTTGGCAGCTTGATGGTAGACTGCTCCTCTGAGGGTTGCGTTGAGGTAAGGAAGGACTGCAGATATATCAGTCGTCAAGCGGGCAATGGCTGAGTATCGCTCTGCACCTGGCTCACACGGTGGGGTGAATACGTCTAAATCGTACTTTTCGATCAACATGGATACACCTTCCTTAATTTCGTCGACTAACTCGTGGTCGTTTGGTTGCTTGGGGAGGCCCTCAACGAGCTCCCGTTACCATGTTAACGTAATCAACACCTAGCTGACCGCTGATCTCATCCAGGGTTTTCAATAGCTGCCGAATTTCCACTTCAATTCGCTGATATTCCTGAACCACTGGCAAGCTTTCAATTTCTAGCTCCAAGTTCTGCAAATCTGTCAGGTGGTTCTTGTGCGTGTGAAAGCCCCATTTTGAGTTTATGCGGAGAGTCTGTGCCTGGGCATTCAAGCGCTGGAAATCCTTATCCCGTTTAACCTGCTCGAGCGCCTCCCGGTAAGAGCGAAATTCAGGTGAATTGCGAACACGTTCTCCTAATTCTTTGGCAGCCTGGTGAACCGAACGCTCCTCGATTGCAGGCTTGTTAAATGGTTTGGTTTGAGGTGTGATGATCCTTCGTCGATTATTCAAATTTTCTTTTTGAAAATCAGCTTGTTCTTTCTCTAGCAGCGCAACTACATTTATATTCAAAAAGTTGAATATATTATATCCCCTTTGGTCAGCGTTTGCAATGTCATAAATCAGGATTGTCCGGTGACATTCATCTTTGGTGAGCAGCGCGGAAGAAAATGCAGGCGGGAGCGAATGGAAGCTTTAGCATCCTTGTTTTTATCGCATATCATAGTTCTTGGTAAAACCAATATATTGGTGTAAACACCCGTATATACCGAAAAAACAACCAAAATAATTACTATCATCCATAACACATGTGTCGTTATTCACTACGATGATATTGGAATCAGGCGTATGATGAAAATAGATGCAAGAAACTGAATATGATTAAGGTGCATATTGGAAGGAACCCCTGATGGATCAAACGACTGCTTCTCAGGTGGATACGGCGGAGTTAGCGCGCTTATTACGCGTGATTGCCAACCCCCTGCGGTTGGAGATCTTGTTCTGTCTGCTCGATCGCCCCAGATGCGTCTGTGAGCTGGCTGATGAATTTAACTGCCGCCAGCCCAATATCTCACAAAACCTGATGCGGCTGCGGAGAGAACGCCTGGTCACCTGCCGTAGGGACGGGTGGAATATCTGGTACTCCCTCTCTTCACCGAAAATACACTATTTCCTTGAATCTCTATTGTCCGTATGGGGCAATATGCAAGAGCTATCGCGAAATTCAAACGACGAGGAATGTCAAAATAACAGGAGGTTCAAATGAATACCTGGTTGAAAACGCAGATCCCAACTGCCGTAATCTTGGTAGCCATCATCTTGGTGGCGTTGGTATATTATGGGTTAGGGGGCAGCGTCTTGCAAGCTGCCGCGCCGGATGTAACCTTTATGCGGGGCATGCTGCTGGCATTGGTCGGTTTCCTGGCCGGTATCTTGGGCGGCATCATCGGAACGGGTGGTTGCAGCGTGATGCTGCCGGTGCTGCACTTCTGGCTGGGATATCCCGCAGCCATTGCCGTGGGTACTACCTTATTTGCGGTGATCTTCACTGCCATCTCCGGGGGATACGGGCACCTGGTGCGGCGTAATCTGGACAAACGGGTGGTAGCCTGGTTGGGAGGGGCGGGGATCATCGGCGTGGTGGTTGGTTCCTGGCTGTTTACGTATCTATCCGACCAGTCCAGCCTGTTGGGCTTTATTCTGGGGGTGCTGTTCCTGTGGCCGGCGCTGCGCATGATCTGGGAGGGCCTGCGACAAACAAGCCTGCCCCAAAAGGAAGGTAACACGATCGCGGCGCCAGCATCTGGATTAACTATTTTTGGATTGCTGGTGGGGATAGCAACCGGAATAGCCGGTTTAGGCGGTGGTTATGCACTGGTTCCGGGTCTGATTTACCTGTTTGGCGCGCCAGTTTACGTCACCATGGGCACTTCTCTGGCCACGATGATCCCACTGGCAGTGGTGGGAGGTGGGATCAAATTGGCGGGCGGCTTTGTGGATATGGGGGCCGGGCTTTTATTGGCAGCCGGGACGGTCATCGGGGCGCAGGTGGGCGCGGCCATCATCAAGCGCTTTAAGCCAACCACGCTCAAGCTGATCTTTGGTCTGTATTTCCTGTATGTGTCGGTCAAGTTCATCACCGCTTTCTTCGGGATCAAGATCTGGTAATGAGGATGGTGAGGTTGGGGAGGGTTATACTTCATCTGGTCGCCAGGCTCCTGATGATATGATAAGATTTATATCCTATGGGAAAAATTGCACCCAACCCTCACCGGCAAGTTACACGGATCGTCTTGCTTTTAGCCGGGATGTTCTTGGCGGCTTGCGCCCCGGCAAAGGAAACCCCTGTCGATCTGAAACAGCTATATCCACTGGCTTCCCCAGCCAGCCGGGAGGTGATTCCGCTGCAGGTGGGGGTAGCGGCGGTGATCTCTCCCCAGGGCACGCTGGAAAGTTACCGCGAGCTGATCAATTACATGGAACAGCGTCTGGGCCGTCCGGTCGAGATGGTTCAACGGGCAAACTACGATGAGATCAACCGGCTGCTAGAAACGGGCCAGGTGGAGGTGGCTTTTGTCTGCACGGGGGCGTACATTTACGGCTGGCGCGAATTCGGGATGGAGGTGCTGGTCGCTCCGGAGATCGACGGGGCGATGACCTATGCCTCCTGGCTGATTGTTCCGGCGGACAGCCCGGCGCAGGACCTGGCCGATTTGCGCGGAATGACCTTTGCCTTTACCGACCCATTGTCCTTTACCGGGCGAATGTACCCCACCTACCTGGTCAACCAGCTAGGGGAAAGCCCCGCAAGCTTCTTCGGGCGGGTTTTCTATACCTACAGCCATGATGCTGCCATCGAAGCGGTAGCAGATGGCTTAGCAGATGGGGCGGCGGTGGACAACCTGATTTACCAGTATCTCATGCAGAGAGAACCGGAACTGGGGGGGCTACTGCGCATCATCCACCGCTCACCGCCTTTCGGCATGCCGCCGGTGGTGGTCAGCCCCTCCATCCGCCCGCAGCTCAAGGCCGAGCTGCTGGAGCTGTTTCTTCACATGGACGATGATCCGGCCGGCGCGGCGGCTTTGGATATACTGGGCATCGACCGATTTCGGGAGATCGACGCCAGCGCTTATGATACCGTCCTGGAAGTGGAGTCCAGCCTGGAAGAGAACGGAGACCTGGCGCCATGAGCGAGGGCGCCAATCGCTTCCAGCCCTGGTTCGACCGGTTCTGGCAAATTGCCGGTGCGGTCAGCGTGCGGGCCAAGATCACCGGCATTATCCTGGGGTTGGTGTTGATGCTGGGCGTGGGCGTCATTCCGGTAGTGCGGCAAGCATTGCACGAAGCCATGATCCATGAGCTGGAAGCGCGCGCCATCTCCGTGGCGCACGACCTGGCCAGCCGCTCGACGGACTTGATCTTGATCAACAACTTGTACGCCTTGCAGCAATTGATCGTCGAGACCCAGGCCAATCATCCTGATATTCGCTATGTCTTTATCCTGGACCCACAAGGCCAGGTGCTGGTGCACACCTTTGGCGATGGTTTCCCATCTGGATTGACCTCCCTCGATG
>JAWOHN010000157.1:0-3404 GCA_046485135.1 Anaerolineales bacterium | reverse complement strand
ATCAAAGGCAAAACGATCGCCGTCCTGGGCATTTCCTACAAACCGAATACGGATGACACCCGGGACGCTCCAGCAATATTCATAATGAATAGCCTGATCGAGTTGGGAGCCAAAGTCAGAGCTTATGATCCTGTCGTCAAAGAGCGGCCTGGCGCCTTAAGCGAAAAAGTCAAAATCTGCCCCGATTTGTATGAGGCCGCCATGGGGGTTGACCTAATGATCCTGGCGACGGAATGGGAGGAATTCACGAAATTGGATTTTGAGCGGCTCAAAAAGACGATGCGTCATCGCATTCTTATCGATGGCAGAAATGTTTTTGATAGAGCAAAGCTCGAAAAGCTGGGATTTAGGTATATAGGTATCGGCCGCTAGGCAAAAAGGGAGCCAACTGTGCAAAACAAGAAAACGGCATTGGTAACGGGCGGAGCAGGATTCATCGGAAGCCACTTGTGTGATTATTTGCTGGAGAGAGATTTCCGCGTCATTTGCATGGACAATCTCATCACCGGCTCGCTCAAGAACATCGAGCATATCCGATCCGGCGATTTCGACTATATCAATCATAATATCACCGTACAACAAAAGTCGCACGGGCTGCCCGCTGGGCAGCCCTTTTGCCATGCAAACCTTGTCGCTTGCGCTGACGACAGCGCGGCGCCTTTCTGCTAAGCTACGAATGGAAGGAATAGGATCTTTCAGATTCCAGATGAGTTGAGGTAAGGAGACTGAAAAATGATCAAAAACAAATTCATCACTTACGGGAGTACCCCTGTGTTGATTGTTCAGGACGTTCCTGTGGACGAGATACAGCCAAACCCAGCTGAAATCCGGGCTACAGACCAGGGGGTTTTGCCGATGCCCCACAGTACGTTCGACATTGAGGATAGCTGGCGGTCGATGCGACTCTAGCCAGGAATCTCCGCCCGAAGTCATGCTCGATGACCCGCTCGCTGCTGTAGAGCTGTAGCCCAGCACGTCCTGTGGCAAGGACAGTTGTTGGACCCGAATTGCAGCTGGCCATCCAAAGAGGTGCTTATGTTCGAAAGAATCCTGGTCCCTCTGGACCGTTCACCGCTGGCCGAATGTGTCTTGCCTCACGTCGTGGCCGTGGCCCGCTCTCTGGACTCACAATTGATGCTACTCCATGTCCTCTCTCCGTCCGACAGGCAGGGCGGCCTGCGCGCAGTTGATTCGCTGGATTCGCAGTTGCGTCGGGCAGAAGCAGAGAGCTACCTCGAAGGGGTTCGCGCGCGACTGCAGGAGGTAGGCGTCGCGGCGCAGACGAAGGTTATCGACGGAGACGCCGCCGAACAGATTTTGACTTTTGCCCGCGAAAACCAGATCGGGCTAGCCATCCTCAGCAGCCATGGGCGGAGCGGCCTGAGCGGCTGGAATGTTAGTAGCGTCGTGCAAAAGGTGATTATGCGCGCTCCCATCTCGCTGATGATCGTGCGCGCTTATCAGCCAGCTCAGCCGGACCTGGCAGGTCTACGCTATCGGCGGGTGATGGTGCCGCTGGACGGTTCCCCGCGCGCCGAGAGCGTGCTGCCGCTGGCCACCACCCTTGCCCGCGCCGAGGCACAGGTCGTGTTGGCGCATGTAGTGCAGCGTCCACAGATGCCAAGACGAACGCCGCCCAGTCAAGAAGACAGCGACCTGGCCGACCGAATCGTGGAGCGCAACCGGTCCGAGGCCGAGCAGTACCTGGAGACTGTGCGCGCCCAGTTGCCGTCGACAGCCGTAGAGACCAGGCTGCTGATCAGCAACCACGCGGCGGCCGCGCTACACGAGTTGGCCGAGCAGGAGAACGCCGATCTGGTGCTGTTATGCGCACATGGCTACTCTGGTGAACTGCGCTGGCCGTATGGCGGCATGGCTGTCGGTTTTGTAGCGTACGGCTCGTCCCCTTTGTTGATCTTTCAAGATGCGCCTGCCAGGGAGATCGCACCTACACCTGCCGAAGTTGCGGCTCAGAAAAATGGCAGACGTTAGGATGATTCACCCAGAGACCACCCAAGAGCAACCGCATACACCGGAGGACGGGGTCGGCATCGACAAGGTCCATACCCAGGCGTATGAAGCCGCAGCCCTCGGGGAAGCCACGCCGGGGCCGGGTGCGCAGCCGTGGTTATTGGCCGGCCTGAAGGCACAGGAGACGTTTCTCCAGGCCACGGCGGTGTTCTTCCAAAGCAGTTCCGGGCAACAAACTCTCTCCCGCGCTGCCGAGTGGATGCTGGATAACTTCTACCTAGCCCAGCAGTCGTTACGCCAGATTCGGGAGGACATGCCGCCAGGTTTCTACCGCCAGTTACCCAAGCTATCCGCTGGCCCACTGGCCGGCTATCCTCGCATCTACGATGTTGCACAACAGCTTGTGGCGGGCAGCGGCGCCCAGTTGGATATGGAACTGGTGCAGCGCTTCGTCTTACTTTATCAAGACATCAGGCCGCTGACCACTGGCGAACTGTGGGCTCTGCCGGTCATGCTGCGCTTAAGCATCCTCGCCGCACTGGCGCAAGCAGCCGCGCAGATCACCAATCTGACGCAGCAAGGTGAGCCTCCTTCCCGGCCTCTGTCCGGATCCCTGACCGGCGATGAGATCGTGGCCAACTGCTTCACCAGCCTGCGAACCATCGGTACCAACGACTGGCCGCATTTCTTCGAGAGCGTGAGCCGCGTGGAGCAGATCCTGCGCGAGGATCCAGCCGCGGTCTACGCCGGCATGGACCGTGCCACGCGCGACCGGTATCGGCACGTGGTCGAAAAACTGGCCCTGGCGACTGGCCGGAGCGAGCTGGAAGTAGCGCGCATGGCGAACGTCCTGGCGCAGGCAGCCTGGACCAACCCGCCCCCCGCGCTTGGGCCGGTCGACGACAAGGACCAATCAGATGCGGCGGTGTGGCCGGGGCTGGATATGCCGCCCCCGGCACACGTGGGCTTCTACATCCTGGACGATGGACGCAGGACGCTCGAGGACCGGCTGGGCTACCGGCCCTCGCCAGGAGTCCGCTTGGCGCGTTTGGCGCGCAGACACCCCGCCGTGGTCTATCTGGGTCCAATCGCGGTGTTGACGCTGCTGATGCTTACCGCGGCCACAGTCTACGCCATCGCCCAGGGTGGCTCGACGCTTCTTGCACTTCTGGCCGGTGTGCTGGTTTTCTTGCCGGCTCTGGCAGTCTCGGTGACCCTGGTCGATTGGGCTGTCACCCTGGTTGTGCCACCCCGAATACTGCCAAAGCTTAATCTATCGGGTCAACAAGGCAACCATGGGATACCCGACTCATGCCGTACCTTGGATCTCAAAAGAGCGCTTTGACGATGCCCTCGCCAAAGCGGTAAACCGCATCGAAAAAGAGACACCAGAACCGGAAAAAATTGAAAAACTGGTGGACTCAGTCTCTGAA
>JAWOHN010000167.1:0-3486 GCA_046485135.1 Anaerolineales bacterium | reverse complement strand
CAGCGGGTGGATGGGCATGACATGGTCGCTATCGATGCAGCCATCCGGAATGCCCAGGCGGAGACAGAGAAACCATCGATTATTGCCTGCCGGACTCATATTGGCTATGGCAGCCCGCGCCAGGACTCTTCCAAAGCCCACGGCGCGCCGCTTGGCGAGGAGGACCTGCGTCGCACCAAAGAGACGTTGGGGTTCTCGGCAGATGAGAACTTTGTTGTTCCTGAGGCTGCCCGTGAGCGATTTGCCGCTAATGCAAAAAGGGGCGCCGGCCAACAAGCTGAGTGGGATCAAATGGTGACTCGCTATCGCCAGCAATATCCTGAGCTGGCTGCCCAATGGGATCTGTATGTGAAGGGCGAATTGCCGGTGAAGTTAGAGGAAATCCTGCCGGCTTTCTCCCCAGACAAACCTTTGGCAACTCGAGTTGCTTCAGGCCAGGTTTTGAGCGCCATCGCTCCTCATCTCAAAACTCTGGTGGGCGGATCTGCCGATCTGACTCCTAGCAACAACACACTGCCAAAGGATGGAGTGGGCATCCGGCGCGATGACTTTAGCGGGTCTTACATCTACTTTGGTGTGCGGGAACACGGGATGGCCGCCATTTTGAATGGTTTGGCTTTACATGGTCTGCGCCCTTATGGCGGCACTTTCCTGATCTTCTCTGATTATATGCGGCCTTCGATTCGCCTGGCCGCAATGATGAAGCTGCCGGTGGTGTATGTCTTCACCCATGACAGCATTGGCCTGGGCGAAGATGGCCCGACCCACCAACCGGTAGAACAGCTGACCGCGCTGAGAGCCATTCCAAACCTGCTGGTCATGCGTCCGGCAGATGCAAATGAAACCGCGGCAGCCTGGAAGGTCGCGCTGGAGCGCAAGGATGGCCCAACCGCCTTGTTACTGTCTCGCCAAAACCTGCCCCTGGTTTCCAAGGGTTATGAGGGTACGGCGAGAGGGGCCTATATCCTGGAAGAGGCCGGCGCGGGGAAACCAGACCTTGTTTTGATGGCCTCCGGCTCAGAAGTTAGCCTGGCGCTGTCTGCCCGGGAAGAGCTGGAAAGGGAAGGTATCTCAACTAGAGTGGTATCCATGCCCTGCTGGGAGCTTTTTGATTTGCAAACAGATGAGTATCGCAGCTCTGTGTTGCCGGCTGGGGCGCCGCGTCTGGCCATTGAGGCCGGCGTCAGCCTGGCCTGGCCGCGCTACCTGTGCTCTGAGGACAGCCTCGGACGAGTGATCGGTCTGGATCGTTATGGGGCATCTGCACCTTATAAAGCATTATTCGAACAGTTCGGATTTTCCACTGAGAACGTCCTCAGCCAGGCAAAATCCTTGTTGAAATAACTCGGCAGATGATGTGTCTGCTATCAAAAACTGGAGATATCTAATGAAAAGCATAGAAGAATACTACGTACCCTGGGTGAAAGGGACACCGATGTACATCTCAGGGCATATCGAGCTGGCCTGGAAGAAGCCGGAGCTGAAGCGGATGATGTCGAACGAGAATCCGAACCCGCCCTCGGCGAAGGTATTGGCAGCGATCGACAAGTACAGCCGGATGGCGCATCGCTATCCGGACCAGGGGTTGGTGGTGCGTTCGAAGATCGCGGAGATCAACGGGCTGGAAGGTCCACAGAATGTACTGATCGGGAACGGGTCGAGCGAGGTATTTGACAATATCTTTCGCTGTTTGCTGGAGCCAGGGGACGAGGTGATCCAGCACACACCGTGTTTTGGGATCTACAAGCTGCGCTGCAATATCTTGGGTGGGAAGCTGGTGTCGGTGCCGATGGTGTACAAGGACAAGCAGTTGCAGTTTGATGTGGAAGGGATCCTGGGGGCAGTGACGGAGAAGACGAAGGTCATTGTGGTGGCGAACCCGAACAACCCGACGGGGAACTTCATGGAAGCGGGGGACTTTGTGCGGATAGCGGAGACGGGCATTCCCTTTGTCGTGGACGAAGCGTATATTGAGTATGCCGGGTTGGGGATGTCGCAGGTGCACCTGGTAGAGAAGTACAAGAACGTGCTGGTGACGCGCACGCTGTCGAAGGCGTACGGGCTGGCAGGGTTGCGGTTTGGGTATGCGCTGGGAGACCCGGAAGTGATTGGGCAGATCTCTGCGGCGCTGCTGCCGTGGAACGTGGGGATCATCCCGATGTGGGCGGCGCTGGCGGCGTTTGAAGACGTGGAAGGGCTGCAAGAGCGGGTGGAGTTCAACAACAGCGAAGTGAAGTATATCGAGGAAGCGCTGGGGGATATTGCTGGACTGACGATCTTCCATTCGCATGCGAACTATATCTTGTTTGACGGGCAGGGGACCGGAAAGAGCGGGGATGATATGGTGAAGTATGCGCAGGAGAGGAACCTGATCTTCCGGCCGCAAGGGAAGATCTATGACAGCGAAGGGTTCTGGCGGCTGACGATCGGCAGCAAGGAAGAGAACCGCATGGCTGTGCAGGTCATCCGCGAGTTCTATACTGCATAGAGGCAAAAATGTAGTCCCGGTGATCGGTGTATGCGGGGGCGCAAGCCCCCTGCATACACCGGTTACCAGGGTTGTTTTAGAGCTGAAAAAAGCGATTTTGATAGAACAAGAAAATTGTTGCTTCCAGAAGGAAAATAAAGGATAGGAGATGAATAAAATAAAGGCAGTTTTCTTTGACCAGGACGGAGTTATCATCGATACAGAGCGAGATGGTCACCGGGTGGCCTTCAACGAGGCATTTAAGGATTTTGGCTTCAAGGTCGAATGGGGCGTCGAAAAATATCACGAATTGCTCCAGGTAGCGGGCGGCAAAGAGAGGATGCGGCACTATCTGCATACCGAAGGTTTTGGGGTCGATATCAAACCGGAAGATGAAGATGAGCTGATCAAAAACCTGCATAAGCGCAAAACGGCTTTATTTGTTGACCTGATCGAGAGCGGTAAACTGCCCCTGCGGCCGGGCGTGAAGCGCTTGATGCAAGAAATCAATCAGGCTGGCCTGATCCTGGGCGTCTGCACCACTTCTAACGTGAAGGCGGCGAATGCAGTGGCATACCAGACCCTGAAAGATATTAAATTCGATTTTGTGCTGTCCGGGGACGTGGTGTCGAAGAAGAAGCCCGACCCAGAAATCTATTTGTTAGCCTTAGAAAAGGCCGGCATCGAACCCCACGAGGCGTTTGTGGTGGAGGATTCGCATAACGGGGTCATGGCAGCTAAAGCAGCCGGGGTCAATATTGTTGCTACCACCAACGAGTACACTGAGAAAGAGGATCTGAGCCAGGCCGATTTAATCGTCACTCGCCTGGGAGACCCAGATGGCAAGAAAGGGGTCTTGAAGAAAAGCAAGAAAGATTTTGCTTACGATGGCGTGCTACGTTTGGAGCAGTTGCTGGACTACTTCTCCAGTTAAGCGGATTTCTACTGCCTGGTTATCTTGCTGATCTGAAGAGTAAGATAACCAGGCAGTAGAAATCCGCTTAACTGGAGAAGTAGTC
>JAWOHN010000092.1:0-6638 GCA_046485135.1 Anaerolineales bacterium | reverse complement strand
GGCAGTGGTGAGAACTCCGATTTCATCTACAGATATCTAGATGGAGAATACCAGATCTACTTCAAGCTTGTGGACAAGGGTTTCGGTATCACACCGGACTTGATTCTCCCCAGCGATTACCGTATCGAAGTTGATGCTCGTAAGCTTACTCCTGGAGTTGTTTGTTCGTACGGTCTGTTATTTGGCTCCCGATGGACTGCTGATTCCTGGGAGACCTACCAGGTGCTGATTTGGCCTACTGATCAGGATTTTTTGGTTGAAAAGCGATCGCTGGATGGTACCTGGACAATCATCCAGGATTGGACTGAAAACACAGCCATCCACCTGGACGCTGCCTCCAATCACATCCGGGTGGACCGCATCGGTACAGCCATAAAGATCTATATTAACGGCGTGCTGGTCGCGGACCTGATTGACAGCAGCTTTACAGGTCCTGGACGAGATGCTGGCATTCGCGCTTACAGTTATTATGACGCGCCGGTTGACATCCGCTTTGACAATTTCTCAGCTTCACTTCCGTAACCTGTAAAATAGGCAATATGACCCTGGTTTCTACTTTTTCTTGAAACCAGGGTCATTTATCGATTTTCTTCGCTCACCTTCGCGGTTAAACTCCTTGTTTTTTATGCCTCACAGCATCTGCACCCACACCATCTCCCCTGCCGTGATTTTCTCCACACCTTCTGGGATAGCCAGGACAGCATCGGTGTGCGCCATCATTTGCAGCCGGGAGGCATCCAGGATGGGATGGAAGCGCAGCTCTTGATCAGCCTGCTCCATGCGCCCGTGGATGAACTGCGTCCAGTCGATCTGGCCATGCACCTCCGCCTTTAGACGTGCCAACTGCCTCGGCAACCCTGGTTGGGCAAAACCGGCCAGCTTCTGCAAACCAGGTAGCGCCAGCTGGATGAAGGCCATGTGGTTCGAAGGCGGACCTCCCGGCAGGCAAAAAACCGGCTTGCCTTGATACATTCCGAAACCGATCGCCTTGCCAGGTCCGATGCGAACCCGGTGATAGGTTTTCTGCCAGCCCAATTCGTCCAGCAAGCGCACCGTCAGGTCACGTTCTCCCTTCCAGGCGCCGCCGCTGGTCAGCAGAGCGTCTCCCGCTGACAGGTGCTGATGCAACGCATCACGGATCGTCTCGGCATCATCGGGTACCACCTGGGTTTGGACTGCGAACCCGTATCGGCGGCACCAGGCTGCCAGGGTCACCAGGTTGCTGGCATACAGCTTGCCTTCCAGCAAGGGTTCACCCGGGGCGAGCACTTCATCGCCCGTCGCCAGGATATGCACCTGCGGCTGGCGCACCACCGGAACGTGCTCATAGCCGCCAGCAGCCAGCAAGCCAATCAGGGTGGGCCGCAGGGTTTCACCCGCTTTTGCCAGCACTTCCCCTTTGTGCACATCACTGCCTTTCAACAGGATATTGCGTCCCGCGGCGGCATGTGTGAAAGCCAACACCGTATCGCCCTCCCTGCTGGTGAACTCCTCCGTCAGCACCGAGCCCAGCTGTTCAGGGACCGGCGCGCCGCTCAGGATGCGCACTGTCTGCCCGCGTCCGATCTCAGCCTGCCATGCGCCACCGGCGGCAACCGTCCCCAGAAGGGTCAGCCTGACAGGTGAGTCTGCCGTCGCCTGGGCGATATCCTCCGGGTGCACAGCGTAACCGTCCTTGAGCGAGACATTCACCGTAGGCGCATCCACCCGCGCCCTCAGATCCTCCGCCGCCACCCGTCCGGTCGCCTCCAGCAAGGTAACGGACTCGGCTGGCATGGGTTGGATATTTTGGATGGTCAGTTTGTAAGCTTCCTGGTATGAAATCATTTTTTACCTTTTTGTAACGGGTATTCCAGAAAATGTAGGGGCAGGTCATCCAACAAACCGGGTCGATCATGAACCTAACCGTACCCATTAAAATTTGCTAGCTCAATAGTTAGTAGACCTGCCCAGATGGTTAATTGCATCATCATGAACACAAATAATCGTTGTTTATTATCTCACACGAAAACGGGTGGAAGCCGAGAAAATATCATTTCCAAGAATATCATCCATATCCGGGCAGGTCTTCTCACAGACTGGGAATGCTTTTGGCGGACATCACCCGGGGTTAAAACCCCGGGCTAGTTTGCAAAGCTCTTCGAGCTGATATAGCCTGAATGGGCCTTGCGATCTAGCGCGAGGCTTCAGCATCGGGCGTTAAATAACATTAAAAAAATTCGTGAAAATTCGTGGCTAAAAAAACTTTCGTGTCCCTTCGTGGCTAACAGCTTTTCCAATCTTCGCAAAATCTCAATACCCTCTGCATAACTTCTGCAGATTCATCCTGTACAATTCAATCAAATAACAGGATTTAAACGGGAGTCATGAACATGTTCAAGAACAAATTCTTTTGGATTATCCTCATTCTAGTTATCGCCGGCGGAGCTGGCGGATATTATTATTACACCACCCAGGCAGCCGCAGCGGAGCTAGCCGCCGAACCGCAAACCGAACTGCAGACAGCTGTCGCTCGCAAGGGAGACCTCTCCCTGCTGGCTAGCGGCGCCGGATCGGTGACCCCCGCCGAAGAGATCTCGCTGGGCTTCGACGTGACAGGCACGCTGGTCGAGCTGCATTTCGCCGTTGGTGAGCAGGTCGAGCAAGGCCAGGTCCTGGCAAGCCTGCAAACCAAGAACTCGCAGGAATCAATCGATGCCTCCATTGCCGACGCAGAATTAGCAGTGCTGAAAGCGCAAAAAAATCTGGATGACCTGTACGCCAACGCTGACATCTCTCGCACTAGCGCCATGAACAATATCGCCAATTATGCTCAGCAAGTGCGGGATGCACAGTACCAGCTGGACAATTACACATTGCCAACTTACCTGCAAGGATTGGACCCCATCGAAGCCTTGGATCAGATGAAGGCGTCCCTGGATGAAGCCACCGTTGCCTTTGAGCCATACCGCTATTATCCAACCTCCAATGAGATCCGCCAGGAATTGCTCGAAGCCCTGTCAGGCGCACAGACCAATTACGATGCGGCTGTCAAACGCCTGAATTACGAGCACGCCCTGCAAGTAGCTCAAGCCAACCTCAACAAAGCCCGCTCCGAATACGAAAAATACCAGGAAGGTCCGGCCGTTGATGATTTGACCATGGCTCAGGCTGAGCTGGCCAACGCCCAGGCAAAACTGGCCCTGGCTAAAGAGAACCAGGCGGTCCTGGATTTAACCAGCCCGATGAGCGGTACCGTCATGGCCATCAACGCCCAGGTTGGGGAAGCTGTCGGCACAACTGCGATCATCACTTTGGCTAACCTGCAGCAGCCTATGCTGGAAGTCTACCTGGACGAAACCGATCTGGATAAAGTCGCCGTGGGTAACCCTGCCGAAGCCATCTTTGACGCCTTGCCGGAGCAAACCTTCAGCGGCAAAGTGGTCGCAGTCGATCCCAGCCTGGCCACTATTTCCGGCGTGCAGGCTATCCGTATCCTGGTGCAGTTAGATCCATTAGGCATTGAAATGACATTGCCGGTCGGCCTGAACGCCTCGGTGGACGTGATTGGCGGACAAGCGAAGAACGCCATCCTGGTGCCTGTTGAGGCCTTGCGTGAAATTAGCCCCGGTGAATATGCCGTATTTGTGATCGAAAACGGTGAGCCGGTGATGCGCCTGGTGCAAGTCGGCCTGGTGGACATCACCTCCGCCGAAATCATCTCCGGCATAGAAGCGGGCGAAACCATTTCCACCGGCATAGTAGCCACCCAATAAGGGAGAAGGCATGAAAGATACACCGATTATCCTGACCGAAGCTTTAACCAAGGTCTATGGCCGCGGCGATGCTGAAGTGCGCGCCCTGGATAGGGTGGATGTGCGCATCGACGAAGGCGAGTTCGTGGCCATCATGGGACCCTCCGGTTCAGGAAAAAGCACCCTGATGAATATCCTGGGCTGCCTGGATCGACCGACCGAAGGGAAATATTTCCTGGCAGGTGAAGATGTCAGCCAGATGGACAAGAACCAGCTGGCGGATATCCGCAACAAACGGTTGGGTTTTATCTTCCAGTCTTATAACCTGCTGGCGCAGACCACCGCCCTCGAAAATGTGATGCTGCCCATGCTGTACGCCCGAAATGGCTCACTGACCACCGATCAGCAAAAAGAGAAAGCCTTGAAATCTCTGACCATGGTTGGTTTAGCCGACCGGGTGGACCACAAGCCCCAGGAGCTTTCCGGCGGGCAGATGCAGCGTGTGGCCATCGCCCGCGCCCTGATCAACGATCCGCTGCTGATATTGGCCGACGAGCCCACCGGCAACCTGGACTCTCGCTCGGGTGTGGAGATCATGGAGTTGCTGCAGGCATTGCATAACGAAGGGCGCACGATTGTCATGGTGACCCATGATGATGATATCGCCCGATATGCCGATCGCACTATTCGCTTCAAAGACGGGCAGGTTGATGTAGACCAGCGCAATGGCGAACGAAAAAAGACTGCTCAAACCGTACAGCCACAAACAGCAAGCCCACAGGAGGCTGTCCATGAAACCAACTAAAACCGTCAGCATCGCCTGGAAGGGCTTGTTACGCAACAAATTACGCTCCCTGCTGACCATGCTGGGGATTATCATCGGTGTGGCTGCAGTGATCATTATGATCGCGGTTAGCGCCGGCACCGAAAAGACAATCGAAGAGCAGATCACCGGCCTGGGCACCAACCTGGTCTTTGTGCAATCCGCTTTTAGCCGCATGGGACCGGGCGGGGGTGGGGCTTCAGCTTCAACCGGTGGCCTGGTTTACGATGACGCCGTCGCCCTGGCTACGCAAGTTAAAGGTGTGACGGATGTAGCCGTCGAACAGCAGAGCGTGGAAACCGTGAAAGCTGGCTCAGCCTCCCTGGATGGTATCCCGATCCTGGGTACCACGCCTGGTTTTCCAGCCGTACGTGATATGAATATTGCTTCTGGACGTTATTTCACGCAAGAAGAAGTTGACCGCAATCAAAAGGTGGTCGTGTTAGGCAGCTCATTAGCCGTTGAGCTTTATGGTGAGGCCCCAGCTGTCGGACAGAGTCTGAGCATAGGCACTACCAAATTCACTGTAATCGGCGTCTTCGAAGAAAAAGGCATGGTGGGCGACCAGGATTACGACAGCCGCGTCTACATGCCCATCACGGTCGTCTTCCAAAAATATACGCCTTCTCAGTTTGCACGGGTCATGGGCGATCGGGTGCGAATGATTTACGTCAAAGTGGATGACAGCATCCCGCTGGAAGAGACCATCCTGCAAATCCAGCTTTTGCTCGCCCGGCGTCACGATGTCAGCCTGGAAGAAGCTGATTTCACCATCACCACCCAGCAGGATATTATTCAAACCCAGGAATCGACCACCGAGGCCTTCCGCAACTTGCTGGCCTGGGTGGCAGCCGTTTCCCTGTTGGTGGGTGGCATCGGGATTATGAATATTATGCTGGTCAGCGTCACCGAACGTACACGTGAGATTGGCATCCGCCAGGCAGTTGGCGCCGCACCCAACGATATCCGCTGGCAGTTCCTGACCGAAGCTTTGCTGCTTAGCCTGGTCGGCGGTCTGATGGGCGTCGCCTTGGGGGTGGGAGGCGCCTGGCTGTTCGGCGAATTGGGCGGTATGCGTACCGTGGTGGTACCCGAATCAATTTTGCTAGCTTTCACCTCTGCGGCCGGGGTAGGTGTGTTCTTTGGTTATTACCCGGCCAATAAAGCCGCTCAGATGGATCCCATCCAGGCTTTGCGGCATGAATAAGATATGAATTAGGAGAAACAACCCATGAAAAAGATAAGCCTTTTACTGATCACCATCTTACTGGTATCCACTTTAGCAGCCTGCGCTGGAACAACCAGCCCTGCACCAGCGGATTCGAACGCCCCAGTTGATGAATCTGCAGCAGGTCAGCCGGCAGCCGGTGCCCCTGTACAAGCCAAAGGCACCCCCAATCCAGGCGAAGAACAAAGCGGTGAATTGCTGCAAGAACGTGATTTGCCCGATTCTTTCAAACTTGCCCTCGGCTCTATGAAGCTGGAAGAGACAGACTATCCCATCACTGCTGTGCAAGCCCAGTCGCTCTTGCCCTATTGGAAGGCCTTGAGCGCCCTCAGCCAATCAGACACAGCCGCCATTCAAGAGGTCGAAGCTGTCCTCAAGCAAATCCAGGCGCAGATGAGCGCTGAACAACTGGCCGCCATTGACGGCATGGAGATGACTATGGCTGATCTGACCACCCTGGCTGAAAAGCTCGGCCTGACCTTGACTCAGGAAGGCATGACTGGTTTCGGCTCGTTGACCGAAGAAGAACGCGCCACTCGTCAGGCAGCGCGTGACTCTGGTCAGATGCCAGGCAGCGGCATGGGACCTGGCGGAGGTATGGGTCAGGGCGGCGGTGAAATCCCCGGCAGCGGTGTGCCTCTGCCCAATGCCACCCAAATAGCCTCCGGTTTGGGCGGCGGCGCTGGCCTGAGCCTGGGCATCAACCCCCGCCTTCTGGCTGCCGTCATCCAATTCCTCGAGCTGCGCGCCAGCCAGTAAAATTAACCGCTAAGAACGCGAAGGAACACAAAGGTTGATTTAGATGTGACGCGATCTGTTAGTTTGCCCGGGTGTATGTAACGCAAACTGTTAG
>JAWOHN010000073.1:0-3200 GCA_046485135.1 Anaerolineales bacterium | reverse complement strand
CGCTGGCAGATTTTCATCTACACCATCGAGCTGGTCGCCCTGACGCTGCTGCTGCCGGTCTTCGGCCTGGGGGGCGGCATCTACCTGGTTGCGGCGGCTTTCTTGGGCGCGGCCCTGCTCAGCTCGGCCTGGAAGGTATGGCGCCTGGGCGGCAATAAGCTGGCCTGGAAGATGTATCGCTACTCCAGCATGTATCTGACTTTCTTGTTTTTGGCCTTGATGGTGGATGCGTTGGTTTAAAACAATGATCGTGGGCTCTTCAAAGCCCAGAACAACGACCAGCTCTGGGTAGGTGGCAGCGTAATCCACGAAAAGCGACCCGCTGTGTGAAAGGACAAATCCGCCAGTTCCTGGGCGCGGATGGCTGCCAGTAGTTTATTTTAGGGTTCCCCCACACCGATTCCTTATGACCCGGTAAAATAATCAAAAAGGAGAACTATGGACCCTTACGTAACCGTTGAATCTCTCGATCAAAAGACAGAGGCATGGCTGGCAAGGATCGCTCCCTACAACGTGCACCCGATGCAGCCCCACCCGCAGAAGACCGCCTTGCTGGTTACCGACATGCAAATCTTCTTCCTCGATCCGCAGTCGCCCACCTTCACCTGCGGCGGGCCGGCGATCCTACCCCGGCTGAAGAAGCTGATTGCTGCCTTTCGCCAGAAGGGACTGCCGGTGATTTATACCCAACACGTCCACCATCCGGAGCATCTCGACAGCGGAATTATGGGCTGGTGGTGGCAGGGGATGTGCATTGAAGGCAGCAAGGAAAGCCAGGTCCATCCAGAAATTGCCCCCAACCACGGCGAGAAAGTGATTCAGAAGCACCGCTATTCGGCTTTCTACAATACAGATCTGGAAACCGTACTACGTGTTCTCAAGGTGGAAGACCTGGTCATATGCGGCGTGATGACCAATATGTGCTGCGAATCATCAGCCCGGGATGCTTACTACCGGGATTACCGGGTATTCTTTCTGGCAGACGGCACAGGCAGCATCAACGAGGAGCTGCATCTCGCTTCACTGATGAACCTGGCGCTGGGATTTGCCCATGTCACCACCGTGCAGCAGGTGATTGACGAGCTTGGGTAGCCCTGAGGCTGCTATTGCCGGACTTCGACATCCACCGGCACCTGCCCGGCGCCCTCAAAGGTGAGGGTCAGGTTGAAGCGATCGCCCACGTTCAGGTCTTGGGTCAGGTCGATCAGCATGACGTGCAAGCCTCCGGGTTGGAAGGCGATTTGGTCTTTGGCTGGCACACTGATGCTATGCTGTTCGTGCATGGACATCGTGCCGCTGCTGTCCATCATCGATTCGTGCAGCTCGACGGAAGCAGCTACCGTAGCTTCGGCGCGGTGGAGCGAGTCGTCCTGCACGCCGCTGTTTTCGATGACGAAATAGACCGCGCTGTTGCCGCCTTCAAAGCCAGGGCGCGCCCAGGCATTGCTGATGGTGATGCCAGCGCCCTCCGTCCGGCAACCGCTGAGCAACAGGCTTATTGTTAATAGGGCAATTATTAACCAATGGTGCCTCATCTTTTCCCTCCAGATAAAAAATTTCCCCAAAAAGGTGTCCGTGGAGGTGTAGCACCCCTTTAGGTCACGATCACCAGTGTTCCGGATTCCCTCTTATAGTAGTTACTGGTTTCGTAGAGCGGGTTAGCCCAGCGGAATAGTCACAAAGCATCGGGGTTGCGCATATTGACGCAGCCGGCGCTGAGAGGTAGCCCGAAATTCTTGTGCCAGTAGGTCCCGTGAAAAGCCACGCCCACCTCGGTGAAGACCATGGTCCAGGGTACACCAGGCAGCTCGTAGGCCAGGATATTACTGGTTAGCCGGCCGTGGCCCATGTGACGGGAGGGCATCTTGGTTTGGATAAAGAAGCTCCCAGGGGGTGTGTCGGTGGGGATCATGCCTTCCGGCAGGTTTTTCGGGCTGGGGCGGCCGGTGCTGACCTGGCAATCGAAAACGGGTTGTCCAGCCTCGTATGCCGTCAGCCATTGATCCGCCAGGGAGACGTGGATCTGTTTCTCTTCCGGGGGGACATCTGTGGCGATGGGGGCGTATTCGCTTGGGTAGATCGGGCGCAGGTGCGCGGCGGCGACGTAGTAGTTCATGCCGATATAGTGGTCTTTCAGCCGGTACCAGGGCCGCCCATCGGGACCTTCCACGATGCCGGTGATCCAGTGGATGCTTTCGTAGTACAGCCGGTACAGCTTCTCCCACACGCCATGGCGGAAGCGGCGCAGGGTTTGGGTGTAGGGCACGGTCACCTCACCTAAAATGCCGTTTGGGGGGATGGAGGTCAGCGGCGTATTGGTCGGACGAAGTTGTAAAAGTTGGATAAAACCGCTGTGCACGTAGCCGCTGTTGATGCGATACCAAAGCGGGTTATGCGCTGGCCCGGCGTCGGAGATGACCTCTTCGAGCAGGCTCAAGAGCTGGTCACGGTGGCGCTTGCCGACCTTGGGGATGGAAAAGTCGGGCAGCGGGTAGACGTTGATGGTTTCGACGCAGACCCTGCCGGAGTGAGCCGAATTGACTTGCTCTGGGGGCAGGGCAAGCTCTCCCAGCGGCCTGGCAGCCAGGCTGGCCAGGGCCATTCCCCCCAGTTTCAAAGCGTCGCGGCGGCTGAAGGACGACATAGCTGGATTTTATCAGAAAGTGCCGGTGATGCCTTGAAAAAAAGTGGACTTTTTTTCTATCAGTGAGATAATCAATTCAACCTAACCGCTCAAGATGACTGGCATTTTTGCCAATCGATCCATTCCATAACCGTATTAAAAATTCAATATGGATGAACACAAGTGAATCAAACAAAGTTCTTTAATAATAAAACTGTCACTGCGAGCGAAGCGAAGCAGTCTAACAATTGTTGCCAGATTGCGCTGCTCTGCTTATCATCGGGCTAGCGCCCTCACTGCAATGACAGGATTCTAAAGAATTACTGATGGATTCACTACAGATCATAAAGAAATGGTAAATTACGAGTGAAAGGAAACCATTAACCCATGACAACTCCCAACATGCAATCTCCTGTTTTAGAGTTCCGCGTGGCTTTCACAAGCGCTGATTTTGAGCGGTTGGTAAAATTCTACAGTGAGGGATTGGGAATTGAACCATCAGCCATTTGGAACAACGGTCAGGGTCAGGGTGTGGTGCTCGAAATGGGCCGGGCTACTTTGGAGATCTTTGACGAAG
>JAWOHN010000070.1:0-5262 GCA_046485135.1 Anaerolineales bacterium | reverse complement strand
CGCGGCGGGCCGGTCGGGCTGAGCACCATTTCAGCCTCCATCAGCGAGGAGCCCGACACGATTATGGACGTAGTCGAGCCCTACCTGTTGCAGCTCGGTTTCCTGGAGCGCACTCCCCAGGGACGCGTGGCTACCCGCCTGGCTTATGAACACCTGGATATTCCATACGAAGAATCCGCCCAGCCGCGTTTGCTCTGAATCCATCTTATGCCAGTAGAGTTTGCCAGATGAACTATATTGCTCGTGTTCTGATCGTTCTGGGGGGAATCTTGCTCTTGTCGGGAGTGGCGCTGTACCTGGTCGACCGGATTGGCCTACCCTTAGGTCGCCTGCCCGGCGACATTCGCATTGGGAATGAAAACCTGACCTGTCTGATCCCCCTGGCTACAATGCTGATACTATCCATCGTATTAACGGTCTTACTGAATGTCATCATCCGCCTGTTGCGCTGATAACTTGCCCCGCGCTTGAACCTCCTACCAACGATAATGTTAATTTGAAAACCTCTGACTTCGACTTTGACCTGCCCCCTGAATACATCGCTCAAGTCCCTTTAGAGCCACGCGATCTCTCGCGCTTAATGGTGTTGGACCGGGCCAGTGGGACGATCGAGCACGCTGGCTTTCGAGACTTGCCCAATTATCTCAATGCAGGCGATGTCCTGGTGCTGAACGAGACGCGCGTAATCCCCGCCCGCCTGTTCGGCAGAAAGGTCCCCACCGGTGGGCGGGTGGAGCTGCTCCTGCTCAAACAGCTGGATTCGCTCACCTGGGAGACGCTCGCCGGTGGAAAAGGCTTGCGGGTTGGGACGCTGGTCCAAATCGAGAGTGGCCCTCAGGCGCAGGTGCTGGAAGTGCTGGGAGGCCCTCGGCGGCTGGTGCATTTCAGTGAACCGGTGGACGCTTACCTGCACCAGGCCGGGCAGATGCCCTTACCGCCCTATATCCACACGCCCTTGCAGGATCGCGAGCGTTATCAGACGGTGTATGCCCGCCAATCCGGCTCGGCAGCTGCTCCTACCGCTGGCCTGCACTTTACTGCATCCCTGTTGGAGAACCTGTCGAGGCAGGGCGTCCAACTGGCGCATGTGACCCTACACGTAGGCCTGGATACCTTTGCGCCGGTAACGGAGGAGCTTCCCGAACAACATGAGATTCATACCGAATGGTGCCAGTTGGATGAAGATGCTGCTGCGCGCATTAATTTGGCTCGCCAGCAGAAAGGACGGGTCGTGGCAGTGGGCACAACCAGTGTGCGCACGCTGGAAACGGCTGCTGCGCGGGCCAGAGCATATGAAGTTGTTGCACCATATGAGGGGGCTACCGCTCTGTTCATCTTGCCGGGCTATCGCTTCAAGGCCGTGGATGCGCTGATCACCAACTTCCATCTGCCGCGCTCCACTTTGATCATGATGATCAGCGCTTTTGCCAGTCGTGAGCTGGTCCTGCATGCCTATGAAACTGCCAAAACAGAGGGCTATCGTTTTTATTCCTTTGGGGATGCGATGTTAATCTTATAATGGTTCAAGCAACACCGACTTGGTCCCGCCCCGCTTCTTTTGCCAAATAAACAGCCACATCTGCATTGTCAATCAGCGTCTCCAGGCCGCGCATCTTTCCGTTGAACGTGCTAACGCCAATGCTGGCAGTCACGCTGATCAAGCCTGCATCGGTTTGGAAGGGAGTTCCGGAGATAGCCACCCGCAGCCTTTCGGCTACCTGGCGAGCAGATTCCAGGCCGGTTTCCGGTAGCAAAATGACGAATTCATCCCCTCCATAGCGTCCAAGGATATCGATATCCCGGATATTGGCCCTGACCCGTCCAGTCAACTGGATCAGAATCTGGTCGCCAATTGTGTGACCATAGGTGTCGTTGACCTTCTTGAACTTATCGATGTCGACCATCATGGCTGATAGGATATGTTTGTAGCGTTTTGAGCGAGCGAATTCCCGTTCACCGAGCTCATACAGCTCTCGGCGGTTGTTTGCTCCGGTCAATGGATCTGTGATGGCCAAAAGCTGGACCTCTTGAAACAAACGGGTATTGTCTATAGCGATAGCAGCGTGAGCAGAGAGCATTTCGAGCAGGTACATATCCTCCGGTGTATAAGCTCGAGCCTGGTAGCTTTGCACAGACAGCATGCCAATAACCTTGCCCCTCAAAATCATTGGCGCTGCCAAAATAGAGCGCACATCCTGCCGGTCGCCAAATTGGATCGATTCCACCTCGTTGAATTCTTCTATATCTTCGATGTAAAGGGATTTACCAGTGGTGATGATATGCCCACTCAAGCCTGAACCGCCCGGTAAGGTGATGGCTGGGGAGCGGCCTGCACGGTCCATTAGATACACGGCTTCAATGACGTTTTCAGCTTCGTTCATTAAAGCGATCACAAAGGCTTCGCTGGGCATCAACTGGGCGGCGGCGCTGTGAATGGCGTAATAGATCGCCTCGGGATCCAGGCTGGCAGCCACGATCGCCTGGCTGGCCTGGTGCAAGATGGCGCGCCGGTCGGCGGCTTCTTTGGTGGCCAGGTACATGCGCGCGTTATTAATGGCGATGGAGGCTTGTTGAGCGAACATGGTCAGCAAGCGCTGGTCAGAGGGCGTGAATTGGCGTTGGGGTTCTGCATCGACCACGCCGATTGCGCCAAGCAGCTTCGCTCCCATCTGTAGCGGCACGACGATGGCGCTTTTCCAAGGACCTTCACCATATTGATCTGATTTCCCTGGCCAGTTTTGGTAATCAGCAACGATCAGCGGCTCTAACGTTAACGCCACCTGGCCCATCAATCCCTCGTCCATCTCCAAACAGGTGCCGGTATAGTCTCGATCCAGGTTGAAGCTGGTGACAATGAGCAGATTGCGATCTGCTTCGTTGAAAATGCCCAGGTCTCCTCCTGTAGCGTTCATCAGCGTGACAGCCCGCTCCAGGATATCTCGCAGCAAATTGGGCAATTCTAGCTCTGAGGTGATGTCTGCAATGGTCGCTCGCAAGGCATCCAGCTCTTTGACCCGTTGCCGCTCAATGGCATAGAGACGAGCATTTTCAATTGTTCCGGCAGCGTGTTGGGCCAGAGCCTGTACCATGCTCTTCTCAGCCTGGGTGAAGGTACGCGGCTGGCGGGTTTCCCACACCTCTACTTCACCTAACAACCTGCCCTGGTAAACGATCGGCACCACCAAGCAGGCCTGGATGCCCAGGTTTTGTAAGGTCTGGCGGTCCACTAAGTTAAGATCTTGGGTATCCAATGCGAAGGAGATGGCTTCTCCTCTATGCAAAGCGGAAACAGCTTCGGGATATTCGTCAAGAGAGATCACCTGCGTACTGGCATGTTCACGCTCAAGTGGGGAGGCCGCTTCGGTGACGTAAGCCGCCAGTACGCCGAATGCTCGCCCTTCATCGTTGATTTCACGGATATATCCACTGGTTCCGTGGATGGCTGCAGTGATATGGTGGGCGATTTTCTCCAGGACAACTTTTGGTTCGAGACTGGCAGCCAGGTCTTGCGCGGCCAGGTACAGACAACTCAATTCGTTCACCCTTTGCTCAACCTCGTCATATAAGCGGGTGTTTTCAATAGCGATAGCGACCTGATCGGCAAATGCGCTGGCAAAGCGCATATGTTCCAGGGTGAAGTAATTTTCGGTGTAGCTATCGATCGAGACCATACCGATCACTCGTTCCTGAACGATCAGAGGCACCCCCATCCAGGAGCGTATCCGGCGGTGACTGGTTTCGTTAAAGGTCTTGTAACAGGTGGCGGTATCATTGACGATCAGCGGCCTTCGCTCTAGGATGACGCGCGTATTCGGGTTGTCGCCGGGAACCGGAAAACGGAGACCCAAGATGGCTTGCGGTTCAGGCCAGCCGCGGCCTCCAACGATTTCCAGACAGCCGTCTTGCAGCAATTGGACGGAAGCGCTGTCATAAGACACTACATAGTCTAGTTGCTCCAGGATGCGCTCAATGGCCTCCTCTTGTTGTAGAGTGCCGGTAACGGCGGCTGTAGCCTGGCGCAGGGTTTCTGCGCCTTCGGCGCGTTGTTGGGCTGCTTCGAACAAGCGTGCCCGTTCAATCGCCAGAGCTGTCTGGCGCGCCAGGGCAGAAGCCAGATCAATCTCACTGGGGGTAAAGCTGTGCATGCTATTTGCACAATCCAAATACAGTGCGCCGGAAAATTGGTCTTGAATAGAAAACGGCGCCACCAACACCGAGCGGGAGCCAAAATACCTGACCCATTTGCGCGGCGCCAGATCACTGGCAAAGGCATCTGTGATGGCAATGGGGGTGTTATTTTCTTGTAACCGTCTGAGAAGGGGCAACTCAGCCGGAGAGAAACTGATTTGTGATAAAACCTCGACCTGCTTTTCTGGAAGGTCAATTTGTATTGAACTACCGGGTGAGGGTAAGGTGGGGTAAAGCCTGCCTTTTTCTTCATCCCACAGAAAGATGACCACCCGGTCGACGGGTATAAGCAGCCTGGCCGCGTTGACAATCTCTTCAAATATTTGGTTGGCATCCAGCGTGGAGCCGATTGTCTCGGAGATCTTTAAGAGTGTTTCAATCAGCTGCGCCCGGCGATGTTCTGCCTCGTACATGTGCGCGTTCTCGATGGCAATGGCAGCCTGGTTAGCATAAGCGGCTGTTTGCTTGGCTTCGTTCCCGGAATAATACCCAGGCTGATCCTTGTCCAGGTTTAATACCCCGATCACCCTGCCTTGGAAAATCAGAGGGACTCCCAGCCAACAACGGATGGCGGACCTCTGATCTAATTCAATCCAGCGCGGGTCTAAGAGGGTATCCGGGATGATTTGAAAACTATGCGAGTCGATCACCTCTTGCAGGTGTTTGAGCGATTCGATAGCCAGACTTTTACGCTGCTCTAAATCGAATCCCCTGGCTGCAACGATTTGCAGTTTCTGCCCGGTAACGAGCATCACCGAAGCACTATCGTATTGGACCACTCGCGCCAGTTGTTCCAGGATCAATTTAAGCACTTCTGCTCTGTCCAGGCAGGCGTTCAGCACGCTGGCAACTTCTCTTAAAGTTTCAGCTGCTTCTCTTTGTTGGTGTTCTGCTTGCAAAAGGCGGGCATTTTCTACCAGGATAGCGCTCTGGTTGGCAAACATGGACAACAGCTCGATATCCGCGTGCGTGAAAGCTCTTGCCGAGCTGGTCTCAGCCACATTGATCACTCCGCTGACCTGCCCTTGCCACAACATAGGCACACTGATCAATGCCTTAATTTGGCGCAAATCG
>JAWOHN010000012.1:0-4601 GCA_046485135.1 Anaerolineales bacterium | reverse complement strand
ATTCTCGCGAAAATTATTTATGCCTAGAAACGAAAGGATAATGAAATGACGATAGGCGAACTTATAAAGAAACTAGCGAAGTATGATTTTGAAAAAGAGGTATTGATACAAGGGGATGCTGACTATTTTGAGATAAGCAATTTGAAAATAGCGGTCGAAGCCCGCCACCATCAACATCTGCTTGAGCTGCTGGGGAGATTGGGGAAGAGCGTAAAACTCACCAGGATGGACCCGAGATGGCACCAGATAATCGCGCGCCCCTTCTGGGGTGGTCTTGAACAGGATGGGAGTCTCTATCTCAATAAAACCGCGCCCATCCAGATAGTCGCGGATAAACTTCACCATTTGATGGCGCAAGACAATATTGCGGCGCATACGCTCACGTCGCAGGTCTAAATACCGGTAATGCAAGCGCACATTTTCTTCCACTTCCTCTTCTTTATTGATAGAAAAAGGTGGCGTTTTGGCTGCATTTAATACCTTAATTGTTGAAACTTCAACCTCAATTTCCCCGGTCGGCAAGTTGGGATTCTCCATTCCCTGAGGCCGTTTCTTCACCCGCCCCTCCACCTGCAATACCCATTCAACCCGGGTCTCCTCCAACAATGCATGAGCTGCTGGTGATATCTCAGGATTTGCAACCACCTGGACAATGCCATAACGGTCACGTAAGTCAATGAAGGTGACCCCACCATGGTCTCTGCGCCGGTTTACCCAACCTGCCAGCGTCACAGGCTGGTCAATGTGAGCAACGTTCAGTTCCCCGCAGGTGTGTGTTCGATACATAATAGCCTCCACAAAATAAATCGCCCTTCGCAAATTGCATCGGGCGAGGGTTTGGCTTTGCCACAGATTAACTCTCAGACAGACTCAAACCTCCTACCCGACGGGGGATTGATTAATTTTCATCAAAGGTTGAGTCAGGGGACAACCAAGCAGTTGTTGCCATTCGTACACTCTCTGATTAGTTTTGCGGATTATAGCACAAGAGTTTGAAAGCGGGGGTCGGTGAATCCCTCTCTCACGATAAACCCCAAAGACCAATATATATGCATTCCGGATAATTCAATTTCTACGTTACAATAGCTTGCTGTAGGACCAAACAAAAGCGAGAGCCGAAATGGCAGAGACGATAGAAACAGCAATATTTTCTCACAGGAAAGCGTTGCCTCAGGGACGAGTGTTTCGAACCTGGTGGCCTCTGGCTGCCAGTTGGATGCTGATGGGCGCCGAATTACCAGTTTTAAGCGCCATTGTTGCCCGATTGGCCAACCCGGAGATCAACCTGGCAGCTTATGGGGGCGTTGTATTTCCGCTGGCGTTGATCATAGAATCGCCCATCATCATGCTCCTGGCGGCTTCCACCGCCCTCAGCCGAGACTGGAGTTCCTATGTAAAGCTCCGCCGGTTTATGATGGTAACCAGTGGGGTTTTGACCGCCTTGCATGTACTGGTAGCTTTCACTCCCCTGTATTATTTCGTGGTAGAAGGGATTTTGGGGGCGCCAGCCGAGATCGTCGAGCCTGCTCGCATCGGTTTAATGATCATGACGCCTTGGACGTGGGCAATCGCCTACCGGCGTTTTAATCAAGGAGTGCTGATCCGTTTTGGCTACTCCAAGACAATCGGGATAGGAACGGTCATCCGGCTCTTGGCTGATGGCCTGGTCTTGTTGACCGGTTATCTGCTTGGTAACATTCCAGGCATCGTCGTCGCCACCAGCGCTGTAGCCGCAGGCGTGATCAGTGAAGCCTTGTATGTCGGCATCGTCGTCCAACCTGTCTTGCGCAGACATGTCCGCTCAGTACCGGCAGCAGCCCAAATCCTGACTTTGCGCAATTTTCTTGAATTTTATGTCCCTCTGGCAATGACATCCCTGCTGACTTTGGTCGTTCTACCCATGGGAAGCGCGGCTCTGAGCCGGATGCCACAACCCCTCGAGTCCCTGGCGGCCTGGCCGGTTGTCACAGGGTTAATTTTTATGTTGCGTGGGTTGGGTATGGCTTATAACGAAGTCGTTGTGGCTTTACTGGATGAGCCATTCTCACGTGAGACCCTGCAACGTTTTGCTCATTGGCTGGCTGCTGGCACAACCGCAGGCTTACTGGTCTTGGCAGCAACCCCCCTATCTGCCTTCTGGTTTGAAAAAATCTCAGCGCTCAGCCCAAACCTGGCCAACCTTTCTCGCATGGGCTTATGGATAGGGCTATTCATGCCGGCCATGACCGTTTATCAAAGTTGGTACCAGGGAGCAATTTTGAATGGGAGGCGCACACGAGCCATCACCGAAGCCGTGATGATCTTCCTGGTTAGCAGCGGCATACTATTAACCGCCGGGGTGATTTGGGGTCAAGTCACCGGGTTATACATCGGTTTGGGGGTTTTCCTGATCAGCAGCGCAGCTCAGAATGGCTGGCTATGGTATCGCAGCCGGTCCGTTTTCAAAGCCATCCAGGACAGAGATAAGGCCTACGCAACTCTTTCAGAAGATGGGCTTTCAAAAGGATAGAGCCGATATGGAAATGCCTCCAGTAAACTGGCGAGAGATAGCTTATCAGATGCTCCTATCCAGGGAAATTGACCGGTTGGAGGTAGAAGAGCTGGTCCCCAGCGGAAAAGTGAAATACCAGTTCTCCTGTGGGGGTCATGAACTGCCCCAGGTATTATTAGCACAGGCCCTGAACCACCCGCACGATGCTGCAACTGTCTATTACCGCTCGCGCCCCTTCATGCTCGCGAGCGGATTGAAACCTGCTGAGGCTTTCGGGGCCGGAATGGCCCGCAGCACCAGCCCCAGTTCAGGTCGTGATGCGGGCGTGGTCTATAATATGCCCCGCCGCCAGGGTCCAACCATATTACCTGCCTCGGGAGATGTAGGAGCGCAGTACACACCAGCAGCTGGCTGGGCGCAGGCCATCCGTTACCGGCACAGCGTACTCCGCGAAACAGACTGGGAGGGCGCGCTGGCAGTTGCTTTAGGCGGCGATGGTAGCGTAGCTGCCAATGGCTTTTGGTCTGCGCTGGTCATTGCTACCACCCTACAATTACCCATGTTGTTCTTCATCGAAGATAACCAGTTCGGTATCTCGGTTCCAGCGTCCTTGCAAACGCCAGGAGGAGATATTGCTGCGAATCTGGCATGTTTCAAAGGCCTGCATATCCTGACAGAGAACGGCAGCTGCCCAGGCGAAACCTGGCAAGTTATTCAGGAGGGTGTGTTGCACGTGCGCAGCGGTGGAGGTCCCTGTTTGCTTAGAATGCGCGTACCACGCCTGGAAGGGCATACCTTCATCGACGATCAATCTTACAAAAGTGCTGACCTAAGAGCGCAAGAAGCCCAACAGGATCCTATTACCCAGATGAAAGTATTTATGGTGACTGATCATCTCACTCTCCAAGAATGGGAAGATCTAGAACATCAGGTCCAACAGGATGCCAGACATGCTCTGGTTGAGGCTGAGGCGGCTCCCGATCCAGATCCAACTCGCCCAACCACGCATTTGTTTTATGAAGGCATTGCTCCACTACAAGGCGGTTTGCGTCCAGAAGGCGCAATGATCCCAGTTCATTTCGATCTCCCCCAACACCACGGACCCCGGATAAACTTTGTCGACGCTGTCCGGCGCACGATGGAAACAGAACTAGGAACGAACCCGCGCATGTTGGTGTTTGGCGAGGATGTGGGGGTCAAAGGAGGTGTGCACGGAGCTACCCTGGATATGCACAGCCATTTCGGAGTTGAGCGCGTTTTTGACACCTCCCTATCCGAAGAGGGCATCATCGGACGGTCTGTTGGCCTGGCCCTGGCAGGTCTGCTGCCTGTACCCGAAATCCAGTTTCGCAAGTACGCCGATCCAGCTCACGAACAGATCACAGATTTGGGGACCTTACGTTGGCGGACAGCCAATCAATTTGCAGCGCCAGTTGTGGTGCGGATTCCAGTTGGTTATGGCAAAAAGACCGGTGACCCCTGGCATAGTGTCACTGGAGAAGCTATCTATGCGCATACTCTCGGCTGGCGGATTGCCTTCCCCAGCAACGCAGAGGACGCAGTCGGGCTCCTACGCACCGCTCTGCGCGGCGATGACCCAACCTTTTTCTTTGAACACCGTGCTCTGCTGGATACCCGTGAAGGTCGCCGGCCCTACCCTGGGGATGATTACTGCCTGCCGTTTGGTAAAGCTAATGTGTTGACTAATGGGGATGAACTGGTTGTGATCACCTGGGGAGAAGTCGTCCACCGTTGCCTGCAGGCTGCTAACAGCTATCCAGGACGCGTGCGCATCATTGATCTTCGTAGCATCGTCCCCTGGGATCAGGAGACGGTATTGGAGGCTGTCAAAAGCACGGGGAAGGCCTTGGTAGTTCATGAGGATACCTTCACTGCCGGCTTTGCTGGAGAGATCATTGCCACCATAGCCAGCCAGGCCTTCACCGACCTGGATGCTCCCCTTGAACGATTGACCACGCCCGATATACCCATCCCATACAACCAGGGTCTTATGCAGGCTGTCATCCCCTCCACAGATCGGATCAGGGCAAAAATGGGCCAGCTCCTAGCTTTCTAAGGCTTCCAGATAAGACAGGCTTGTTAAAACTGG
>JAWOHN010000251.1:0-8603 GCA_046485135.1 Anaerolineales bacterium | reverse complement strand
AAAAAGTTGTTGGTGAAGCCCGACTTTCAGGGTTGATTGTATCAGGATTTGTCTGATCAATGCCTGATGACCCCAGGCGGCGGAATGGATTGGGCAAACTTCCCGGTTCAACCGGGACACCTGCCTCATGACAGGGCAAGATGAAGTGATTAACATGTGAGAGATACCGGCGGCCTTTCGCCGTAATTCTTAGAAATATTTTGGAGGGTGATAGATGAAAAAAGTTCTCAAATGGATGGGTATCTTTCTTGGTGGTCTGATTGGGTTGATTCTGGTGGCTGTCTTCATTCTGTCCAGCAGCGCTAACGCCCGGCTAAATAAAGCATATGCCATCCAACCGGCGGCTGCAGTCATTCCAAAGGACAATGCGTCTATTGAGGAAGGCCAACGCCTGGCTTCGATCTATTGCGCCAGCTGTCACGGCGAAGACCTGGGAGGGACAGAATTCTTTCACGATCCTGCGCTGGCCATGGTGGACGCACCTAACCTGACATCCGGACGAGGCGGCGTGGGCAGCCAATATAGCGATGCGGATTGGGTACGGGCCATCCGCCATGGGGTCGACCCTCAGGGTAGAGCGCTGTTCATTATGCCCTCCAAGGATTTTTACCACTTCAGTGATGAGCACCTGGGGCAGATCATCGCATACCTGAAAAGCGTTCCCCCGGTAGATCATGAAACGAACAGTTTCTCAACCACCTTGATGGGGAAGGTCTTGCTGGCAGTGGGAGCATTTGGGGATATGCTCAACGCCGAATCCATTGATCACGATAATCCTCCTGAGATTGCCCCGCTTCCGGCAGCGTCAGCCGAATATGGGAATTATCTGGTCAAGACCTTCGGCTGCCGCACCTGCCATGGCTCGGAATTGGCGGGTGGTAAAGATCCCAATCCAGACGCGCCGCCAGGCCCCAACCTGACCCCCGGCGGCAATCTGGTTAATTGGTCAGAGCAGGTCTTCATCACCATGGTCCGCACCCGCCAGAGTGAGTGGATGCCTTTTGAATCGCTTAACAAAATGAGCGATGATGAGCTGAAAGCCATCTGGTTATACCTGGAATCGTTGCCACCCCTGGCTACGAAGACAAAATAACAATCAATCAATATAAGGAGCTCAAGATGAAAAACTGGTTTACTTCTCTCAACGGCGCCATTGCGCTATCGGTCATGGCCCTGCTCAGCGAGGTCTGGCGAGGTTTTCTGGATGCTATGTTCGTTTTTCCGGTGGATTTTCCCGATGCAACCCTGATGAATCTGGCGGCGGTGATCTTTGTTGCACTGTTCGCCGGATGGGCCTGGGCCCTGCTGGCGGCCAGTCGCGGCAGCCGGGGAGGCTTGATGGCTGCCTTTACCATCAATGCCGTGGTAATCCTCATCATTCCGGTGAGCTGGTTATTGTTTTACTGCCCTTCCACATGCCGGGCTGAAGCCGGCATCTTCAATCTGGCCAATACACTCAACCTGATCCTTGGCCTGCTGGCAGCTATTGCTCTAGGGATCCAAATCCTTCAGACGAAGCCAGCCATTCACGCCTCTCAACCAAGCGCAGGAGCTTGATGATGACAAGAAAGATATTCCTGGCAGCAAACGGTAAAGAACTTGCCCGAGCGGAACATACCTCCGGCGAATGGCAGGTGACAAACCCCCTATCTGGGATCAGGATTAATTGCCTGGTCAGTGACCCCCACCAAAGAGGGCGTGTGTATGCCGGCACACAAGAACATGGTGTGCTGGTCTCGTCTGACGGCGGGAAAACCTGGGAGCCTGCGGGTATGGCCGGCGTCCCGGTTAAATCTTTGGCTGCTAACCCAAGCGAGCCCGGCCTCATTTATGCCGGATGCAAACCCGTTTCCTTATACATGACAAAGAACGGAGGCAAATCCTGGGATGAGCTGGAAGGTCTGCGTCGCGCCCGGCGCTGGTGGTGGTTCTCCCCAGCAGAGCCACCTAGTTGGACGCCCTACGTGATGGCCCTGACGATCTCGCCCAAGGACCCGGATGTGATGATGGCAGGCATTGAGGTGGGCGGGGTGCTGCGCTCCGCAGATGGCGGGCGAACCTGGTCGAAACATCGCAAGGGGGCTGTATTGGACTGCCATTCGTTGAAATTTCACCCTACCCATGGCGAGTGGGTCTACGAAGGAGGCGGCGGCGGGGCTGCGCTAAGCGAGGATGGGGGGCTCACCTGGCGCAAGCCTAAAACCGGTTTAACCAAGAAGTACGGTTGGATGGTAGCGGCCGATCCGGCGCGGCCTGAAGTGTGGTATCTCTCCGCCTCGGGAATGCCCAACCTGCTGCGGGGTGAGTTCGAACCGCCCGCCCACGTGGATGGCAAAGCCAAGGCCAGCATCTTCCGCTGTGTGGGCGGCGCAGGTTGGGAACAGCTGGCAGGTGGATTGCCCGAACCGCTAGACTACATGGCCTACGCCCTGGTCACCGATCCCAGCGCGCCCGGTCATCTTTATGCCGGTTTGAGCAATGGGCAAATCTGGCACACCCTTGATTATGGCGATTCGTGGACGAAACTGCCCCTGAACCTGGGCGGGATCCATTCGGCGATGATCCTGATAAATGGTCAATAAGATGAGCACTCCATATTTTCAATCCATACTTCGTGGCTCGCTACTCACCGTAATACCACTTTTTGGTGGATTGACGTTGGGCCTGGTATCAGGCGCTGTCCTTTTTCACTTACTACCGGGATCCAATGTAATCCATCCCAGCCTTTCGCATATGACCATCGCGGCTATTCCGGCTTTGTTCGGGTTTCTCCTGGCGGGAGCAGCATGGGGTACGTCAATGAGCAAGCTTGCAGGAAGGCCTAGCAGCAGGCGCCTTGCATGGGCAGGTATGCTAGGGTTTGCTCCTATCACGATGGCATTGGCTGTCGGCCTAGGCGTGGTCGAAGGAATGAGCAATAGAGGTTTTATGGCCCAAATTCCCACCCACCGGCTGTTCACGATCTTGTTCGTTCCTGCTGCTTTTTTAATCGCCGGGACCAGCGCCTGGGCAATCGGGATGGGGCTGAAAGAGCATTATTTAGCTAAGTGGTTCTTCCTGCGGGTTGGATTAGCTGCTGCAGGGACATTCCTGGCAATTAACCTGATCATGGAATCATCCGGTTGGGTCGTTGGCGGCCCGGGGGCAGCCGAACGCGCTACAATGGTAACGGTACTGATGCTTGGGAACATGGGTGCTGCGTTGGTTGGTGGTGGTATCATGGGTTGGAGATTCCATATGGGGTAAAATAGATAAACGATATAAAGGGGTCATTAGCCAAGAATGTCAATGTCATATCAAAGTTCGCTTGAGCAAACAGCAGAGTCGTCATACCTCGAACGATCGAATGGTTGGTTGCGGGCCGCCAGGGTAGGATGGGCATTCCTGGCGGCGCTATCGCTGGGCATCCTGCTCACATCTCTACCTGGTTATGGCGTCAGGATCAGCAGCGGCCTGCCGGGGCACGGCCCGTTGGTTGAACCATCAACGGGCTATATCTACCTGCAAGCGATCAATTCTATTGCCTCCCTGGTCTCTGCGATCCTGTCCCTTTCGTTGTCAGCGCTGCTCTTCCGGCACAGGTTCGAGAATCCGGCTGTGGCTGTGATCTCCATTTTCCTGCTGTTATATGGAATCATCATGACGGGCCCATTAGAAAACTGGGGCCTGTACTGGCTTGGAACCATGGACTTTGCCATCACCGTTCAAACCCTGTTGATGGCCACTCCTACATTGGCCTTACTGCTTTTGTTCCCCAACGGAAAGTTCATCCCCGGCTGGACAGGCTGGGTCCTGGTTGCCTCCCTGCCCTGGAATGTGCTTGCTTTGCTGGCGCCTGTATTTCCCTACCGCGCGGATGATCTGACTGACTTGTTGGTGTTGGCATTCTTTTGGATCGCAATGCTTTGCCTGGGCATCTATGCTCAGATCTATCGTTACCGCCACGTTTCTACCCACGACGAACGCCAAAAGACCAGGTGGGTGCTGTTTGGTTTTGCCCTGTGGATAGGATATTTGTTGATCTCCACCTACCCATACTTTTATGTAATAAGCCTGCCAGAGGGTACACCCATGCCCTGGTGGTCCCCTCTAACTGAATTGACCTGGTGGCTATCTTTAAACATTGTGCCGGTGACCCTGGCAATTGCCATCACACGCTCGCGATTGTGGAACATCGACATCGTCATCAACCGGGCATTGGTCTATGGAGCGCTGACCTTTGCTACAATGGCTCTGTATGTCCTGGTGGTCGGCGCGTTGGGAAGCTTGCTGAATGTTGGGAACAGTACTTTCATTGCATTTCTCACCACGGGATTGGTGGCGGTCCTCTTTCAACCCTTACGCGAGCGCCTGCAACGGGGGGTAAATCGCCTGATGTACGGGGAACGTGATGATCCTGTGTCGGTGCTCAGACAGCTTGGAGCGCAATTAGAGCGCACCGGCTCCCCAAGAGATGCCCTGATCAGCATTACCGAAACGGTCTCGCGCACGCTAAAGCTTCCATACGTGGCCTTTGAGCTGGGCCAAGCAGGGGAGATTGTGGCTGCTTACGGATTATCCAGAGGCGAAAACCTCCGTCTCCCTTTAACATACCAGTCCAAGCCTACCGGTTACCTGGTGGTTGCACCACGCTCGCCGGGCGAAAGCTTCAGCTCGTCTGATTTGCAATTGCTGGAAAATATCACCCACCAGGCTGGGGCTGCTGCGCACGCCGCTGAGATGGACGTGGATTTGCGCCTGTCCCGGCAAAGGCTGGTAACTGCCCGTGAGGAAGAACGCCGGCGATTACGCCGCGATCTGCACGACGGGCTGGGCCCAAACCTGGCCGGGATGACGCTAAAACTGGAAGCCACTCGCAATTTGCTGAGAAAGGATTCTGCCAAGGCAGAACAAATCATTAACGAACTCATTAAACAGACCCAGGGCACCATCCAGGATATCCGCACCCTGGTGTATGAATTGCGCCCCCCAGCCCTGGACGAGTTGGAACTGGTTGGGGCTATTCAAGGCTTCATCGAAAAGCAGGGTAGCGCCCGACCACGGATCGACCTGGATTTACCCGAACCCCTACCGCCCCTCCCGGCTGCCTTTGAAGTCGCCGTGTACCGGATCGTACTGGAAGGGTTAACCAATGTCTTGCGCCATGCCGACGCACAGCAAGCCCGAGCCCACATCTCTGTACAAAATGACCAGCTGGTTGTCGAAATCGATGATGACGGGAACGGGCTGCCAGAGGATATGGTCGCCGGGGTTGGCCTGGCCTCCATGCGAGAGCGAGCCGAGGAACTGGGCGGGGAGTTTACAGTGCTGCCGGGCCGGCCGGGCTTCCATATCCGGGCCAGTCTGCCCTTGCAGAAGGAGTGACCCTGAATGCAAGAAGATATCCGCGTGCTGATCGCAGACGATCACACCCTCTTTCGCGAAGGCCTGCAAGCACTCCTGCTTTCCGTTCCAGAAATCGAGGTTATCGCCACGGTTGAAGATGGGCGCCAGGCAATTGAGGCCGCAGCCCAATACCAACCCGATGTGATCCTGATGGATCTGCAAATGCCTGAACTCAACGGCATCGAGGCCACTCGCCAGATCATCCAGGCCAGCCCCCATATTGGTGTGATCGTGGTGACCATGTTCGAAGATGATGATTCGGTATTTGCAGCCATGCGCGCTGGCGCGCGCGGATATATCCTAAAAGGCGCAGATCAAAATGACGTGCTACGCGCCATACAAGCTGTCGCACGCGGCGAGGCGCTCTTCGGCCCTGCGATTGCTGCCCGCCTGATGAATTATTTCTCACCCGCCGCCCCATCACCCAGCCAGACCTTCCCGGAATTGACGGAGCGTGAGCGGGAAATCCTGGGACTAATCGCCCAGGGAGCCAATAATGCGCAGATCGCGGCCAGGTTGACCATCTCGCAAAAGACTGTTCGTAACCATGTTTCTAATATCTTCAACAAGCTACAGGTCACCGATCGAGTGCAGGCCGTATTACGCGCCAGGGAATCTGGCCTGGGGAATACAGCGGAATAGTAGCGACGCTCTACCTTATATTTATACAATAGCTGTCTGAATACTTTGACAATATACAATTTTTGTGCTACAATCTCCGCAGTTAGCAATGGAGTTTGAACCCGGCCGGTATCCCGGCCCAGCTTAGCATGCTGAAACCTACGCAGAAGAAAAACTGTGGTTAGAATACAGAAGATGATGCAAGCCCCTGGCCGGTACGTTAGCGATGGGGCTTTTTCATTATCATACAAATTCCTCGCTGGATAGAGAAAAGTTCTCTAACTTAGACATAACTCAGCAGGGCGCATGATCGAGGGTTTCTCGACCTGCGCACCTGAATAAATACAAAAATGTAACTGCCAAAATGAGTGGTTACCAAAGGATTATAGATTTATGGCAGATAAAACACTTCGTATCATTCCTTTAGGAGGTCTGGGAGAAGTCGGAAAAAACATGATGCTGTACGAGTACGGCGAGAATATCCTGGTCGTGGACAGCGGCATCATGTTCCCGGAGAATGATATGCTGGGGATCGATTACATCATCCCCGATTTCGATTACCTCCTGCAACACCGCGACATCGTGCGCGGCATCATCATCACCCACGGGCACGAGGACCACACCGGCGCCATCGCCCACCTATTAGAAGAGATCAACGCGCCCATCTACGCCACCCCGCTGACACGCGGCCTGTTAGAGGTCAAGCTCAGCCGCAAGGGGCTGCTGCACAAGGCCAATCTCAACACAGTCCAGGCTGGAGACAACTTTAAAATTGGACCATTCCAGATCGAGCTGTTCCACGTATGCCACTCCATCCCCGATGGGGTGGGGCTGGGGATCACTACTCCGGCCGGTTTGGTGGTGCATACAGGGGATTACAAATTCGACCACACCCCGGTCGACAACTGGCCGACCGATTACGGCAAACTGGCCGAGTTCGCCGCGCGCGGCGTGGAGGTATTGCTGGCCGATTCGACCAACGCCGACAAGCTGGGCTGGACGCCCTCCGAGCGGGTGATCGACCCGGCTTTCGATGAGGTATTCCGCAACGCCCCGGGGCGCATCATCATCGCCAGCTTTGCTTCGCTGATTTCGCGCATGCAGCAGGTGGCCAACGCGGCCGAGCGGCATGGGCGCTCGCTGGCTTTCGTCGGCACCAGCATGGTGGAGAACGCCAAGATGGCGCGCCGGCTGGGCTATCTGGATATCCCGGAGGACATGCTGGCGCCGATCGACCAGGCGCTGAAGATGAGCCCGGAAAAGGTGGTCATCATGGGTACCGGCACGCAGGGCGAGCCCACCTCCATCATGGGGCGGTTATCCACCGGCACCAACCGGCAGTTCGACATCATCCCCGGCGACACGGTCGTATTGTCTTCGCACCCCATCCCGGGCAACGAGGAAAGCGTGCACCGCACCATCAACCGCCTGTTCCGGCGCGGGGCCAACGTGATCTACACGCCCATCGCGCCGGTGCATGTCTCGGGGCACGCCAGCCAGGAGGAGATCAAGCTGTTGCTGCACCTGGTCAAGCCAAAATACCTGGTGCCCATCCACGGCGAGCTACGCCACCTGCGCCAGCACGAGACGCTGGCACGCGAGGTGGGCGTGCCGGCCGAGAATATCCGCGTGGTGGAGAACGGCCAAATACTGGAGCTGCAAAACGGCGAGCTGAGGCTGGGCGAGCGCATCCCGGGCGGGTATGTGTTCGTGGACGGCTCGGGGGTGGGCGACGTGGGTCCCAGCGTGATGCGCGAGCGCGAGGCCCTGGCCCGCGACGGCATTGTGCTGGTGAACCTGCTGGTGGACAAACACAGCGGGCGCTTGCTGGACGAGCCGGAAGTGCTGACGCGCGGCTTCGTTCACACGCAGGACGCCAACAAGCTGCTGGCCGAGGCGCGCCAGAAGATCGCCGAGGTAGCCAGCCGCGCCAACGGCAACCTGGAAGACGACCTGCAGCAGATGCTGAAGAGCTTCCTGTACAACGAGACCAAGCGCCGGCCGACCATCTTCGTTACACTAAGCCGGTCGTGATATCGCGGTAAGGTTTAAGGTTCGGGGATCAAGGGGATGAGCGAGCGTACACTTACTCAACATCCTGATCCCCGGCAATCTCCGATTGAACCGGGCAAATCCTAAAATATTTGTCACCAGAGGGGGTGATTTTTTGAAATTGGGGGCAAAAAAGGCGCTTTAAGAGGCACTTTCGGTGACCGGTCTATTGTACAATAAAATCGTACCATTAGACCCATTGCAGCAATAACGCATAATTTCATACAGGGAAACGGTAGTGGCTTGAGTTGTGGTCCAGGTGATTGGTAGGACTGCAGGGTTTCAGGTCTTTAACAATTTAATTGTAGCCGCCATCGCCAGCGGCGGCGTAGGCGGGACGTACGCCACGGAGACCTACACCTACAACCCCAGCACCGGCAACCTGGCTAACAAAACCGGGGTAGGCGCCTACACCACGTGGACTCAGCCCACAAGCACGCCGTCACCCACCTGGGCGGGGTGCAGAAATACTGGTACGACGCCAACGGCAACATGACCAGGCGCATAGTCGGCGCGACCACCTTCGACCTGTGCTACGACTATGA
>JAWOHN010000160.1:0-10201 GCA_046485135.1 Anaerolineales bacterium | reverse complement strand
TGGTATTGTATCTGGATCCCAGGCTGCGTACGACCAGCGCAACCGACGGGGGCGGCCTATGAGCGCTCTAAACACCACCCCGAAATCATCTATTACAACGCTCTCCTTTAGAATTTCCCGCTGGCGCAGGTTGTTCAACCTGCAATTCCGCGGCCTGCGCGAAAGCTGGGGCATCTTCTCCAGGAACAAACTGGCTGTGTTCGGTCTGGTTCTGCTGGTGATCTACGCGGTAATGTCAATATTGCACCCAATTCTGATGAAAACTGTATGGCCAAAGCAGATCTACAATCCGTATACTGGCTTTGATGCCTATGTTTTTCCCCATCCATCGCCTCCCTCCAGCGAACACCTGCTGGGGACAGACTCTTTAGGAAGGGATGTATTAAGCCGGTTGCTGGCCGCTACCACACCGACATTCCTCCTGGCGATGACGGCCGCCCTGGTGACCGCTGCCCTGAGCACGTTGGTGGGCGCGTTTTCTGCTTATTATCGCGGCGGGCTGGACAGCATCTTTGGTCACTTTTCAGATCTGCTCCTTTTGGCGCCAGCGCCCTTGGTAATGGTTGTGGTCAGCGGCATCAGCCAGTTAAGCCCGGTCAATTTCGGATTGCTTTATGGGGTTTTGGTTGGGATGGGAGGCGCAGCCATCATCATGCGCGCCTATGCGCTGACGGTGATGGCAAAACCCTTTATCGACGCCTCCCGGGTCGCAGGAGCCGGTGCAGGACGCATCATCTTTAAGCACCTGATCCCGCAAATGCTCCCGTTGGCCTCTGTGCAAATGTTACTGACCGTCACCGGGGCGGTCTTCGCCGACGGATTCAGCACTTTCTTGGGCTTATCCATCACTCGCTTGAACTGGGGCTCGCTGATCTGGGACAGTTTTACCTTGATGACCTTCATCCCTGAAATTCCGTGGAACGTACTGATTCCACCAGCCATCGCCATCTCTATGTTTGCGGCTTCTTTTTACTTTATCGCGCGTGGGTTGCATGAAGTGGCAGAACCGCGCATCCGCCAGCGCTAATCGACACCTAAGATGGTATGATTCCCTCACCATGCACGAGCTATCGGTAACGGAAAGCATCCTGGAGATCGCCCTGCGGCACGGGCAGGCGGCTCAAGCCAGCCGCATCACCGACCTGTATCTGGTCATTGGACAGCTCACTTCCCTGGTGGACGATTCAATCCAATTCTATTGGGACATGATTGCCCAGGATACCCTCGCCCAAGGCGCCAGGCTGCATTTCAAACGCATCCAAACCGAGCTGCAATGCCTGGATTGCCACCACCGCTACACCCCTGGCCCGGAGCAGATGGCCTGCACCGCCTGTGCGGGGGTCCGGGTCCAGGTGGTCGCCGGGGCCGAGTTCTTTGTCGATGCCATCGAGATCGAAACCTGATGGTTACTCTGCCCGAGCAGCTCAGCTGATTTCGAAATTGGTGATTAGTTCAATGCAAGAATTGCAAATCTGGCTGGAGACACGCCACAAACAGGTATCGAAAATCGAAGCCCGGGGGAAGGCAGCTATATCAAAAGCGCAGCGCTGGTTGGAGCAAGGCAAGCTGCTGGTAGTCCAGGGAAAGGGAACCATCTACCTGGCTTGCGCGGCTGACCACGGGCAAGCAGTGGCAGAATTGAGAGGTAAATTGGGCCAGCCAGAGCAGCCGCTGCCAGCCTTGTTTCCGCATCTCCAGGCCGTGGAGGAATTCTGCTGGTTGGACGAAGTTGCTGCAGCAGCGCTGGAATCAGAACACCGTCCAGTGGTCATCCTCGAAAAGCGTCTGGATACACCCTTAAGCAAGCTGGCTTCACCCTTCCTGAAAACATTGCCCGTCAGGTTACCCAACAATCACCTGGAGCACATGCTGTTCCAGGCAGCCAGAAAGAGCCGCCTCTCTCTGGGCGCGCCATCCGCCTCCCCAACAGCCATCCTGCTGGCCAGCAGTACCTTGATAGGTGAAATGGCTGGTCTTGATTCGGGACAAGGGATCGACCGTTTAGGTAATATTGTAGCGGGTTTCCTGCTGCATGATGGCGGGTGGGAGACCAACCACAAGGATACTGTCCTGAGCATATTCCAACCGGATCGAAGCGAGAGCGAGCCGCCGTCTGGAGGCCCATCCACAAACACAGCAGTTTACCCTTTGCGCCTGGGGCGTGGTTGGGCTCCGCTCCACCTCAGGCTGACGGGCAAGCTCCTGCCTGTCCTAGCCAGCGGGTCTGAGCGAGACAACACCATCTGCCTGGCTCAGGAGCAAGATGCTTATGTCAGCCCTCACAACGACAATTTGAGCCAGCCATCTAACCTGGCCAATTTCCAATCCAGCCTGGACATGCTGCAAAAACTCAGTGGAATTCAACCAGAAATCTTAGCCCACGACCTGGATATTGGCCAAATGGCAACCCGCTTCACCTTGGAAAAAGCACAGCGGGAGGCCCTCCCAACAGTAGCCGTCCAACACCACCATGCCCACCTGGCTGCCTGCCTGGCGGATAACGAACGGCAGGGCCAGGCGCCCGTCATCGGTGTGATCTTTGACTTTGGCGGCCTGGGACAGGACAGCCAGAAAGGCCAACCGGTCATTTGGGGTGGGGAGTTCTTGGTCGCCACCGGCCAAACTTACGAACGCCCCTACCACCTGGCTTACCAGCCATTACCCGGAGGGGATAACGCCTCCCGGGTCATCGCTCGCAAAGCCATGGCTTATCTGTGGGAAGCCGGAATAGAATGGGAGATCGATATCCCCAGCATTGCGGCGGTCTGCGCACAAGAGACCAGCCTGCTGCGTTCGATGCTCAAGCACAGGTTGACCACGCCCCTACATTCCAGCATGGGGATCCTGTTCGAAGCAGTCGCATCCTTGGCTGGTCTGCGCCAGGAGAGCAGTTATCCAGCCCAGGCGCTGTGGGAACTGGAGGCAGCCGCAGACCCACATGAACGGGAGGCATATGTTTTCGATGTTCTAGAGACGGCTGAGGGTCCTGGACAAATCGACCCGCTACCCGTAATCCGGGCGCTGGTGGAGGATGCCCGCGCCGGGTTGAAACCTGGACAGATTGCAGCCCGTTTTCACAATGGAGTGGCTGAGCTGGTCTACCAGGTTTGCACAGATCTGCGCAACCAGCAAAATCTGACGGAAGTAGCCCTGAGTGGTGAGGTCTGGCAGAACTTGCTCTTACTGCAAAAGACTGCCCGCCTGTTGCAGCAGGGCGGCTTTAAGGTGTATGTCCACCGGCAGACGCCGCCCAATTCCGCCTGTCTCTCCCTCGGGCAGGCTGTTATTGCGGGGCAGCGCTTGACAGACTAACAGGAAACATAACAGCCCTGCAAACCCCAATTCCCGGCAATTTCCGTCTGAACTGCATAACGCCTATGTTGGTAATTACTGCGCTGAAAGAGTGGAACGCAGCAAGTCCTCCAGGAATACACCCTCTCGCAGGGCCTGTTCTTTCCAGCCGGGCAGCAACTCATCTAGCAACATGGCTTGGGCCATGCCGGAATAGTAGAAGCGCCCATCTCCGCAGCTGCCTGCCATGCGTGTTAAATGATCTCGTTTTGCAAGCGTTGGTTGGTAACCGACAATTGCTCAGTTCGGGCAGTCACCAGGTCTTCCAGGTGTTGGCGATAGTGGAGCAGCTCGGCCTGTTGGATGACCTGTTCGGTCACATCATTGGCCACATCCAGAATTCCCACAACCTTGCCATCTTCCATGATGGGAGACAGGACCACGTCCCAATAAGATCCAATCCCACCGCTTTGGAGATGAAAAGCATCCATTTGCAAGGTTTCCCCTGCCAGGACCCGCTCAAATAAAGGATGCAGATTGGCTTCGCTGCCCGGGGCCAGCTCAAAGAGGCTTTTCCCTGGGACGACTTGCTCTTATGTTGTACGAGTGTACCGTTCGAGGAAACTAGCCCAGGTAGGATTGCAAAGGCGCAACTTAAATTCTTCATCGAAGATGGCAATGCCCATCGGCATGCGATCAAAGAGGAGCTCCAGCAAATTTACCTGCCCTCCAAGAGCCGGGTCTGGCGAAAAGGCTACAAACGGGATTTCAGTGTCAGCTACTTGAGCGGCCGGTAAGAGCTCGAATTGGCAGGCTGGGTGCCCTGAGGCCTGACAAGCGCGCTCCACACATACGATATCGGTCCGCCCGGCTAGAACATTGACAAATCCTACCAGCACTCCCGAAGCATAGGAGCATACTGGACCGGAGACAGGTTGCGGATGGCGCGCCAGCATCCAGGTTTCAATCGTATCGCTGGCTTCCACCAGGATGCGCCCAATCGGCCACTCAAGCTCGACCACCTCAAAACGGCCAAAGCCAGCCGCCTGGTAAGCTGCCACGCATTCCCGGAAATGGAGCGCACCCCCCTCTCCAAGATTGGGAGAAATAAACGACCGGTCGAATGAGGCGCCCCCGTTTGCTCCGGCTTGTTGTAGCACCGAGTTAGCCAGTCGCCGGCCTGCCAGGGCTTTCAATCCATTGTCTTAAAGAGATCATCCGCCCACCATTATATTCCACTTCCAAAACAGGCTTTTTTGCTGGCTTTATCAGATCTCCCGGGAAAAATAATCAAATATGGTTTTGTGATTGGACGAATTCGTCTACTCTCAAAACCATATCCAAGATTCCATTGGGGTGATTCCCGCTGGCTCGAATTTTTCTAATCAGGCTGAGTTTTTACGGAAGAACGACCAAGGTGCCCTTCATGCCGGCATCGTAGTGGACCCCATCCTGTTCAAAACAACCCAGCTCCCATTCTCCCACCATGTCTTTAGTGACCTGGAAAGTCAGACTGGCCTGATCCCCCTTCTCGGGCAGGACAACCATAAAGCTGCCGGAATGGTCCGCTCCATGCCCATCCGCAGAATGCTCTTCTACAGTTGAGCCACCGACCACAACCGGTTCCACGTGTGCAACTTCAAAAAGATCCTTATGGAAACCATTTGGACGGTTATTCGATCGAGCTACCTCCTGACCAATCATCAACTCGTGGCTGATCAACCCCAGATTGACCAGATCAAGGGTCACTTCCTGACCGACCTTGACTTCAATTCGTTCTGGTGAGAACGCGTATTCGGTCATCTCGATCCTATAGGAAACCGGCTCGAGTTGGTCAGAAGATCCTGGTGTGCTGCCAGAACAGGCCGTAAGAAGAAACACACCCAACATGACTACCAACGAAAATCCCAAACGAGACATCTTTTCTCTCCTGTGCACATAATTCAAATACGACGACAACGGTGAAGTATAGCACAATTTACGATATTAATCATCTTAATTATCAAATATTTGCTACTCTCGTGAAGGTGTTCTCAACCAACGGATGGGCTTTATAATGGGGTAATCATTCTCACCTATATATTTCGCTCAAACACACTACCCGGCTGAAATCTATGACAACATTAACCATAAATTCCAAACGTTTCCAAGAAGATTTTGAAACCCTGGCTCGTATTGGTGATACGGGCGATGGCGGGGTGCACCGCCCAACCTTTAGTGAAGCCCACCTGGCAGCGCGAGCCTGGTTTCGGGAACGGGCTGAGGCAGACGGACTACAGGTTCAAGTGGATGGAGCCGGCAACCATTCCGCCATCCTGAGATGCAGTCCGCCCGGCGCGCCGGCCCTGTTGCTGGGCTCGCATTTGGACTCTGTCTCACTCGGGGGGCGCTTCGATGGCGCGCTGGGAGTGCTGGCGGCTCTAGAAGTGTTGAGGGTCATCCAGGAAGCGAACCTGACGCTGCGCTTTGACCTGGAAGCGATCGATTTCACCGATGAAGAAGGCAGCCTCTTGGGGTTGTTGGGCAGCAGCGCCGTAGCCGGAATCCTCAGCCAGGCCGAATTGGATAACCCACGCGGCGGGCGCCAGTCGCTTCTGGACGGGTTGGCCCGAGCAGGTCTGCAGGAGGCAGACCTGCTAAACGCCAAGCGAGACCCAGCCCAGATGGCTGGGTACCTGGAGCTGCATATCGAGCAGGGACCGCGTCTGGAACAGGACCGAGCACAGATCGGCATTGTCAGCGGGATTGTAGGTCTGGCTTCCTACCTGCTGACCTTTAGCGGCCGCGCCGATCATGCCGGCACAACAGCCATGAAAGACCGGCGTGACGCAGCGCAAGGAGCATGTGCATTCACCTTGTCCGCCAGGCGGCTGGTGATGGAGAAATTCCCTGAGTGTGTGGTCAATACCGGCGCGTTGCAGCTCTTGCCAGGGGCGTTCAACATTGTACCTGGAATAGCCCTGCTCTCATTGGAGTTTCGCGCGCCCGAACAAGACCGCCTGGACGAGCTGGAACAGGCCATACTTGAGCTGGCTCGTCAGGAAGCGGAAAGCTTTGACCTGCAAATCCACTTTGAACCCAAGGGGAAGCACCTGCCCACTCCCATGAACCCGTTGATGCAGGAAGCATTAAGAAAGTCTGCCAAGAAACTGGGATTGAAATCGATGGAGATGGCTTCTGGTGCGGGGCATGATGCCCAGGCGCTGGCAGGTCTGTGCCCGGTGGGGATGATCTTTGTGCCATCAGTTGCAGGAGCCAGCCATTCACCGCGCGAGCTGACTCGTTGGCGGAATTGTGTCAACGGCGCAAATACTTTGCTACAGACGGTTTTGGTTTTAGGAAAAGTAAAATAAAAGCCAGATGGCAGGGTGAGGGGGGCACCCTGCCATCTGGCAAACAAGAGTATACCAAATATCTGAGAAAAATCAAGGGTTAAAACTCAACTTAATAGAAAATCTTTAAGTCGTACATTTAACCTTACCCCGACCTCGGCCTCGGCCTACTCCAAGCAGTGAGTGTTCCCTGCCTGGGAAGCAAGGTTAGGGGGGATGGGAAACCTGTTATTGTCAATTTGCGCTAACCAGCTTGACCAGCTCAGGCAGCTGATCCAAACCCAGGCGTTTAAGCGTCTCCAATGTGGGTATGCCATTTTGTGACCATCCCCGGCGCAGGTAAACCGCATCCACCAGTTGTTCATAACGCTGCTCGCGATATTGGCGCACAGCCGCCATTTTTTCATCGGTGGTCAAGCCTTGTGGGTCGATGCCGACATCTTCGCGCAGAGAGGTATCATAGCGTTCCTGGCGTGATACGTATTCCTTGACCGTCACAGGTCCCATAGCCCGGTAGGGAGGGTAGTCCGTCGCGCGGGTGCCATAACCCATACGCAGGTTGAACAGCCTCTGGAAGGTATACACCTTTTCAGACTGGAGCATCAGGTCATCGATGGTAACCTTTTGCCCCGTGACACCCTCATGCAACCACAGATAGTTCTCAACATGCTCAGGGACTTTGGCAGGTTCGGCCGTGGTCTTGTTGCTGGGTGGGATGATATCGTTCCAGGGCAGCTTGCACAGCCCGTGCAAGCTAAACCAGGTTCGGAAGACAGGGAAGTAATGCAAGGCCTCAGCCTTGTCTTCAAAACTGGGAATCTGTTTGTGTACCTGATCCATGAAGATTAACCAGGCCTCATCGTGTTGGGGTCCTTTGGAGGCCAGAGCATAACCGCCTTGTTGGGCGAGCGACTCTTTAGTCATATAATCTGACATCTCCAGACCCTTCACTTCGGTGCCGATATCGGTTAAGAATTGGGGATCTGCGCCATAACTCTCAGCAAAGTACTGCTTCATATACCGGATGCCTTGGCCGATCACCATGCCAAAGCCTTCGCCGCGTGCCATCTGGTGTAGAAGCTTAATGGAAACATCCGCGTTACCCCAGGTGAGCTGCAAGCCGCCAGTGCGCTCTTCATTGAGTACTCCAGCCTCATAACATTCCATCGCAAAAGCGATCGAATTGCCCAAGGAAATGGTGTCCAACCCATAGGTGTCGGCGTAAAAGTTTAGCTCAAGCAGGTCATCCGGGTCAAAGATGCCGCAATTGGTTCCCATGGCGCCGATCGTCTCGTATTCCGGGCCATCTACCGCCACCAGCTCCCCGGCGTAGGGACCGGTGCGAACCTGGTATTTTGTGACTACGTGTGAGCAAGCCATGGTGCAGCCATACCAGCAGCCATCCGGTCCGCTGTGATCAAAACGCCGCTTCCACAAAGACCCGCCCAGTTTGTGGTGATCCGGGTGTGAGCCATAGCGGAAATTCTCGACCGGTAGCAGATCAAAGCGATCCATGATCTCAACCAGGTAGGGTGTGCCGACATTGCGCATATCGTTCTGGACGGCGTCATACTCGGTAATTTCTTTGTTGATGCGCTGCCCGGCTTTGCGCAGCAAGGTCATATCAGCCACACCGTTGCTTTCACCAGTCATATTGCTGTACCGCACCACGATAGCTTTGATGCGCTTGTCCCGCAGCACCCGACCACAGCCCCCCCGGGCAGCCTGTTTGATGCGCACTTCTCCCCGGCGAGTATCGTAAAAACTGATATTCAGCCCAGTCATGGCAACATGGTCAGCTGCCTGTCCGGCGGAAATAACCGATATGCTGCGCTGGTCGCGCTCATCGTGGGCATACATCTCGGTCAACTGGCGGTTGACCAGGTGTGTATCTACAGCTTCCAGTGGAGCCGCTTCGATAGTCACCCTACCGCTGTCGCCGTCAATATAGATGATCACATCTTGACCGGCTTTTCCCTGAATCTCCAGGGCGTCCCAACCGGAAAATTTTAAATAAGGGCCAAAATAACCGCCGCCATTACTGTCAACCACCGAGTGCGTCAGTGGCGAAATCGTCACGGCAGTCAATTTCCCAGTCCCCGGGTAAGCCGTGATACCGCCAATGGGTCCACCACTGATAACCAGCGCATTTTCAGGGTCATTCCAGCGGGTTTTTCCGGTCACTGCGTTCCACAGCAGCCACAAACCAAACCCCCGCCCACCGGTGAAAAGGTCTTTCATCTCCTGGGTGACCGGTTTGCTGGAGATGGTATTCTGCGTCAGGTTGACGGACAGTGTCCGGTTTGCATAACCCCGCATAACCGGTCGCAGATCATATTTATACTCGGCTAAGAGCGTGTGTGCGGCCAATAGCTGTTCAGGTGAATAGGTAGTCATTTCAAATTCCTCAGATTGGTGAATGGTTTTGAACAAGACAGACTAAATTTTTGGTAGGGTAATTTCCCAGACTATATGCGTGGAGGGCAGGTGGCCCACAGACACAAATTATTGGACAATGATAAAAATATTATCCAGAACCTATATTTATCTGACTCCACTTAGCTGTGTTCGGTTAGTTCTCCACGGTATGACGTAGTGCTACCTTTATTTATTATATCGAATTTTATTGAAGGACAATCAGGATGAGGAGCATCGTCAGGGAAGTTTGTGACAATTGCAACAATTGAACTATCCTTAAATGGAGTGTCCCGCCCAATATAATTTAATCGGGGAGGTACGGACACGCAGATTTGGTGTGGTTCTCAGGCACCCTTCAGCAGAACTGGTTTAGCTTCGATAGTTGAGATACCGGCTCTTAGGGTGTTACCGAATATGAGGGTTGCGAACGGTGCCGCCGTTCGCAACCCTCATATATAGAATTATGCAACAACTTTTTTGTACACCCATTTGCTTATGGCGCCCAAGTTGTGGATTATAATAGTCAGCACTGGTTCAGGTCAAAGTCAGAGCAGAGGTAAACCGATTTTACTCTGTGAATATCTACACTCAGGAGGGTTGTCTATGGAAAACAATGTCTACAAGAAAATCGAAGTTACCGGAACATCCACCTCCACAATGGAGGATGCCATTTTAAATGCTATCGGCAGGGCCTCTGAGACGATCCGCAATATGCGGTGGTTTGAGGTCATCGAATCGCGCGGTTCTATTGAGAACGGATCGGTAGCAGAATGGCAGGTGACTGTCAAGATCGGCTTCACACTAGATAAGTCCTAAATCCCCTAGAACGACGACGAACAATCCGCCCAGGGTGTTGGCGGATTGTGTCGTTAAAGGGAGCATAGCTAGGGAGGCTTCAGCGATACCGTCTAAGGCTCTCCCCAGTTGACGATCAAGGCCGGGCGTCCCAGCTCGTTCCATTCTTCCGTATCCGAGGAGATAAAATATTTACCGGTATGCATGGGACCATCCGCGGAATAAAATGCCAGGCGCAGCGGCTGTCCGGAGTGATAGGCCTGAGAAAGAGCCTGGCTGACATCCCAGGTCCAGGGCACTCCCGGCCAGCCTGGAAAAACAGTGATCGGCTCGACCCAGGTCCGGCTGATGTTCTCCAGAGCCTG
>JAWOHN010000161.1:0-19929 GCA_046485135.1 Anaerolineales bacterium | reverse complement strand
CCCCGACGGCTACAATCTGCCGGATGATCTGTTTTTCCCTCTGATTACGATGACTGATTGCAAATAACGAAAATAAATCTGATTGCTGATTGCTAGATAATGATGATTGCAGTGATTTCGTACTAATCCATTCGACGTGTTGGTGTTAATGATTGAGTCTGGTTAAACCAAAAAACCGGTCCATTTTTTGCCGGTTTCGCTACTGGCTCCACGTTGATCGTACCGCTGGCAGGAAAAATCACTGACCCTGTGCGGAAAAGCGACCATGTCAAATCAACGCCTCAATGCCTCAGATAATACTGTGATTGTTTAGGTCTTCATCAATTCAGGACTGTTTTTAGTATACCTTAACTGCTCCTTTCACCAACGACAATTTCATCCGTACAGACGAATCTTAATAATCGTTGTTGGATTTTTCCTTATCCTCTATATAAATATTACAACCAATAGGTCACAAAACCGGTCACAGACATGGTCGTTTATGGTCGCAATTTTTACCCGTGCGTACGCGCCTTGACCCCTCCTATTCCGAGTAGCCAGCAACGCTGGTGCAACAGGCTATGCCTGCACCCACGACACAGCGTGTTGCGCCAGATCTATTAAATGGTGTCAACTAAACAAAGCCAATAAGTATTAGATGAGACGGTGGCGTTATCAAGGCAACGCCATAACTCATTCTAGCGGCAAAGGATGCAAATGATATCCACCAATCAGGGGATATTTTGCTACCCAGTTGGGGGAAATCAAATTAGCGCTGCCTGCTTTTCTGAGCAGTTACCAGCGCTGGTGCACCTGTTTGCGAATGTCCTCGTCGTAAATTTGGAGCAGGCGCGCCATCAACTCCGCACCCAACGGCGGTAGATCGGCTGCAGCTGCATTTTCCGCAGCCTGCGAGCGGTTTTTTGCTCCCGGGATGGCCAGGGTAACCGCCTCGAACATCAAAATCCAGCGCAAGGCTAGCTGGGTCATGCTCATCCCTTCCGGCAGGAGGGCGTGTACTTTCTCCACCGCCTGCAGTCCGCGCTCAAAATCGACTCCAGAGAAGGTTTCCCCCACATCGAACGCTTCCCCTTTGCGGTTATAGGCACGATGGTCGTCCTTGGTAAACGCGGTCTGTTTGCTCATTTTCCCCGTCAGCAAGCCGCTGGCCAGCGGCACGCGCGCCAGGATGGCCACCTGTTTGGCCTTCGCCATTGCAAAGAAAAGCTCAGCCGGGCGCTGGCGGAGGATGTTGAAAATGATCTGCACGCTCTCCACACCGGGAAATTCGAGCGCTTTGATGGCCTCCTCCACCTTTTCTACGCTGACTCCATAATGGCGGATCTTACCCGCCAGGACGAGATTGTCCAACTCTTCGAAGACCTCTGGCAAATAGTAAACCTGGGTGGGTGGGCAGTGCAATTGCAGCAGATCGAGCGCTTCCACCGCCAGGTTGGCCAGGCTACGCTCTACAAAGGCGCTCAGGTTCTGGCGGTTGTAACCTGCGGCTGTGTGCGGGTTAAGCCGGCGGCCTGCCTTGGTCGCCACGTAGACCCGTCCGGGATATTCCTTCAATACCTTTGCGATCAGTCGCTCGCTGCGCCCATCCCCATATACATCGGCGGTATCGATGAAATTCATCCCCTGTTCGATGGCCTCGCGCAACGCATCCAGGGCCTCTTGCTCGTCGACATGGCCCCAATCGGCCCCGATCGCCCAGGCCCCAAAGCCAATTTCCGATACCTTCCAGCCCGTTTTCCCAAAATTGCGGTATTTCATTGCCCCTCCCTTATAATTATTCCAATTAAATGATCTGGCGACCTGATGGCGCCCGCATATGGACAATTATAAGCGATGCCTGGAGAAGGTATCGGCCTTAATAAAAGCACTAATTCTCGAGCGTATCGCCACTGCGGATGATCGTGCCCAGTTCGTTCGTGCGGAAAACGTAGATCTGATCAGCGGCTTCCAGCGTGACTCTGTAGCCAGGCGTTAGCACCTGAGCGCAGATCTCTCCATCGTCCGGCAAACCCAAACAGGCGTCGGGCCAATCAAAGGCTTCGACTTCTACGATCTCAATTTGACCCGGTGCAATTCCCAAATCGTCAGCTAATCTTTGCCTGGACAGGTCTGCAGCAAGTATAAATTCGTCTGGGACGGGGGTTTCCGTGACGGGGCTACAGGCGCTGAAGGCAATGATGGCGATAAAGACCGGAATCAAGTAGCGAAGTTTTTTATTCATGTTTCCCTCCTAAAGTGGTAATTATCTTGAATGTGGGATAAAGAAGATATTGGACTATCCCGAATTTACGTTAATCAGATGACTGCTCAGGCTAATGCTTTTGCAGTGTGATTTCTCTGACCATTATAGGGAAATTTGGGCTGAGATGGAATAAGGGATTTCCCAACCATAAGGTAGGGAAATCCCTAAAATTTTGGTTCCAAATTTAATCGGAGTTAGGCAGTTCAGCCGGAGATGGCGGGGAATTGGGTTATTGAGCAGCTGCCTGATCCAGGTTATCCGGGAGCCAAGACGAAATCAATCTCCAGGGTCACGTTCTCGCCCACGTTGGCAACAAAAGGTACGTTGGGTACGATCAAATTGAAATCAGACTTAGCGATGACGGTTGAGGCTGTCCCGGTTAACCGCTCGGGCGAATCTACCGATACAGTGGCTTCGAATTCCACCGGTTGGGTGATATCGCGGATGGTCAGGTCACCCAGGATGCGGAAAGTGAAGGTCTGACCAAGCGCTGCGCTGCCGCTCAACCCACTGATCCCCGTTGGTGTAAAGCTGATAAACTCATATTGGTCGGTTAGCAGGATGCGGTTGCGGATAGCCTGGTTGCGCCGGCTTTCATCGGTCGCCAGGGTGCGCGCGTTGACCAAAATCACACCCATACGCGTATCACTCAGGTCTGCCAGATTGATGGCGGCTTCACCGGCAACCTGATCGGTGTCTCCGATCACATCGGTTGGTACTCCGTTCAGCTCTTCATAGATGGTGAAGCGGGCTTGAGACTCCGTTTGAACGATCGTATAGCGGGTGAGGGCTGGGGGAGGGTCTGCACCGGTTTCAACTTCTGCGACCGAAACGGCAGCTTCAGTCGCGGTTGCATCTGGCACAGGTTCAGCGATTTCGGTTGGGTCTGGGTCGCTAAGCGGTTCGGATGTAGGAGTATCAATCTCCAAAGGCACGGCCTGGATAGGCTCACTGGCTTCCAGAGTATCGCCGAGCACCCAATCGTAGAACCATACTCCACCTGCAATGACTGCGATGGCCAGAAAAAAGGCCATTAATTTTTTGTTCATAGAGTTATTACCTCGTTTTAGTCTAATATTAGCCAGAGGGTATTTTAACAGAAATGAAGCGGGGGGAAATTAATATTCAACAAGAAATATTAATCTGCGCCGGCCAGGAGGGGGGAGATGACCAAGAAGGGAATTTGTGGTTAAAAAAGCTCAGTTTGCAGCGGATATGCGCCAAACTGGTGGGCGGATTCATATAGTTCAATCACATTTTCCTCCGGCACATCGGCTTGTAGATGATTGGATGGGGCCAGGATATAGCTGCCAGCGGGTGCAAGCTGGGTAATGCGTTGTTTGGCTTCGAGGCGCACCTGCTCTCTAGTGCCGGGCATGGCATGGGAAATATCGATGCCGCCCAGGAAAGAGATTTGGCTGCCATACATCTGCTTAATCGCGACCAGGTCGGTGGCAGGCAATGGCTCAAGGGGGTGGAGCACATCGACACCCAGGGCAATGATCTCCGGGAGCAATTTGGTAATAGCGCCATCGCTGTGCAGCATGACTTTTACATGTGGGTGATGCTCTTTGATGGCTGCCACGAGCCGTTTTAGGCAGGGCTGGATGAATTGGCGGAACATGGCGGGTGATACCAGTAAGTTGGTGTTGCCGGCGTAATCATCGCCGGGGAGTTCGACCATGTCGAAGCATTCACCGCCGGCCTGCATAGCCAGCTTCAGCAACCCTTCGATCACGGTGGTGACTCTGTTCATCAAGGCAGCCGCAAATTCAGGCTTGAGGGCCATATCCATCAGGAAGGTATCCAGACCGCGCAGGTCGCAGGCAGTCTGGAAAGGTCCATGGGAGGCAACCATGCGCATGACCACAAAATAATCAGTCGACTGGCGCAGAAAACGGGCGCGCTCGGCCACGCCTGCCATCCAAGCAGGATCGGACAGGTCAGGCCAGCGGACCATGCGTTCGATGTCCTCAATGTTGGAAGCTTCAGCCAGCAGCCCCTCACCGGCGTAGTAATAGGGCAAGACGCGCTTCCAGATTTGCCCATAAGAGTCGTAGAAGGTGTCGGGCTCTGGCCCTGGGATAACCGGGCTATTGGGCATCAATCCAGGCCAGCAATAGCGCAAATCGGTGCCTAGTTTTTCGAGCAAGCGGTCGTCCATGTATGAAATGTTATGTCCTGTGCGGAAGGGAGGCACAGGTTGGCCCAGGTCGAGCAATCTGACCAGGCGTAGATACAGGTCGTCTACTAAACCGTACGGGCCGCCGCCCAGGGCGGTGGGAACCCGATCGGGTTCCTCGTGCGCTAGAGCCGTAAGCGTGCGTTGGCGAGAGGTCATCGTAGCTGTTGTCATTTGAACAATCCCATTTTGGCCAATTAAATATTACCAATTTCTATAATTGTCTATAGTGTCCTAATTTATCTCAATAGATTGTTATTGCGGTCAAAAATCCTGAAACATTGTTGTGTGTGCGCACAATCAAGAGCAGGATAAATTTTACCTTACTGTCGAGATTTCACGGTGTTTCCTCTTATAGGGCCGGAAATTGACACGTGAAAATTGTTGCCATATAATGCGCTTGTGCGGAAAATTGATTTCTTATTGGAGGAGTGAAAATGCAAAAAATTGCCATGCTGGGGACAGGACTGATCGGCAGGTTTTACACAATGAGCCTGCTCAATTTCCGTGGGAAAGACGAAATCAAGGTGGTGTGCTCTGCCAAAGCAGAAAATGCGAAAAGTTTTGCGCAAGAATTTGGCATTCCGCGCTGGACGGACGATATGGCTGAGGCCATTCGCGATCCGGAAGTGGACACGGTCATCATCGGCCTGCCGAACCATCTGCACAAGCAGGCCGCGTTACTGGCCGCCGAAGCCGGCAAGGCAGTTTTGTGTACAAAGCCATTGGCAACCAACGCCTCTGAGGCGCTGGAAATGCTCGAGGCTGTGGAAAAGGCCGGTGTTTTCCACGGTTATTTGGAGGACCTGGTCTATACACCCAAGACGCTCAAGGCATTGGAGGCGGCTCAAAAAGGCGCACTGGGCAAGGTGTTGTGGGCGCGCTCGCGTGAGACGCATGGCGGCCCGCACAGCGATTGGTTCTGGCGCAAGGAGCTGTCGGGCGGCGGGGCCATTGTGGATATGGGTTGCCACTGTATCGAGATCGCGCGCAATTTTATCGGTAAAGACAACCGTCCCCTGGAGGTGACCTGCTGGGCGGATACCCAGGTTCACCCGATCGATACGGAGGACCATGCGGTGGGGTTGGTGCGCTATGAGAGCGGCGCCATCGGCCAGTTTGAGGTAAGCTGGACCTTCCGCGGCGGGATGGATCTGCGGGATGAGATTGCTGGCACCGAAGGCACGGTCTGGTTGAACCACTGGCTACGCACCGGCTTTGAGATGTTCACGAATGTCGGGCAGGGCGGGTACGTGGCCGAAAAGGCAGAAGGCGATACCGGCTGGCTGTTCCCGGTGGGGGATGAAATCGGGGCCCTGGGCTACGTAGCGATGTTTATGGACATGTTCAACGCCATGGATGCCGGGCAAGCGCCGATGGAGACCTTTTATGACGGATACATTGTCAATGCCATCATCGATGCCTGTTATAAAGCAGCGGAAACCAAGCGCTGGGAACCGGTCGAGATCCAAGAATGGCGCGGTAGGGGCAGCAGCGAGACCGCCGGGGCTGCCTTGAGGGAGTATGATGCAACACATTATCTTATTAAAGAAGAGCGTATGCCAGATGGCAGTTTGAAGCTTATTTTAAAACACAAGCAGAGCGGGGAAATCTCGCAGATAATAAAATAGCTACCATTGGGGCTTGCGCTGCAGGTAATGTTCATTTGTCAGGCCAAAACTTTGTTTACTCTTTATACAAAGTTCTAAATATATTTTCCAAACAAAGGTATTGATAAAACAAAGTTGTTTTGTTAAAATAGAATTACTTTGTGCCTTTAAACACAATAATTAGCCACCAACCAGGGTTTTGATGGCTCTAAAAACTGCTCCATCCAGCCAAAAATCGAAATATATCAAAGCCCCTGTTCTGATCAGTGCAGCAGAAGCAGAGGTGATCCGGGCATTAAGGAAAACTGGACAGACCTCGAGAGTTGAGGTTGCAAATATTACCGGCTGGTCACGCGCGAAGACATCTCACGAAGTTAATGCGTTGATCGGAAAAGGTTTTCTGGAAGAGGCGGGAGAAGGTGCTTCGAAAGGTGGGCGCAGGCCGCGCCTGTTGCGCTTTAACCGCCAATTGGGATATATAGTGGGGATTGACATCGGCGCCACCAGTATTGAGGTTGCGCTGGCCGATATCAACGGTTTGGTGCTGAGACGGGTCTACGAATCTGCTGATGTTCGCTATCCTCCAGAGGAGGTATTGGGTCGTTGCAGCCGGGTCATCCTGGATCTGGCGGTTGCTCAGGGTTCTCACCCGGAGCAAATCTTGGGAATTGGCGTGGGCGTCCCAGGGCCGGTGGATTTCGCCCGGGGAGTCCTGGTGGCTCCGCCTTTGATGCCTGATTGGGAGAATTACCCGATCCGTGATTTTTTCAAAGGCACCTTCCCGTCTGCTTTTGTGGTGGTGGATAATGATGTCAATATCATGGCTTTGGGGGAACAACGCTCTGGTGATGCGGCTAACGTGGATCATTTTCTGCTCATTAAAATTGGCACCGGCATTGGTTGTGGGATCATGGTCAGCCGAAAAATTCACCGGGGCAGCGATGGCAGTGCTGGCGATATCGGGCATATCTGTGTAGATAAAGGGGGACCGATCTGCCGTTGTGGTAATCGCGGTTGCCTGGAGGCGATGGCGGCCGGTCCGGCGATCAGTGAGAAAGCCATGCTGGCAGCTCGCAGTGGAAAAAGTGACTTACTGCGAAAAATGATGGAAGAAAAGGGCGGCACGCTCACCCCAGAGGATGTCAATGCTGCCTGCCGAGAAGGGGATGAAGAGGCGCTGGAGATCATACGAGCCAGCGGCCAGATGATTGGCGATGTGTTAGCCGGGCTGGTAAATTTTTTCAACCCGAGTCATATTTTTATCGGTGGAGGCATTGCTAATTTTGGGAATCACCTGTTGATTGCGATCAAGCGGGCGGTGCTGCGCCGCTCGTTACCATTGGCGACGACCAACCTGGCTGTCAATTTTTCCAAGGCTGGCGCTGACGCCGGTGTGATTGGATCGATTATGCTCGCATTAGACTATTTGTTTGTTGTGGAAGACGATTTACTCTTTTCCTTTTAGAGGACGAAAGGAGGTAGTTAGGATCCAAGAAGAGAAAACTGCACGCTCTATCAATCAATTAACTCACCCAAGTTTATGAGGAGGACAAATGTCTAAGAAACTGTTACCTGTTTTGAGTGTTTTGTTGTTGGTCTCGCTTATGCTCGGAGCATGTGGAACCGCAGCTACTCCAGAACCCACTCAAGAGCCTGTGGCACCCGTGCAACCGGTCGAACCAGAACAACCCGCAGAACCAGCCGAGCCGGCCGAACCGGCCGAACCTGCTGAGCCAACAGACCAGCGCTTCACGATCGGCATCTCGAACCCCTTCATCAGTAGCGAATACCGCACGCAGATGATTGCTTCGCTGATCGAGATCAATCAAGAGTATATGGATCAGGGCATCACCACTGAACTGGTGATCGAAAGCGCCGACACGGACGTGGCTGGCCAGATCCAGCAATTGCAGAACCTGATGGCTAAGGACGTGGATGCTATCCTGGTCAACCCCGGCGATGTGAGCGGCTTGAACGCTACCTTGCAAGAAGCGGTTGCCAAGGGCATCATCGTCATTTCGGTGGACCAGGAGCTGAACGTGCCCGGTGTGTACAACGTGGGCATCGATCAGAAGGCCTGGGCCAAGACCTCTGCGCAATGGCTGGCTGAGAAATTGGGCGGTGAAGGCGATGTGGTGCTGATCGAGGGCTTCCCCGGGCACCCTGCCAACGTAGCTCGCATGGATGGCGTGGCTGAAGTCTTTACCAACTATCCAGGCATCAACGTGCTGGCGACGGACACTGGCCGGTGGGATGAAGCCACCGGGCAACAGGTCATGTCCAACTTCCTGGCGGCTTACCCGAACCTGACCGGTTACTGGACCCAGGACGGCATGGCTATCGGTGCGCTGCAGGCTGTTATGGCTGCCAACCCGGCTGCCTGGCCGCAGGGTGTGGGCGAGGGTCGCTGCCAGTTCCTGAACCTGTGGGAAGAAGCACTGTCAATGAACCCGGACTTCGACTCAATCGCGGTCGCTAACCACCCGGGCGTCTCCCCGACCGGCCTGCGCATTGCGGTCAATATGCTGATGGGCAAGCAGGTGGATGAGAGCAAACTAGGCGGTGTGAACGGCTTATCGTTCGTTATGCCCCTGGCCGCGATTATCACCTCCGAAAACCTGGAGCAAGGCCTGGCTATGTGCGAAGGACAGCCGGATGCTTACCTGCTTGATTACATCATGAGCGATGCCGAGGTCCAGCAATTCTTTGTCCAGGAAACGGTGGCGACACCCTTCACAATCGGCATCTCGAACCCATTCATCAGCAGCGAATACCGCACGCAGATGATCGCCTCGCTGATCGAGATCAATCAAGAGTATATGGATCAGGGCATCACGACCGAATTGGTGATCGAAAGCGCCGATACGGATGTGGCGGGCCAGATCCAACAATTGCAGAACCTGATCGCCAAGGACGTGGATGCCATTCTGGTGAACCCCGGCGACGTGAGCGGCCTGAACTCGACACTGCTCGAAGCCTTGAACAAAGGCATCATCGTAATCTCGGTGGACCAGGAGCTGAACGTGCCCGGTGTGTACAACGTGGGCATCGATCAGAAAGAATGGGCCAAGACCTCTGCACAATGGCTGGCTGAGAAATTGGGCGGTGAAGGCAATGTGGTGCTGATCGAGGGCTTCCCCGGGCACCCTGCCAACGTGGCTCGCATGGATGGCGTGGCTGAAGTATTTGCCAACTATCCAGGCATCAACGTGCTGGCGACGGACACCGGCCGGTGGGATGAAGCCACCGGGCAACAGGTCATGTCCAACTTCCTGGCGGCTTACCCGAACCTGACCGGTTACTGGACGCAGGATGGCATGGCCATCGGCGCGCTGCAAGCCGTTATGGCTGCTAACCCGGCCGTTTGGCCGCAAGGTGTGGGCGAGGGTCGCTGCCAGTTCCTGAACCTGTGGGAAGAAGCTCTGACGATGAACGCGGACTTCGACTCGATCGCGGTGGCTAACCACCCAGGCGTCTCCCCGACCGGCCTGCGCATTGCGGTCAATATGTTGATGGGCAAGCGGGTGGACACATCCAAGTTGGGCGGCGCCAACGGCCTATCCTTTGTCCTGCCTCTGGCGGCGGTGATCACCTCCGACAACCTGGATGAAGGCCTGGCTATGTGCGTAGGACAGCCGGATGCTTACCTGCTGGATAACATCATGACCGACGACGAAGTCCAGCAATATTTCCTACCGTAAAATATCATGCCTGAGTCGCTTTCTGCCCGCAATATCATCAAACGCTACGGCGGCGTTGTAGCACTTTCTGATGGGAACCTGGATGTTCATACCGGGGAAGTCGTGGCTTTGATCGGCGCAAATGGAAGCGGCAAAAGCACGATGAGTAAGGTTATCAATGGAGTAGTTGTCCTCGATGGAGGACAACTACTCCTGGATGACAAACCGGTACAGTTTTCATCCCCTCAGGCAGCCAAGAACATGGGCATTGCCACGGTGTTCCAGGAACTGAGCCTGATCCCCCAAATGACGGTGGCCGAAAATATCTGGTTGACGCGTGAGCCGATGACGGCCTTTGGAACGGTCAACAACAAACTGCTCAATGAGAAGACCGAGCAATTATTGGCCCTGTTTCAGGGCACCTATAAAATCGATATCCATCCGGATGACGTGGTGGCTACGCTGCCGCCGGATGAAAAACAAATCATCGAAATCCTGAAAGCGATCAGCTTTGATCCATGGATGATCATACTGGATGAAGCTACCGCCAGCCTGGACAACCGCCAGGTGCAGCGCCTGTTCGAGTTGATTGGGAAATGGAAAGAGGCCGGTAAGGCGGTTGTCTTCGTCTCGCACCGCATGGAAGAAATTTTCCGCATTGCAGATCGGTACAGCGTGCTGCGCAACGGCAGGACGGTGGGCGCGGGTGAAATCAAGGATATCAACGAAAAAGAGCTGGTTAAGTTGATGATCGAAAAAGAGTCCGTATTCGCCTTCACACGAGGCGTTACCCAGGGGGAGGAAAAACCGGTATGTCTGGAGGTAGAGGACTTGCATACAGACACCCTCCACGGGGTCAGTTTCAAAGTCCACGAAGGGGAATTGGTTGGAATTGGGGGTTTGCAGGGGCAAGGCCAGCGCGACCTGTTGCATTCACTTTTCGGTGATATCCCATATTCGGGTACAGTCAGTCTGTTTGGCAAAAAGAAGAAATTCAAGCACCCCCGTGAAGCCTTGAAACAAGGGCTGGCGCTCGTTCCTGGCGACCGTGCGCGGGAGGGTTTGCTCTACATCCGCTCCATTCTGGAAAATCTACAACTGCCATCCTGGTCCAGGTATGGTTTCCCACTACGGATCAAGGAGGCCCGAAAAGATGCCTTACTGGTCGGCGATAGCTTGAACCTGGTTATGGCTGGCTTGCAGGAGCCCGTCAGCAGCCTATCGGGCGGCAATGCACAAAAGGTGGTGCTGGGCAAATGGCTGATCCGCAAACCGAAACTGCTCTTATTGGACGATCCAACCAAAGGTGTGGATGTGGGCACCAAAGCCGAAATATATGCATTACTGACCCAATTGTGCAGTGAAGGGAAGACGATCTTGTTCTATAGCAGTGAGGATGAGGAGCTGGTTGGCTTGTGTGAGCGGGTGCTGGTGATGCATGACGGGCTGATCCGTACGGAGCTGGCTGGCGACTCCCTGACCAAGGAAAATTTGATCGCTGCCAGCCTGGGTATCGCCAATGGAGGTGCGTTATGAAAAAACGCATCACCTGGGATTTCCTGATGAGCCGCTACCCGGCGTTCTTTCCGCTCATTTTGTTGGTGGTGGTCATCGCGATCAACTGGTACTTGCAGCCCAATATGTTTGCACGGGACACCTTGAACAGCAATATGCGTGTATTTCTACCGCTGATTTTGCTGGCGGTGGGACAGGCCATCGTCTTGTTGGGCGGTGGGATCGATATCTCGGTGGGCGGGGTGGTTTCCATTGTCAACACGATTTTGGCGACCCAGGTTGGGTTGGAGGGTTCGCCGGAGAAAATGCTGCAATTTGTCCTTGTCGCCCTGCTGGCGGGCGCCCTGGCAGGGGCTATCAATGGCTTTTTCATTGCTTTTCTGCGCCTACAACCGATTATCACCACCTATGCTACCAGCTTTCTGTTTGCCGGTTTTGCGCTGTTTGTCCTGCCAAACCCTGGAGGCGGCATCCCGGCTGACGTTGCGAACCTATACCGGACTTCGACCCCTCTGGGTTTGCCACTGGCGTTTTACGTGATTGGGGTGGTCTTGCTGATCTGGCTTTACTTAAGCTCCACCCGCTATGGGAAATATCTCTTTGCAGTAGGTGGTAAAGCAGAGGCTGCTTACGAGACGGCTGTGCCGGTGACACTAGTCAGGTTTAGCACCTATGTCATCTCCGGAGTGATGGCAGCGCTGGGAGGCATTGCTATCACCATGTTGAGCGGCTCTGGCAACGCTGAAATCGGCAATCCGATGACCCTGAACTCCATTACTGCCGCTGTGATCGGCGGGAACGCCTTCAGTGGTGGGATTGGCGGGGTTACGGGGCCGGTGTTGGGGGCGATGATCCTCAGCTTGATCCAAAACATCATCTCTTTTGCCAGGATCGACACCTGGTGGGAGACTCTGGTCAAAGCATCTATCATTGTAGCCGCACTGGCAGCGCCAGGCGTCATCAATCTGATCCGCAGGAGGGGAATATGAAGCGTTTCTCTATCTCTCCCCCGGTTGCAGCTTTAATATTGGCTATCGTACTCTTCATTATGTCCGGTTTTTTGCCCAATGGATTCGGCAGCGATCTGAATGTGGCGAGAGCTCAGGCGCTCAATATCCTGCGCCTGTCTGTTTTTCTGGGCGTGATTGCCGCGGGCCAGACCCTGGTCATCATCAGCGGCGCTGAGGGCATTGACCTTTCAGCTGGCTCGATCGTTACACTGACGGCGATCATCACCTATGTGATGGTCAACGGCCAGGATAGTATGGTGTTGCAGGCGTTGGTGGCCTCGCTAATCGTGGGAGCCATTATTGGCCTGCTGAATGGAGCAGGCATCACTTTCTTAAAGATTTCGCCTTTTGTGATGACATTGGGTATGGCCGGCGTGGTCACCGGCGCCATCATTGTGATCAACCACGGCAATGTGAGTGGCAAAATTGCCCCCATTATGACTCGTTTGATCGCCAGACCGTTGGTCTTTGGAATTCCAGGGGCGATTATTATCTGGATCATTTTTGGGATACTGATGTGGCTGCTTTTAGAGCGAACCACCTATGGTAAAAACTTGTTTGCCATCGGTGTAAACCGGGTGACGGCCAAACTCTCAGGCGTGAATGTGATTGGAACCAATCTGGCTACCTATTCCCTAGCAGGAATGCTGGCCGGCTTTGGAGGTTTCCTGGTAGTTGGCAATACCGGGGTCGTCCTGATCAGCTTGGGACAACCGTTTTTGTTCCCTTCGATTGCTGCGGTGGCAGTGGGTGGCACACTACTTTCAGGTGGGAAGGGCAGCTACTGGGGCACGATGGCAGGGGCAATTTTGTTGACCCTCATGACCAGCCTGCTAACCACCATGCAGATGCCTGATTCTGTGCGCCGGATGGTGCTCGGTGGAACGCTATTGCTGCTGATATCCATTTACGGTCGCCAAAAGGCTCTGCGCCAGTAGTATAAGCGGAAATATACCGGTTACCCTTAACCTAAACAGGACCAAATTTATTATCAAAGGAGGAGGTAATGAACAAATCCGTCAAAGTTGGCATGATTGGGACCGGCTTTGTGGGCGATATTCACCATGCAGCGTTCAAGGGCTGGGTACATAACGCTTATGTCGTTGCAGTTGCCAGCCCCAATAGCGCTGACAAATTTGCCAAAGAGCGGCAAATCCCCCTCGCCTACAGCGATTACCGCGAGATGTTGAAGGATAAGGACATCGATATCGTTGACATCGGTATCCCTAACGATCTGCATTGCGAAGCGGTGTTGGCTGCGGCTCAGGCTGGCAAGCATGTCATCATTGAGAAGCCGCTGTGCGTTACATTGGAAGAAGCGGACCAAATGATCGAGGCCTGCCAGAAAGCGGGCGTCCTGCTGATGTATGCGGAGGAGCTGCTGTTTGCGCCGAAATACGTGCGGGCCAAGACTTTGATTGATGATGGCGCTATCGGCGAACCATTCTTAGCCAAGCAGTCTGAAGAACATCCCGGCCCGCATATGCCCTGGTTTTGGGATGTCAACCGTTCCGGTGGTGGAGTGCTGCTGGATATGGGTTGCCACTCGATCGAATACACCCGCTGGGTGTTGGGCAAGCCAAAGGTAAAAAGCGTAACTGCTTTTATGGGCACCTATGTCCACCAGGATCGCACGCAGGGGGAAGACCATTCCTACACTATTGTGGAGTATGAGGGCAATAAGCTTGCTATGTTGGAAAATAGCTGGGCCAAGGGCGGCGGTGTGGACGACCGTTGTGAGATCTATGGCAATAAAGGGCATACGCGCGCCGACCTGTTACGCGGCAGTTCCCTGCTGACCTACTCGGAAGAGGGCTATGGTTATGCAGTTGAAAAAGCCGGGCAGACGCGAGGCTATACCTTCACCATGTTTGAAGAAATCTGGAACTACGGCTTCCCCCAAGAAATGCAGCACTTTGTAGATAGCGTGCTGGGCAAGGTGACCTGCATGGAAACCGGGGAGGATGGCCGCGAAGTGCTCAAAATCATGTATGCTGCTTACCAATCGGCCGGCGAGGGACGGAAGATCGAATTCCCCTATGACCCGCCCACAGTTAAAAAACCCATCGATCTATGGAAGAAAGTATAAGGGGAGGCCATATGAGCACATTAAACAGCAAAACCATCACTTATAAACAACTGGCGAAGGTCATTGATCATTCCCTGTTGCGCCCAGAATTGACCGAAGCGGATGTGATTGCCGGTTGCCAATTGGCGGCCCTTTACCACACTGCCACGGTTTGTGTGAAGCCCTGCCATGTCAAACTGGCAAAGGAGACGCTTAAGGACTCAGATGTGCTGGTCAGCACCGTGGTCGGGTTCCCCCATGGCAGCAATCTGACCTCGATCAAGGTAGCGGAAGCACAGCAGGCCATGGATGACGGCGCTTTGGAGCTGGACATGGTGCTGAACCTCGGGCAATTGCGTTCCGGCAAGACAGACGAAGTGCGCCAGGATATCCAATCCGTTTGCGAGGTTGCTCATGCGCGCGGCGTCAAAGTCAAGGTCATTTTGGAGAACGCGTACCTGATCGACGAAGAAAAGGTGATTGCCTGTAAGCTGTGTGAAGCAGCCGGCGCCGATTGGGTCAAGACCTCTACGGGCTTTGCCCCCGGCGGGGCGACCCTGGCTGACCTACGTCTGATGCGCGCCAATGTCAGTGAAAAGGTACAGGTGAAGGCAGCCGGCGGTATCCGTACCTTGCCAGCCCTGTTGGAAGCAATCGATACCGGCATTACCCGCTGCGGCGCGACGGCTACTGCGACCATCCTGGACGATTTCAAAGTGCAGCAAGCAGGCAAAGAGGTTGTGTCCAAGCCCGACGCGACGCCTGATACCTACTAAGGAGATTTCTTTATGAGCAAACAGTTTACCAAGCAAACCATTGGTGTAGGTGTGGCGGGGACAGGCTTTATCGGCCCAGCCCATGTGGAGGGCTTGCGTCGCAATGGTATTCATGTGCTGGGCCTGGCTGAGGCGACTCGAGAACTGGCTGAGCAGAAGGCCGCGCAATTAGGCATCCCGCGAACCTATGGGTCACTGGATGAGATGCTGGCAGATGGGGATATCAATGTGGTGCACCTGGCTACACCCAATCACCTGCACTACCCCCATGCCAAGGCTGCCCTGCTGGCTGGCAAGCATGTGGTGTGCGAAAAGCCGCTGTCGATGACCGCGGCCGAATCGGCCGAACTGGTCGAACTGGCAGCGCAGAAGAAGCTGGTCAACGCGATTAACTTTAACATCCGCATGTACCCGCTAGCCCAACAGGCGCGCAGCATGGTGCAAAGCGGCGCGTTGGGGGATATCTACATCCTGCATGGCTCTTACTTGCAAGATTGGCTGCTGTTCCCCACGGATTGGAACTGGCGCCTGGAACCAGGCTTGGGGGGGACGCTGCGCGCAGTGGGTGATATCGGTTCTCACTGGCTTGATCTGCTGACTTTTATTACCGGTTTGCGCGTCGAAGAAGTATATGCTGACTTTAAAACCTTCCATCCTGTGCGCAAGAAACCGGCCAAACCGCTGGAGACTTTCACCGGCAAGATTTTGACGCCCGAGGATTATATCGACCAACCCATTCACACGGAAGACTATGCCACAGTCATCCTGCATTACGAAAACGGCGTGCGCGGCATTCTGACCGTATCGCAGGTCTCTTCTGGACGCAAGAACCGTCTGTATTACGAGATCAACGGCTCGAAGTCATCCCTGGCTTGGGATTCGGAAAAACCCAACGAGCTGTGGATTGGGCACCGCACTGAACCCAATCAAGTATTGTTGAAGGATCCCTCCCTGCTCTCGCCTGAAGCGCGCGAGACTGCCTCTTACCCGGGGGGTCACAACGAGGGCTTTCCGGATACGTTTAAACAGATGTACACCAAAGTCTATAATTATATTTTGGCTGGAGATTACTCCAAAACGCCAGATTTCCCCACCTTCGCTGATGGTCACTATGAAATGCAGCTTTGCAGCGCAATAGAGAGAAGCGCAAAAGAAGGCGCTTGGGTGAAGGTGGCCTGATCATGGATAAACGACCTAAGGTGGTGTGCGCCACTGCGCATATCATTTTAGAGGATCATATCGTAATCTGATCTCATTCAAGGAGGTACCTATGAAACTCGGTTTCTTCACGGCTGCCCTGCCAGACAACACGCTCGAGCAGGCTGCGAAATGGGGCGCTGAAAGCGGCTTCCAGGCCATCGAGATCGCTTGCTGGCCGCTCGAAAAAGCCACCCGCCGTTATGCAGGCGTTACCCATATCAACGTCACTGATTTGACCAAAGCGCAAGCCAAGGATATCCGCAGCATGCTGGATGGTTATGGGCTGCCGATCTCCTCGCTCGGCTATTATCCGAACCCGCTGCATCCTGATGCGGAGCATCGTGAAATGGTCATCGGGCATCTGAAAAAGGTCATCGAAGCTGCGGCCATGCTGGAAGTGGAGGTGGTCGGGACCTTTGTCGGCAAGGATAAGGACAAAACCGTGCCGCAGAACCTGGAAGATTACGCCAGGATCTGGCCGCCTATCGTCAAGTTTGCTAAAGATCACGGAGTCAAGATTGCCATCGAAAACTGCCCAATGATCTTCTCCTATGATGAATGGCCGGGCGGCAACAACCTGGCCAGCACACCGGCAATCTGGCGCAAGATGTGGGAGATTATTCCGGATGATAACTTCGGGCTGAACCTGGATCCATCACATCTTATCCTACAAATGATAGACTACGAGCAGGTGGTGCGCGAATTCGCCGACAAGATCTTTCACGTGCACGCCAAAGATTTGCATATCGACCACGAAGGCCTGTACAACCATGGCGTGCTCTCGCAGGGCATGGGCTGGCAGGTGCCACGCTTGCCCGGCCTGGGCGACATGAATTGGGCCAAGTTCTTCGCGGCGCTGACGGCTGCCCGCTACGATTACGTGGTCAGCATCGAGCATGAGGACCGTGTCTATGAGGGCGACGAAGAGCTGGTCAAGCGCGGCTTCTACCTGTCTCGGGATATCCTCAAGCCGTATTTTCATTAATTGCTGTCACGATTCGAGAAAAAGCGCAGTGGTCGAATGCCCGCTGCGCTTTTTCTGCGACGAAGGCCTTCCCTTGAGCGGGGAGGGTCAAGGGCTGCGCGTTAGATTGGTCCAGGTATTGCTGTTGAGGTCAAAGCTCCAGGTTTGATCGGTGTAATCGAACTGGGTAAATAACTGACCGCCAAACAGAATCACCTGCTCCGCGGCACTGCTATAAACCAGGGAGTGCAATGACCGTGTACCAGGAGCCTGGTCGGGTTCTAGCTGTGTCCAGGTGCGGAGGCTGTAGTCAAACACCCAGGTCTCTGAACCGCCGGTATGGCCGCCGTATAAGATGGTCTGATCTGCCCCGGCATCGTAGACCATGGCAAGATCGAAACGGCCGCGCGGTGGTGTCCCCATATCGAGTTTTACCTCTTCCCAGGTGTCCGTGTTGAAATCGTAAGTCCAGGTGTCGGACCGAGGTGCGTAATTAACATCACCACCAAATACGATCACCCGGTCGATTTGTGCGTCATAGGTCATACCATGAAAGGCTCGCCCTTTAGGGCTGGTACTTGGCTGCATCTGCGTCCAGGTGTCTGAGTTGAAGTCGTAAGCCCAGGTGTCGTTCAAGAATTCGTTGGGAAATCTATGCCCGCTAAACAGGATGATGCGATCTGACTCTGAGTCATAGGCCATGCGAAAGCCGTAGCGATTGGCTGGTCCTTTTGCCATCTCTGTCCAGGTATTGGTGTTGTAATCATACGCCCAGGTATCTGGCAGTGATAAATCTCTATGGTCGCCTCCGCTGAACAGGATCACCCGGTCTGATTCAGAGTCGTACGCTGAACCGTGATGACTTCTCGCTTTCGGACCCGGAATTGGCTTCATCTCAGTCCAGGTGTTGGTAGCCACATCATAGGCCCAAGTCTCGCCATTGTAATGGGCAGGGTCGTCGTAATCTCCACCAGTATGCCCGCCAAACAGGATGATCTTGTCCGACTCGCTGTCGTAAGCCATCGATACATCCCCCCGTGCAGATGGGTTCAGGGCGGGAATCTCGGTGGGTGTAATGGTGGCTGTTGCTGTGGGGACTGGTGTTGCGGTTGGGACAGTGGTTGCCGTCGCTGGGACGCTGGTGACTGTGGATGGGGCAATTGTTTGCGTGGGTGGGCTGGTCATGGCTTCCGGCTGCGCTGGCGTACAGGCCGAAGTAAGCAACAGGATCAGCATCAGGCTATAACCCAACATGGTCGTTCTTTTATTCATCACGGTATTCTCCTTATTTAGTTTATTTGATCAATCTGCCATTCGTAAAACAACAGCCTCTGCACCCTTCACTCCCGGACGGCCCGTCTTGGGTCATTGTGAGATGCTCTTAACCGCAACAATCTACCTCCTCGCCTTTCAGCAAGAGGATGGCTGTGGCACTTCTTGTGAGCACCGTGATGATTTTTCTGTGGCCTCGATGTGGGCAGCGATTCTCTTCGATCGCCCGGTTCGCGTAACATGCAGAGCTTTTGATCCGCGAGATGTATTGACGAGATCGCCCTTCAATCCTGTCTTTATAACCCCGATCTAATAATTATACTATTAATATCGTAATTATCGTAATATAAAGCGAATCAAAATTTATGTTGTGAAGGGCGCGCGCCCTTCACAACATAAATTTTGGAACAACTCAGCGGCTTGCCGGTTGCAGCGCAGGCATATCGCCCTCGGCCAGCACCCGGATGTCGCCATCTGCCAGGGAGACTTCGAAGACCTTGCGAGCTTCGAAAGGTCCGCCGGAAAGAATCAGGCCGCGGCCGTCCTCCAGCCAATTGAGGTAGAACCCGAATTCGAAAACACCCATAAGGCGCGCTTCTTCTCCCTGCAGCTCTTGAACAGACAACGTGTACTGCCCGCTATCAGGGGCGCCGACCTCTGCCAGGTACGCCAGTAGGTCGCCGTCAGGTGAGAAAAGCGGGTAAAAGGCGTAGCCAATTTCGTAATCTGGCGAAAACTGCTGCGGGTCGCCCCCCGCCAACAGGCGCAGGTAGATCTTCTCCTCGCCGCTGGGTCCATACGTCAGCGTATCGTAAGCCAGAGTCTGCCCATCTGCAGAAAGGTCGTAGAAGCCGATGGTTTCCTGTGAGGAAGCATAGCTTTCGTTATCGAAATCATAAATGGTGAAGTATCCAGTCCCTTCGTAATTCCAAACCTCATCGAAAAAGAGGTAGCGCCCATCTCTTGACCATTGCGGGCGTCCCAAAGAGTAGCCGTTTTCAGGCTGGACCAATTCCAGGCTTTCTCCGCTATCCGCGTCGATGGCCCAGATACCTCTGGCTTTCGTGCTGTCGAGCTGGCCAGCGGTAGTGAAGTAACCATCCTCAATCCCAAAGCTGACAGCCAATTGATGCGTGCCTGGCCTCCAGGCAAAGTTGACTACCCGTTCATCACTCAGCAGTTGGCGGGCTTCTCCGCTGGCTACCTCGTACACCCAGACTTCAAAGGTATAGTTATAGCCCTCAGTAATCGGTTGGCCCACATTGCGCTGGTAAGCCAGCAGCTGGCCATCCGAGGACCACTTCGGGCTCCAATAATGGATGGTTGGCTCGCCACCGGCAGCTTGGCCGGGAGGGTTGGCGTCGACAGTCACATCGCGCAATTGCCCACTGTTGCGGTCCACCAGGCGCA
>JAWOHN010000095.1:0-11996 GCA_046485135.1 Anaerolineales bacterium | reverse complement strand
CACATCCGCGATTAGGAGAGGTTAAACCTTCAAGAGGGTACGCAATGCAAAGGGAACTTGTAGACAGGGAAAGCCAGTTTAAGAGAAAGGCTTATTATGCAAAGAAATGAATTGGACCTGCAACAGAAGATCGTAATCCTGTTCAGCGTGCTGCTGATCGTGACACTCTTGGTGCTCACCAGCCTGACGTACGCAAACCTGGGGACAATTTGCGCGATTTACCCTGCTGACCCCGTCGTAGAGTCCTGGCTGCAGGGGATAGCCAGGACTCTGAAATAATTCGATCCATAGAAAGGAGACAGACCATGAAACCCGCAGAAATCAAAGCCATACTATTGAAGATGAATGACGATTTCTGGCACAAACAAGACCTGGATGAAACATATAAGATCTATGCTGACGGATTTGTTTTTCACCGCCCCCCCTTTCCGAGCGTAGAGGGCAAACAAGCCAACCGGGCCAGCGACGCAGGCATGCTAGGGGCTTTCTCAGAAATCCACTCCACCTGCGAAGAAATCATCGTAGAAGGCGATGTGGCAGCGATACGCTGGAGCTGGCAAGCTGTGCACACCGGGACCTCGCCCTCCCTGGGCATCCCGCCCAGCGGTAAACAAGTCCAATTCAGCGGCTGCAGCGTCTATCACTTTCAAGACGACAAGTTGGTCGAGCAGTGGGAGTTTGGCGATTATCTGGGCTTACTGCAGCAAATGGGCGTGATCCCGGCGATGGGCTAAAACCGGGAATATGATTTGAAAATAAAGTTTGCCAGCCATTCGTATTACAGCGCAAGGTCACGATAATTATCTTGCCGCAAGACCCTAAAGGTTTTTCTGGACAGCCAGAACGATAAGTAAGCCAGCGTACTTTCCCAGAGAAGGCGCGTATTCGCGAGAATAAACCTTTAGAGTCTGATCAAGTTGTCTGACATTGCGCTGTATATTAGGTTCCTACCAATAAATGGAGTCTAAGGAGGATGATCTATGTCATCCGAAGAAAACAAGTCTCTTGCACGTTATTATGTTGAGCAAGTGCTAAATGAGGGCAACCTGAATGCTCTAGACAATTTGGTTTCTCCAAACTACAAGCGCCACCTCTCACCGACTGCGCCGTCACTCACCCTAGAGGCTCAAAAGCAGCGACTGGCTGGTTTGCGGACCGCATTCCCGGATGTCTATGTCACAATTGACGACCTGATTGCGGAGGGTGACCGGGTTGCTTTCTGCATGACACTGCGCGGTACGCACCAAGGCCAGTTTCAAGGCATCGCTCCAACCGGCAAGCCAGTGACCGTCTTCGCGTTTGATGTAGTGCGGATCGAAAACGGGAAATTTATCGAACACTGGGGTGGACCTGACCTGTTGAATCTGCTGCAGCAGTTGGGCGTAATGGGTTAGGCCGGACCAAAAAAGAGTTATGGAATGAGCGCGTCACCCTTATAAAGGGGTGACTTTCCGGCCATCCCAGAGCGTCAGCCCGGCAAGAAGTTGGGGTACAATAGGCCGGAAAGGGACCCGCTCTTGTTCGAAATCGTATTTTTGGGAACATCCGCCTCTGCGCCATCCATCCACCGGGGACTGTCGGCGCAGGTGGTGCTGCACGACGAACACCGCTTCCTGGTGGATTGCGGGGAGGGCACGCAGCGCCAGATCCTCAAGTCGGGGCTGGGCTTCAAGCGGCTGAACAAGGTGTTGATCACGCACGGGCACCTGGACCATATCCTGGGGCTGGGTGGACTGCTGTCCACCTTTACGCGCTGGGAAGCCATCGACGAGCTGGATATCTACGGCGGGCAGTGGGCGCTGGAGCGCATCCACGATCTGCTGTTTGGGGTGGTGCTGCGCGGAGCGCGGCCGCCCATGGCGATCAATTTGCGACCGGTGCAGCCGGGGGTTATCTTCCAAGAAGGGGATTTCGAAATCAGCGCCTTCCCGGTGTGGCATCGCGGCGCAGGCAGCTTTGGCTACCTGTTCCAGGAGCGGGAGCGGCGTCCATTTTTGCCCGAGCGGGCGGAGGAGCTGGGCATCCCACCCGGCCCCTGGCGGCGCGACCTGGTCAACGGACAGCCGGCGACGCTGCCGGACGGGCGCACGATCACACCTGATGAGGTGTTGGGTCCTGCCCACCCGGGCACGCGCCTGGTGCACGTGGGCGATACCGGGCGCACCGACGATCTGTTGGAGGTCTGCCAGGGGGCAGATGCGCTGGTGATCGAGGCCACATACCTGGAGGAGGAGGCCGAGATGGCGCACGAGTTCGGCCACCTGACTGCCAAACAGGCAGGCGAGCTGGCGCTGAAGGCGGGCGTGCAAGAGCTGATCCTGACGCATATCTCACGGCGCTATCGCGAGCGGGATGTGATCGCCGAAGCCCAGGCGGTGTTCCCACAGGCCTATGTGGCGCGCGATTTCGACGTTTACCCGGTTAAGCGCGGGGCAGCGACGGTACGCAGCACAACCCGGGCAGAGTGAAATAACACTTAACCGAAAAGGGTAGTTAGGCTGGGATTGCCTGGCCTAACTGCCCTTTTTTGTTATTTTAATCCTTGACATATCGACAACCGTCTATTAGAATTACAAATAGATGGCCATCTATTTGAAAACGAGAGGACAGGATGCAACCGGTTGAATTTGCGAAAGCCCTGGCGGATGATACCCGCCAAAAGATCATGAGCCTGACCTGCTGCCGCTGGGTGAGCGTCAGCCAGATCGTGGAAGAGCTGGGGCAGGTCAGCCAGCCGACCGTCTCGCACCACCTGGCGGTACTGCGCGAGGCCGGGCTGGTGAAGGTACGCAGCGAGGGCAAGCAAACTTTCTATTCCTTGAACCAGGAAGCCATCGCTTCCTGTTGTGGGAACCTGATCCAGGTCTTCGCGCCGGAGTCTAACGCTGCTCAGGCGATCCAAGATCTGGAATAGATAGATCACCCGGGAAGCGTCTCTTTTTTTAGAGCAATACATAGACCAATATCTATATAAATTGTGGAGGTAAACAATGTCTGATTCACCTGAACAAATCCGGGAATCCGTGCGACAGCACTATGCCCAGCACGCGCTATCATCCAGCTCCTGCTGCGGCGATTCCGGCTGCGATAACAGCTTCTACAATCCCGACCTGCTGATTGACCTGCCCCAAGACATCAGCAGTTTCAGCCTGGGCTGCGGCGACCCGCTCAGCCAGGCGAATATCCAACCCGGTCAGACTGTGCTGGATCTAGGCTCGGGCGGCGGGTTGGACTGCTTCCTGGCAGCCAAACAGGTCTGCGCCAGCGGGCGCGTGATCGGCGTGGATATGACGCCTGAGATGCTGGAGCGAGCGCGGGCCTCGGCAGATAGAATGGGCATCAGCAACGTCGAGTTCCACTACGGCCTGCTGGAAGAGCTACCGGTCGAGGATGACAGCGTGGATGTGATCATTTCCAACTGTGTGATCAACCTGGCTGCGGATAAAAATGCAGTTTTCAAAGAGGCCTGGCGGGTGCTCAAGCCGGGCGGGCTGTTTTCGGTCTCGGATATCGTCATCCAGGGCGAGCTTTCCGAGCAGTTAAGGCAGGATATGGAGGCCTGGAGCGCCTGTGTATCGGGCGCTATCCCAGCCGGTGAATATATTGAAAAATTACAGGCAACCGGATTCAGCGATATCCAGGTGGAACCAAAGGGAGAGTTCCTGGAGGGGCTGCCGTTTGTGCCCGCCGGCGTGCCGTTTTCGGCGCTAATCCAGGCGCGCAAGCCTGCTTAGGGCTTACCACCTTAATCATAAATAACAAAATAGGTAATTGCTCAGGCTAAAGCCTTCGCAGGGTGAATGTCCCAAAATTGGTGTGCGCAGGGGGCGTACGCCCCCTGCGCACACCAATTTTGGGGTAATTTTCTTTCATAGCTGAGTAGTTACCAAAATAGAATAATTAAATACATGTACACATATGCAGGAGTGGGATGATGTCCCACTCCTGCATATGTGTACAGAGCTCAACCTATTGGTCTTCAGATTATTTGGTTATCAACGTCCCGCAGGTTCGACTTCCAAACAGTTTTAATTTGAGGGAACCTGCGGGACGTTTCTGCCAGTTGAAGTTTACCGATTTAGGTAAAGGTCAATAATATTGTCAGGACTTGCGCACTTCGAAGAAAAAGAGCCCTCCGTCTGAACTGCGTAACTCCTGATTGCATTTAGAGGACCAAACTGGGACAACTTAGAAAAATATTAATTTTATTGATTTAAAGATTAATAATTTTAAATTAATACTTGACAAATATAAATAATTTATATATAATACTTTTAGAAACTGAGATTAAGTTGAGTATTCTTAAAGGAGCTTGAAATGTATTACACAGATTATTCGATCATAAAAATTCACCACAACGCCCGGCAGGCTGAACTGGCCCGCGCGGCGCACAATAACCACTCAATGCGCCGATCTGAGCTTGGTTCCAGCGGGATCAGCGGGCGGGCGCTGGACAGGCTGGGGAATAGCCTGGACGGCATGGGCAAGGCGCTCAAGGGCGAGCTGGTCTCCAGCAGCTAAAAAATCCTCCTTTGACAGGGTAGCGCCGCTCTACCAGATTGAGCGACGCTAACCATGGGAATAGGGCCTGTTTGGGCAGGCCTTAGCTCTCTGTTCCGGAGAAATACAATATGCAACGATTCGATATCTTCAGCGGTAAACGTTCCTGGATGGCGCCATTCTTTACCATCTGGACCGGACAGGCCTTTTCTTTGCTGGGCAGCCAGCTGGTGCAGTTTGCTTTGATCTGGTGGCTGACCAAGACGACCGGCTCGGCCACTATCTTGGCGACAGCCTCGCTGGTGGGCCTGCTGCCGCAGGTCTTGTTGAGCCCGGTGGCAGGGGCCATGGTCGATCGTTGGAGCAGGCGGGCGATTATGATGCTCTCGGATGGGACCGTCGCGCTGGCTACCCTGGCGTTGGCAGGACTGTTCCTGAGCGGCAGGGTCGAAATCTGGCAGGTCTACCTGGCCATGCTGGTGCGGGCCATGGCAGGCAGCTTCCACTGGCCGGCCATGCAGGCATCGACCAGCCTGATGGTACCCAAGGAGAACCTGGCGCGGGTGCAGGGCGTCAATCAAATCCTGATGGGCGGGATGAACATCGCTTCAGCGCCGATGGGGGCGCTGCTGCTGGAGCTGCTGCCGGTCCACGGCGTGCTGGCTATCGATGTAGGGACGGCGCTGCTGGCCATCCTGCCGTTGGTCTTTATCCCTGTTCCGCAGCCGGTAGTGCAAGGGGAGGCGGGACAGGCTGCAGCTCGCACTTCGGTATGGGAAGATCTTAAAGCCGGTTTGCTGTATGTGAAGGGCTGGAGCGGGTTGGTGATGATCCTGGTGATCGCCACCATTATCAACCTGGTGCTCAACCCGGGCTTCGCTCTGCTGCCTTTATTGGTAACCGATCATTTCAAGGGAGAAGCCCTGCAACTAGCCTGGATGCAGTCTGCCTGGGGCGTAGGCGTGATGGGGGGAGGGCTGCTGCTGAGCGTATGGGGAGGTTTTCGACGGCGCATCCTGACTTCACTATTGGGCCTGCTGTTGATCGGGGGCGGCAGCCTGGTCGTGGGGGTCTCACCTTCTTCGGCCTTTCTGCTGGCCCTGGCAGCCATGTTCCTGATGGGCGTGGGCAACCCGATCACCAACGGACCGCTGATGGCAGTAGTGCAAGCCTGCGTGGCGCCGGAGATGCAGGGACGGGTGTTCACGCTGATCATCAGTACGGCCACCGCCATGACCCCCCTGGGATTGCTGATTGCGGGCCCGCTGGCTGACCTGTACGGGGTGCAGATGTGGTTTATCATCGGCGGGGTGGTGACGGCTTTGATGGGGGTAGCGGGTTATTTCATCCCCGCCATCGTCCATATCGAGGATGGGCGCCACCCGGCTGAGGAAAAGACTTCAGGCGCACAATCCCTGGCGCCAACGCCAGGAGATTAAAACGCTTGCTTTTTCTTAAATATTCATGTAGAATACTATTGACAAGCGTTCGGGTGCCCCCCTCACCCGAGGGCTTGTCTTCTTTAAAGCGGGTGAACCGGCTAGGCGGGCGAAACCGCCAGGGCTACCCAATCGCCGCGCTGGGCGATTTGGCGCACTTCTAAATGATGTTCTTTGAGCGCATCCTGCATGGATGGGTCCCCTTCCCGGCCCTGCCACTGCTCTTCCAGAATGCCAGATAGAACCAAGATGCCCCCCGGAGTGAGCAGTTCGGCCAGGCCTTGATCCAGCAGGCGGATCAAAACCGGGGCCAGGATATTGGCCAGCACCAGGGGCGCCTTTTGGAACGAGAAACGTCCGGCCAAAACCTCAGCCACCGAGCCAACCCCCAACTCCAAATGATTATCCACACCATTATTGACCGCGTTCTGCTGGGCAACCGGGAGCGTGCTGGTATCGGTGTCCACACCCAAGGCGCGGCTGGCGCCTAACTTGATGGCTGCGATCGACAGAATGCCTGAGCCACAACCGATGTCGATCACAGGTTGGCCGGGCTCGACCCAATCCTCCATGATCTCCAGGCAGAGCTGGGTGGAGGGGTGAGTACCTGTACCGAAGGCCATGCCCGGGTCGATGTGGATGGGGATGCGCTCCTGGGAGGGTGACTCCAGCCAGACCGGCACCACGATCAGTTTCTTTCCCACCGCGATCGGGTTGTAATTCTTCTTCCAGGCCTCCATCCAATCGATCTCTTCGATCAACTTAAATTCAGGCGCCGGAAGGGGGTTTTCCGGGCGGATCCTGCCCAGGTAATACAGTGCTTCTTCCAACCTGCGCCGGGTTTCGCCTAGATGCTTACCAGCAGGCAGGTAGCCGCACACCCGCACAGGCCCGGCGGGCGTGCCCTCGCCCTCCTCGTCAGGGATGATGGTGGTGGATTCAGTCACGATCCCATTGGGCGCGAAGCGAGAAAGGACCTCAGCCACAGCTTCAGCCATTTCTCCATCTACTTTTAACGACACCTCAACCCAGGCTGGGTTACCCATTCTGTGTTACCCCCGCTGGCAGGAATCTACCTGTATATCCCCGGAAAGGCGCTTAACTTCCAAGGGTTTCTTTTAACCAATCCAAAAAGCTGCGTTCTTGAGGGCGGACCTCGCTGCCCAGGCTATGGGCCAGCTCCTCAAACAGACGACGCTGTTCTGTATTCAAGTTTTTGGGAATATCCACGTTGACCACCACCAGCTGGTCGCCGCGCCCACTGCCGCGCAGGTATGGTACGCCCTTGCCGCGCAGGCGCAAGACCTTGCCGGGCTGGATACCGCTGTTGATCTTCAGCGTCTCCATGCCATCCACGGTGGGCACCTGGACGTCCGCTCCCAGGGCTGCCTGGGCAACGTTGATGTTCAGATCCAACAAGATGTCGTTGCCCTTACGGCGAAAATACTGGTGCGGCTTGACTTCCACCAGCAGGTACAGGTTGCCGACCGGCCCACCGTACTGGCCGGGCTGACCTTCCCCAGCCATGCGGATCTGGTTACCGGTGTCGACGCCAGCGGGGATATTGACGAACTTTTTGCGGGTCTTACGCTCCAGCCCACGACCATTGCAGGCTCGGCAGGGGCTGTTGATGACCTCGCCCTGCCCATTGCAGGTGGGGCAGGTGGTCACCTGGACCATCGAGCCCAGCAAGGTTTGGCGCACCTGGCGAACCTCCCCACTGCCGCCGCAGTTGGAGCAGCGCGTGGGGGAGGTGCCAGGTTCAGCGCCAGAGCCGCTACAAGCAGAGCAGACCTCGTCGCGGGTGATCTCGATTTCCTTCTCGACGCCGAAAACAGCCTCTTCAAAGGTGAGCACCTCCTTTTGTTGCAGGTCGGCGCCGCGCCTGGGTGACCGGCGAGAGCCGCGCGAGCTACGCCCAAAGCCACCCATGCCGAAAAATTCCTCAAAGATATCGGCAAAGTTGCCGAAATCGACCGAGAAATCGGGCATGCCGCCCATCCCTTTAACGCCAGCGTGCCCATAGCGATCGTAGGCAGCCCTTTTTTCGTCATCGGAAAGGACGGCAAAGGCTTCGTTGATTTCCTTGAAGCGTTCCTCGGCGTCGTCGGCCTTATTGACGTCTGGATGGTACTCGCGCGCCAACCGGCGGAAGGCCTGTTTCAGCTCATCCTTGGAGGCGGAGCGAGAAACGCCCAGAATGTCGTAATAATCTCTCGGACTCATACCTGATTACCGGATACAGTGACTGGCAAGCCTAAACGTTGCGGAACTCTCCGTCGACCACATCTTCATCGCCAGGGCCAGCTTGTTCGCCGGAGGGGGGAGCTTGACCCTCTGCCTGCGGCTCGGGCTGCTGCTGGTAAGCGGCGGCTCCGATCTGCTGGATCACCTCAGACAGATTTTGGGTGGCCTTACGGATGGCCTCGGCGTCGTCATTGTTCATCACCGAGCGCACCTGAGCCACCTGGTCTTCCACCTTGGTCTTCAGATCAGCGGGCACCTTGTCAGCCAGATCGCGCAGCGCTTTCTCTGAGGCATAGATCGTGTTATCGGCGGTGTTGCGGACTTCGATCAGCTCCTTACGGCGGCGGTCTTCCTCGGCGTGCGCTTCGGCGTCCTTGCGCATCTTCTCCACTTCGTCCTTGCTCAAACCGGAGGAGGCCGTGATAGTGATGTTCTGGCTGCGCCCGGTGGCCTTATCCTGCGCGGTGACTTTCAGGATACCGTTGGCGTCGATGTCAAAGGTCACCTCGACTTGAGGCACGCCACGCGGCGCAGGCGGGATGCCATCCAGGGCGAACTTGCCCAGGGATTTGTTGTCCATAGCCATGGGGCGCTCGCCTTGTAAGACGTGGATCTCAACCTGGTTCTGGTTGTCGCTGGCGGTGGAGAAGATCTGGCTCTTGCGGGTGGGAATGGTGGTATTGCGTTCGATCAGAGCGGTGGCCACCCCGCCTAAAGTTTCCACCGACAGGGTCAGCGGGGTCACGTCCAGGAGCAAAATGTCTTTGACATCGCCGCCAAGTACACCGGCCTGGATGGCCGCGCCGATGGCAACCACCTCATCGGGGTTGACGCCTTTGTGCGGCTCCTTGTTGAACAGGCGCCGGACGGCCTCTTGAACAGCGGGCATGCGGGTCATGCCGCCGACCATCACAATTTCGTTGATGTCGCCAGGTTGTAGATTGGCATCTTTCAGGGCCTGGCGGACGGGGCCGAGCGAGTGGTCGATCAAGTCGCCGGTCAGCTGCTCCAGCTTGGAACGCGTGAGGGTTTTGACCATATGCTTGGGGCCGGAGGCATCGGCGGTGACGTAGGGCAGGTTGATCTCAGTCTGCATCATGCTGGAAAGCTCGATCTTGGCCTTCTCGGAAGCCTCTTTCAGGCGCTGCAAGGCCTGGCGGTCGTTGCGCAAGTCAATGCCAGCATCCTTCTTGAATTCATCGGCCAGGTAGTCGATCACGCGCTGGTCGAAATCGTCTCCGCCCAGGAAGGTGTCGCCGCTGGTGGAGCGCACCTGGAAGACGCCTTCGCCGACGTCCAGGATGGAAATGTCGAAGGTGCCGCCGCCCAGGTCATAGACGGCGATGACCTCGTCCTTTTTCTTGTCCAGGCCGTAGGCCAAAGAGGAGGCCGTGGGCTCGTTGATGATGCGCAGCACTTCCAGACCAGCGATTTTTCCGGCGTCTTTGGTGGCATTGCGCTGGGCGTCATTGAAATAGGCCGGGACAGTGATAACCGCCTGGGTGATGGTCTCGCCCAGATAAGCCTCGGCGTCCGATTTGAGCTTGCCCAGGATCATGGCGGAGATTTCGGGGGGAGAGTATTCTCGCCCACCCAGGTTCACGCGCACGTCCCCGTTGGGCGCCTCGCTGACTTTATAGGGGATCAGGGAGATCGCCCGCTGTACTTCCGGATCGCTGAACTTGCGACCCATAAAGCGCTTGATAGAAAAAACGGTATTCTCGGGGTTCACCACAGCCTGGTTGCGGGCCACCCGTCCGATCAGGCGCTCGCTGTTCTTGTTGACTGCTACTACAGATGGAACCAAGCGCTCTCCCTCAGCTGAGGGGATCACGACCGGTTCTCCGGCCTCCATGATGGCGACAACCGAGTTGGTGGTGCCGAGATCAATGCCAATTATCTTTGCCATATATCAGTCCTCCACAGGAAATTCAGCGCACTCCTCTGCGCCGGTAAAGTGCCGGTCTGCTCCGTTCTCGGGTGGAGCTGCCTGGCGAAATAAGAACAATCCATCAACTAGCCGGCTACCCTGACCAGGGCAGGACGGATGACCCGCTCTCCCAACAGGTAGCCTTGCTTGATAACCTCAATGATCTGCCCACTCTCATGTTCAGGACTGTTCTCCTGAGAGATGGCTTCGTGCAGATTGGGGTCGAAATACTGCCCATCAGCGTCCATCTGCTGGACGCCTTCAGCTTCCAGGATCGCCTGCAGCTTGCGATAGACCAGCTCGATCCCTTCCGCCCAGGTAGCGCCATCGCCGCTGGTGGGCTTGTTATTGAGAGCCCGTTCCAGATCATCCAATACCTCCAAATAGCGTTTGACAATGCTGCCAACTGCCATCTGGTAAACCTGGGCCTGGTCGCGTTCGACCCGCTTTTTATAATTCGCAAAATCAGCGCGCGCCCGCTGCCAACCATCCAAATATTCATCGGCTTTGGTGCGCATCTCGTTCAGCTCATTCTTCAAGTTTTCCACTTCCTCCGCAGAGGCGACCGGCTGAGCGGCCGTTTCAGCTGGCGGTTCTTGCGTAACAACCTCTTCAGCGTCCAAGCCGGGTTGAGGCTCACCAGCCAATTCTGCCTCCATCTTCATGTCAGATTCTTTGTTGTCTTTGTGTTTTTTCATATTTGGCGCCCCGCTCCTATTCGTTTTCCTCTTCAGAAAGGGTCTCCACCACCAGATCACTCAGTAAACCGGCTACAAAGCGCACGGTTGAGATCGTATGCCCGTAAGCCATGCGAATAGGACCTAACACACCTACAGTTCCGGTTGCCAGGCCGATATCACCATAACGGGCCAAAATGACCGAGCAATCACGCAGCTCTTCCCAGGTACCCTCACCGCCGATCAGCACCTGCACGCCGCCGATGCCGGATTTGAGGACCGTGCGGGAGATCAGATCCTCCAATAAGGGCCTCTCCTCCAAAATGCGCAGTGCGTTGCGGGCTACCTCCGCTTCGGCAAACTCGGGTTCTCCCAACATATTGGTCAGCCCATCCCGGTAGACTTCCCCTGCAAGAACTGTGCCAAAGCGCCCCATCTCCTCCACGATCAGCTTGACTACATCAGCCTCCAGGGCGCTCAACTGGCCGAGCATAGACAGCAGGCCGTCGCGATCTTTGCCTTTGCAGATCTGGTTAAGGTAATTGGCAGTATCGCTGAGACGATCCTGGGGCACCGGCTCGGCCAGCACCAGCATTTGCTGGCGGACCTCCCCACCTCCGAAAACGGCCACCATCAAGACTTGCCGCCCATACGTGGCAATCAACTCCAGGTGTTTGAAGGTCGGGCGTTGAGGGTGCGGCGCGGTGACCAACGAGGCCGCCTGAGATTGGTGCGCCAGGACTGAGGCAGCCAGGCGCATCCAGCGGTCCATATTGCGACCGGCCTGGTAGAACTGGTGTGTAATGGTGCGCTTGGTAGGGGCTGGTAAATCTGTCTGACCCATCAACTGGCGGACGAAATAGCGATAGCCTTCTTCCGTAGGAACGCGACCGGCAGAGGTATGCGGTTGGCGCGTATAACCGGCCTCCGTCAGGTTAACCAGCTCGTTGCGGACGGTTGCCGGGCTGATGTCCAGATTATAGCGCTCGACCAGGTGCACTGAACCGACCGGTTGGGCGGTATCAATGTACTCGTGGATCACCAGCGCCAGGACAAGCCTTTGTCTTTCGGTTAATTTCCTCATCATACTATTTCCCAAATTTTAGCACTCTCAGGACGAGAGTGCTAAAAAGTGCCTATTTATGATACCACGCTGGGGGTAGAACGTCAAGTTGGTGAGGTTTGTTATTGGAGTCTTCATGC
>JAWOHN010000008.1:0-3312 GCA_046485135.1 Anaerolineales bacterium | reverse complement strand
ACTCTACCGCACGAAACTTCTGAAAATTCCTCTTATCCTGAATTCAGGTTATTAACTATAATAATGGCATGAAGGATAACCCGCCGGATCATATCTTCCAGCTTATTGTCGAAGCCTCTCCCGCGGCATTGATCCTGGTGGACGCGAGTGGTCAGATTTGTTTTGCCAATCAAGCCGCTGAAACGCTTTTCGATTATTCGGAGATTGGGTTGACAGGCCAGCCGGTTGAAATGCTCGTCCCGCAGGAAACCCAGGAACAGCACCAGGCGGAAAGGGCCAAATTCAACCGTCACCCTCAGAAACGCTCGATGGGCTCGGGTCGTTTCCTGCAAGCCCGGCGGCGAGATGGGAGCCAATTTCCGGCAGAGATCGGCCTGTCTCCTTTTCAACTGGGGGACGACTGGTATACACTCAGTCTGGTCATTGACCTGACTCAGCTCAAGCAGGCTGAAGATCGGATTACCTTGCTGGCCAGGGAGTTAGCGCAGACCAATGAGCGGCTGGCGCAATTGGCCTCTACCGATGCGTTGACCGGGTTATACAACCGCCGTGCTTTTGACGACCATCTCACAGCGCAAATACGCCTGATGAAGCGCATGGGCAGACCTCTTTCGCTCCTATTGGTCGATATTGACGATTTCAAACAGTATAACGACAGGTATGGGCACCTGGCAGGCGACCAGGTATTAATAAACATAGCCAGCCTTCTCAGCCAGAATATACGCGCCAGCGATATCATCGCCAGGTTTGGAGGAGAGGAATTTGTGGTCATCCTGCCGGACACAACCGGCCCGGCGGCCTTGCAACTGGCTGAAAGACTGCGCCTGGCGATCAAAGTGCATCCCTGGGAGGCAGACAGGCTGACCATCAGCCTGGGGGCCGCTACTCTCGAATTCACCGAGCGCTCATTGGAGAATGAGTCTGGCGACCATACCAGGCTATTCTCAGAAGCCGATCGGGCGCTGTACTACTCCAAATCCAAAGGTCGGGATCGAGCGACGCATTATTCCGATATATATCTACGGTAGAACCAGGTCAACGGCCTTATAACACTCAGTAAGATAGAGGATTTTTCTCCTGAAATACAACGTTTTGGACAACAAGAAGCGTAATCTCATTCAAATCACGGTCATTGGGAATCACTGACAGAAAATCGGTTACACCGTTAAAACGGAGTAGGAAAGTGGACATACTGGCTTCATTTAGATATGGGGAATTGTAGGTTGTGCATATTATCGGGGTTTCCCAAAGCCACCTATTGCAGTGCATAATCTACCGCCGCCTGGGCATGGATGGCGGTAGTATCGAAAAGCGGCAGGGGGCTGCCGGCCTGTTCGACCAGCAAACCGATTTCGGTGCAGCCCAGGATGACCCCCTGCGCGCCGCGTTCAGCCAGCTGCTGAATCACCTGCTGGTAGGCCTTTTTGGATTCTGGATCGATTACTCCAATTACCAGTTCTTCGTAAATGACCCGGTGGACCAGGTCTCGCCCAGCTTGATCCGGGATCAGGACCTCAAGCCCAAATTTGTTCTCCAACCTGCCCCGATAGAAATCTTCTTCCATCGTAAAGCGAGTGCCTAGCAGGCCGATCTGTTTGAAACCACGCGCCAGGACCTGCTCAGCGGTGGCATCGGCGATATGCAGGAGGGGAATGGAGATAGATTGACTGACCTCATCTGCCGTGCGGTGCATGGTATTGGTGCAGATGATGAGGAAGTCTGCTCCGCCGTGCTCTACTTGCCGGGCAGCCTGCACCATCATGTTGGTGGCTTCATCCCAGCGACCGGATTGTTGAAGGGCTTCGATTTCGCCAAAATCGACCGAGACCATCACAGATTTGGCGGAGTGAACCCCACCGAGGCGCTGGCGCACGGCCTGGTTGGTCAGGCGATAATACTCTATGGAAGATTCCCAACTCATCCCGCCGATCATACCGATCGTCTTCATGGGGTTCTAGCCTCCAGCAAGAAACCAAATCCGGCTGCGCCCAGACCGTCCCAGCGGGCATTTACATACAGCACATTCAGCCCTGGGTTCAATTCCAGTTGCAGGTCTTGTTCAATCTCGGTTGAAAGAAGGATCGCATCGCCCTCGCGGTAGGGCCACAGTATAACGCCATCTGCGGGCGGCTCCAGCACATCCGCTGAGGTAACGGGCATCACAAAAATCGATATTCCTGCCGGCGGGATGGGCAGCGGCAGGCGCAGGCGACCGCTAAATTGAGTATCAACAGGTAGAAAGGTTTGGGGGGTGGGGATGCCAGGGTTTTCGAGGCAATTTTCGACCGGCGCGCCATCGACCAGCTCCTGCGTCCAGCAAGAGCTGCCTAGCGCGGCCATCTGCTCTCCCTGGGTGGTTTGCAGTACAGCCGGGAGTGGAGCTCCGTAATATTGGGTCAGGTCAGGGAGTGGGGCTGGATATGGGTCGCCAGGTCCGGTTCCCGCTCCGGGTACAACCGGCAAGGCGATCACATACGCAGTCTCATCGCCGGAGGAGGCCCTCCCACCACAACCAGTCAGCAAGAGGATTAAGAATATGAAGATGAATTTTTTCATGGTGTGATTACTCATGTTTAAATACCGTCGGGGAAAATACCTGGATTTTTACCTTTCTCATATTTCAACCTCGGGCAGCTCAGGGTCCATGGCAGGGACAAAGGTTTGCGTGCCAAAGCGGGTGATCAGCACCGCCCCGGCGGCGATGAGAGAAATGACCAAGGACAAAGTAGGCCCGATGAGGGGGATGAAAGACAACGTCTGAACGCTCAACATGAAGACCAGTGTACCCCAGAAGGCTGCCTGGGTGGGGCGCAGGTTCGGGCGAAACTGGCGTTTCAGCCAATTTCCCACGATCGAACCAGCCCCAACCCAACCGTAGACCAGGATCAAGCCCATTGTGATCAATCCTATGATGGTGATGGGTATCAGGATCACCGTAAAGGCCATCAAGACCAGCAGGGCTGGCAGCACCAAACCTGCCAGCAGCCCCAACGCGCCGGCTACCAGCGGGTGCTCGAAGGCAGCCTTTCCCACCCGAGCCACCGGCCGGGGGAAAAAACGAACCACAACATATGCCAGCAAAGCCATCCCCAACGCCTGGGGCAGCAACCAGATCAAGCGATTCTCCAGGCTGCGATGCGGGAAGAGCGACTCAGCATCCAAAGACAGATCGGAGGCTTCGCGCAAGGCCCCACCAATCTGCGCGTCTGGAGAGCGCTCGATATTACCGCCGGCCAGGTTGACGTTCCCGCCAATGCGGGCCAGCGGGCCTATGACGGCTTTGCCGCCAATCAGCGACAGGTCTCTGCCGAT
>JAWOHN010000005.1:0-4073 GCA_046485135.1 Anaerolineales bacterium | reverse complement strand
GCTTGATTTGGCTCGGCGCGGGTAGAGACCCTGTGGTTGGTGTCTCAGATGGGAGAGAAGTCGCTAGCGGAGCAGGAGAGGTGCATCCGGCAAAAACGCTTCCTGTGCAAAGTAGAATAAAAAGGTTGATCCATAAGCGCATTTTTTTGTAACCCATAGGCTCAGACCTTCATTGATAACATATTCGGATTCAATGTGTGAAAGGCAGCACTCCACCGAACCGTGAAAGACCATTTCCGGATGAACGGCGCAACACCTATCTATTATATTCCATTCGGAGAGGCAGCGCTCCTGCGATAAGCTGGCGAGGCATTGGCGGAATCGCATCCCTTATCCGTGTAAAACAAAGGGGGAGTCGGTTCGACTTAAAGAATGCCATCGATTAAAATATTGAAATAACCAACCGTCTACACCGAACCGGTGCAAGAATATGCAGTCAGGCCACAGGAGAAGGTCACACCATGCAAATCCAAACACCCGAATGGGTAAAACAGGCTGTGTTTTACCAGATCTTTCCGGATCGCTTCGCTCGTAATACATCCAGACCACTGCTCAAGGGGATTCAATTCAAAGAATGGGGCTCGCCGCCTGAGGAGCAGGGCTTCCAGGGCGGAGATTTATATGGCGTGGCCGAGAAATTAGATTATCTGCAGAAGCTGGGCATTACAGCCATCTACCTGAACCCCATCTTCTCATCAGCAGCCAACCACCGCTACCACACCTATGACTACTTTCAGGTGGACCCACTGCTGGGTGGGGACCAGGCTTTACGGGTTTTGCTGGACGAGGCCCACAAGCGCTCGATACGGATCATCCTCGATGGGGTCTTCAATCACTGTGGGCGGGGTTTTTGGGGTTTTCACCACCTGCTTGAAAACGGCGCTGCTTCACCTTATGCGAACTGGTTCACGGTGTATGATTATCCATTGCGCCCTTATCTGGATACCGGCATCCTGAGGTCGGGGAAAGCCAGGCCGAATTATGCCTGCTGGTGGGGAATCCCTGCGCTGCCCAAATTTAACATAGCAAATTCAGGCGTCCGAGATTATCTCTTGCAGGTCGCCCGGCACTGGCTGGAATTTGGCATCGATGGCTGGCGTCTGGATGTTCCGGCAGAAATCCAGGATGATTCTTTTTGGCGTGAGTTCAGGCAAGTGGTAAAAACGGCCAACCCAGAAGCCTATATCGTGGGGGAGGTCTGGCACCCAGCCCAACACTACCTGCAAGGCGACATGTTCGATGGGGTGATGAACTATATCATCACCGGACCCATCTTGAGCTTCTTTGGAGCCGGCAGCTTGAATCAATCCTGGCATCACTCAGAGGTGCAGTTGTACCCAATGGATGGGCTAGAATTCGCCGAAAAAATCGAACAAATGCTTTCGTTATACGACTGGCAGATTCATTTCACACAGCTAAACATGCTTGACAGCCACGATATGCCGCGCGCCCTGTGGCTGTTGGGCGGAGATAAAAATGCGCTGCGCCTGTCGGTTCTGTGCCAGATGACCATGCCAGGCGCGCCCTGCGTTTACTACGGGGATGAGGTTGGTTTGTCGGCGGGCGGCGATCCACACTGCCGGGAGGCTTTTCCCTGGCACCAGCCTGGGCGTTGGGACCAGAACCTGCTGGCCTTCTACCAGTCAGCCATTGCGCTGCGGAAGGCCCATCCGGCATTGCAAACCGGCGACTACAGGCTGGTCCATGCTGCTGGAAGAACCATGGTTTACCTGCGTAGCCTGGCAGAGCAAAGCGCGCTGGTGGCCTTCAACGCGGGTATGGAGCCAGCCCAGATTGATTTACCTTTCGATGAATTGCAAATTCGGCCGGCAGGCAATTTTTCCAGCGTTTGGCCGCCAGGTTTGGAAAGCAGTTATAAGATGCAGGGCAATTCCTTGCATATGGAGCTGGCTCCACAAAGCGCGCTTGTGCTGGTAGCTGGGAATTAAGCGCATGAGCGGGGCTTTGGTTTGAAGAGCGAGGGATATGGGCGCCTGACCATCAGGCAGGAGAAACAAAAATGAAAGCATTCAGCAAGATCCTATTATTGGTAATCTTAATGTCCGCGGCAGCTTGCCTGCCCACGGCCACACAGCCGCCAGAAGCCAGCAACACAGCAACACAGGCCTTGGCGCCAACACAGGCGATTCCCGGCCCGACCAGCCAGCCCACGCCGGATGAGCCGGTCAGCACGGCGGAGCCGCCTACCAGTTTCTGGTGGAACGACACGATTTTCTACGAGATCTTCGTGAGGAGTTTCAAGGACTCAGACGGCGATGGCATCGGCGATCTCAATGGGTTGATCGAGATGCTGGACTACCTGAACGACGGCGACCCAGACACCGACACAGACCTGGGCATCACCGGTATCTGGCTGATGCCGGTCAATCCATCCCCCAGCTACCACGGGTATGATGTGATCGATTATTACGAGATCAACCAGGAATACGGCACAAAAGAAGATTTCAAGCGCTTGATGGAGGAAGCCCACCAACGGGGAATCAAAGTGATCATCGATCTGGTCATCAACCACACCGGGCGGGACCATCCCTGGTTCCAGGCCTCACAGGCAGGAGACCCCCAATATCGAGATTGGTATATGTGGAGAGATGAGCACCCCGGCTTCTTGAGCCCATGGGGCCAGCCCGCGTGGCACCGAGCTGGGGACAGCTACTATTACGGCATCTTTTGGGACGGTATGCCCGACTTGAACCTGGAAAACCCTGAGGTGACCGAGGCCATCTATGACGTCACCCGGTATTGGCTGGAGGAGATGGGGGTAGACGGCTTTCGCATGGACGCCATCCGGCACCTGATCGAGAAAGGCCCACTGCAGGAGAACACATCGGCTACACATGCCTGGCTGCAGGCTTATTACCTGTTTTATAAAAGCGTCAACCCACAGGCCTTCACGGTGGGCGAGGCCTGGACAAGCACCCGGCAAATTATTGATTATATAGGCGACGAGGTGGATATCGCCTTCGAATTTGACCTGGCGCAAGCCTTTCTGGTAGCCGCCAAAAACCCGGTCGTGGCAGCCTTAAACGTCCAGGCAAAGAAAGTCCTGGACAGCTATCCGGAAGGGCAATACGGCGTATTTCTGACCAACCATGACCAGAACCGGGTCATGTTTGAATTGCGCGAGGAAAAGATCGCCAAACTGGCGGCAACGATGATGCTGACCTTCCCCGGAGTACCCTTCATTTACTATGGAGAAGAAATTGGGATGATCGGCAGCAAGCCCGACGAGGATATTCGCCTGCCGATGCAGTGGTCAGGGGAGAGCGGGGCCGGTTTCACCAGCGGAACCCCTTGGCGAGAGCCCTACCCGGATTACCCGGACCGCAATGTCAGCGTGCAAAGCGACGATCCAGACTCCCTTTTGAGCCATTACCGGAGCTTGACCGGCTTACGCAACCGGCATGCAGCCCTGCGCAGCGGGGGAGCGATCTTGGTCAACAGTGGCAGCCCCAGCCTGTATGCTCTGCTGCGCTACAATGATGATGAAGCATTCCTGGTGCTGGTCAACTCACATCCAAATGAAGTTACAGCAGACAGGTACGGACTGACGCTAGAGACCGGGCCTTTTGAAGGAGCGCTGCAGGCTGAAACGGCGCTGGGTGTTGCCGACGCAGCAGCCCCCATTATTAACGCGCAGGGCGGTTTTGAGAATTACCGGCCTTTTGAAATTATCCCGGGGCAATCCAGCTTGATCGTGCGCCTGGCGCCGTAGGAGATTGATTTACCAAAAATTGAGCGCGCCGCCAAGTTCTTCATAAGCCAGCCTGAGAAATACGGCGCCTAGTAGGTCGTTGGTCTGGCGCAACAGAACAGCAGCGACCGGGTCGGCATATCTGGCGGAATCATCCGGCAGACATTTACATACCATGGTCGTGAATAAATTGCATTACTTGGGCATGCGTGGGACTGTTAAGCACTCCCGGAAAGCTCGCGCACACCAACCCCGCGACTGCCGCAGCGTACTGGATGGTTTGGTCATCGCTCCACTGCTTCAACATTCGCCGGGATCGCTGCCGCGTTAGTAAAGGTTGCGCGGCCAGAGCCATCGGTGC
>JAWOHN010000189.1:0-37182 GCA_046485135.1 Anaerolineales bacterium | reverse complement strand
AAATGAATTAACCAATAATAAATTTGAATCAATAGATGGTTTCGTAAAAATCCCCGATGGACCTGGTTTAGGCATTGAGGTAAATGATGAAGCCTTAGTAAAGTATGAATGGAAAAATATCTGGAATTAATAAATCGCCCATCGGATAATGAGGATCCCTAATGAATATTGATCAAGGAAAAATGGATATTGTCATTAAAAGCGGGAAGATTATTAATGGGATAGGTCACCCGACTTTTGTTGCTGATTCACCTCTGTTCATATTGAGAAATACGAAGTGGAATCGAGAGACACCCGCCTGGGTCCAGAAGAGATCACCCGAGACATACCCAACGTTGGTGAAGAAGCAATTAAGGACCTGGACGAGCGTGGCATCATCCGGATTGGAGCGGAAGTTGGTCCGAACGATATCCTGGTTGGCAAGATCTCTCCGAAGGGCGAGAAGGAGCTAACCCCTGAAGAACGCCTCCTGCGAGCCATTTTCGGTGAAAAATCTCGGGATGTGAAGGATACCTCCTTGCGGATGCCACATGGTGAACGTGGAAAAGTGGTTGATGTAAAGGTATTCACCCGCGAGGAAAACGCCGATTTATCTGCTGGGGTTGATATGATGGTGCGGGTATCGGTTGCCCAACGCCGAAAGATCACTGCTGGCGATAAAATGGCCGGACGGCATGGCAATAAGGGTGTTGTCTCCCGTGTGGTTCCGGTGGAGGACATGCCTTATCTGGAAGATGGAAGTCCGGTTGATATCATCTTGAATCCCACGGGTGTTCCAGGACGTATGAATTTGGGCCAGGTATTGGAAACACATCTGGGTTGGGCTGCTAGTCGCCTGGGTTTCCGGGCTATCACCCCGGTTTTTGATGGAGCCAGTGAGATTGAAATCGAAGCCGAACTTGCTCGAGCCTGGCTGATTGACAAGGCCTGGGAGAAATTAGGTGAAAAAGCCTGGGAATGGATCAAAGACCAGGACTATGATTCAAAAAGCATTGAGGACGATGATGAAGTCCGCCGGCTCTACCTGGAAGGATGGCTGGGCGATCGTGGTTATGATGTATATAAACTGGTTTCGGACGCTTGGTTTGCTCGCCAGTCGGTTTTAAGTGAGTGGTTACGCGACAATGGCTATGATCCAGAAGAGATCCTTTCTTTTGAGAATAAAGGCGAGAAGGGCACAGCTAGATTGGACTTAGATCGCAACGCTGTCAACGCTTGTTTGCGATTGTGGTTGGCAGACCTGGGTGAAGACGCCTCCGAAATAGCCGAGGAAGCTTTGCATGGAAAGGCAGCCGACAAATCCATTGAGTTGGGTATTCCTGTGCCCGTTTTGGGTAAGCAAATTGTCCGAGATGGGAAGAGCGGCATTCCCTATGATCGCCCGGTGACCATTGGCGTGATGACGATGCTTAAACTGCACCACCTGGTTGAGGATAAAGTTCATGCCAGATCAACAGGTCCCTACAGCCTCGTCTCTCAACAGCCCTTGGGCGGTAAAGCTCAATTCGGTGGACAACGGTTTGGAGAGATGGAGGTATGGGCCCTGGAAGCTTATGGTGCTGCGCACACCCTGCAAGAGATGCTTACAGTAAAGTCGGATGACGTCCAGGGACGCGTGAAGACTTATGAGGCTATTGTTAAGGGAGAAGCGATCGAAGAGCCAAGCATCCCGGCTTCATTCCGGGTTCTGGTTAAAGAACTGCAGAGCCTGGGATTGGCTGTGGAGGCGGTAACCGAGTCGGGAGAGATCATAAAATTCGGCAAAGATGAAGAAAGGGCTCGACCACCTAAGCTTGGAACTGGTTTATTGGGACTTGGAGAGGAGTTCTAGACGCGGTCTTGACGCTCGTCTAGCCACATGGTAAAATCGCTCTTCGTTACCTCATGTATACCTGGGCAGCAAATTCCTGTCCAAATTGGATGACGGCAAGCATAGGCGAGGCCATCAGAAACATGGATGGCCTCGTTTAATGGCTGAAATGAGTTGGAAATTAGATTTTAGAATGTAAGTCTGGAGGCGAAAGTGCCCACGATCAGTCAATTGGTCCGTAAAGGACGAAAAATGAAGAAGGTCAAGAGCAAAGCTCCGGCATTGCAATACACCTTCAATTCAATGAAGCAGCGCCGGATCCGGCAGGAAAAAGGCGCACCTCAAAAGCGTGGCGTGTGCACCATGGTCCGCACGATGACCCCCAAGAAGCCGAATTCTGCCTTGCGCAAGATTGCCCGCGTCCGGCTCACGAATGGCATTGAGGTCACTGCATATATCCCTGGTGAGGGGCACTCGCTCCAGGAGCACTCTGTTGTGCTCGTCAGAGGTGGTCGTGTAAAGGACCTGCCTGGAGTTCGTTACCATATTGTGCGCGGTACCCTGGACACCGGTGGTGTCAATGCCCGCCGTCAGGGACGTTCCAAGTACGGCTCCAAGCGACCCAAAGCTTGAGTTAGAATGCAGGCGAATCGCCGGAGAAATCGACATAACCCGGCGGTTCTTGCTGTTGGAAATTAGAGTAAACGATTATTTGATGGAGATGTTGAATGTCTCGACGTAGCAAACCAGAGAAACGTGAGATTTTCCCAGACGTCCGCTATAACAGCGTGACGCTTCAATCTTTCATTAATCGTATTCTCAAGGATGGTAAGAAAAGCGTTGCTGCAACCTTGATTTACGATGCGATGGATTTGATTGGGGAGAAGTCTGGCAGGGATCCTTATGAGGTTTTCGACCAGGCGATTAAGAACGTCATGCCTGTGATGGAAGTGAAACCGCGCCGCGTGGGTGGCGCCACTTACCAGGTACCGATGGAAGTACCATCAAACCGGCGTTTTGCCCTGGCAGCCCGCTGGATCCTTCAGGCCACTAAGTCCCGTTCCGGTAAATCTTTCTCCGAAAAATTGGCTGCTGAGTTGATGGATGCTGCCAATAATACCGGGTCTGCAATTCGTAAACGCGAGGAAACCCACAAAATGGCGGAGGCCAACCGGGCTTTCTCCCATTACAGGGCATAAATAATCACCGGCAGGTTAGGTATTTGTTGAATGGCACGCCAGTATCCGCTTGAGCGCTATCGCAATATTGGGATTATTGCCCATATTGACGCTGGTAAGACGACCACTACCGAGCGTATCTTGTACTATACAGGCAAGACGCATCGCATCGGGTCAGTGGACGACGGGACCACCGTTACCGACTGGATGGAACAGGAACGGGAACGGGGTATTACCATTGTCTCTGCGGCTGTCTCGGCTGAGTGGAAGGGCTACCAGATCAATATCATTGACACGCCAGGTCATATTGATTTCACAGCTGAGGTGCAGCGAGCGCTCAGGGTATTAGATGGTGGCATCGTTGTTTTTGACGCTGTTCAGGGCGTGGAACCGCAAAGTGAAACCGTGTGGCGACAGGCTGACCGGTATCAAGTGCCCCGTATTTGTTTTGTGAACAAGATGGACCGGGTGGGAGCCTCCTACCCGCGCACAATTGAGATGGTTCGAGAGAGATTAGGCGCCAACCCGATTGCCATGCAGATCCCCATTGGCTCTGAAGCTTCCTTTAAGGGTTTTGTGGACCTGCTCTCCGAAAAAGCCTATATTTGGGAAGATGATTTAGGTGGTGAGCCGAGAGAAATCGATATCCCCGTTGACTTGCTTTCTGAAGTGAAGGAAATGCGGGAGCGACTGGTTGAGAAAGTTGCTGAAACTGATGATGCGTTGACCTTGCAGTATTTAGAAGGAGAAGACATCTCAACCGGTGATCTGAAAGCTGCTTTGCGCCGGGCTGTTCTGCGTAATGAAGCCAACCCAATTTTTTGCGGCAGTTCTTTGAGGAATAAAGGCGTCCAACCGCTCTTGGATGCTGTTATTGACTTTCTGCCTTCACCAGATGATATCCCGCCGGTGCTAGGGATTGATCCTCGCAAGGAAGTTGAAGTCGAGCGCCCGGCACAGGATGATGCCCCGCTAAGCGCATTGGTCTTCAAGATTGTTACGGATCCTTACGTTGGTAGATTGGCCTATATTCGGGTGTATTCGGGCAAGCTGAGCCAGGGCGTGATGGTTTACAATTCCACCAAAGACCGCCGGGAACGAGTTGGGCGCTTGCTACGGATGTACGCCGATCGCCGGGAAGATATTTCTGAAGTGATGGCCGGTGATATCGGTGCTGTTTTGGGGTTGAAAGATTCTTTCACCGGCGATACGCTCAGCGACGCTACTACCCCGATCATATTGGAAAATATTACCTTCCCTGAACCGGTCATCTCAGTTGCCATCGAACCCAAAACGGTGGCTGACCAAAATAAGATGGCGGATTCTCTGCGTAAGTTATCTGAGGAAGATCCAACCTTCCGCGTCCGCACGGATGATGATACCGGACAAACTATCATCTCCGGTATGGGTGAGTTGCACCTGGAAATCCTGGTTGACCGCATGTTGCGCGAGTTCCGGGTCCAGGCTCGGGTGGGTAAGCCCCAGGTCGCCTACCGGGAGTCAATTTCTCGCCGAGTTGAGAAGGCTGAACAGCGCTATGTGCGTCAGACAGGTGGACGGGGCCAGTATGGACATGTGGTCTTGGAGCTGGCTCCAGGTGAACCGGGCAGCGGTATTGTCTTTCTCAACGATATTATTGGGGGCATTATCCCCAAAGAATATATCCCCGGTATTGAAAAGGGGATACGTGAAGCCGCAGAAGGTGGTGTTCTGGCCGGATATCCGGTTACAGATGTTCACGTCCGGTTGTATGATGGCTCATTCCACGAAGTGGATTCGAGCGAAATGGCTTTCAAAGTAGCTGGTTCAATTGCGTTTAAAGAGGGTGTCCAAAAAGGCGCTCCGGTTTTACAACAGCCGATTATGAAAGTCGAAACGGTCGCTCCAGAAGTATTCTTGGGAGACATCCTTGGCCAACTGAATTCGCGCCGGGGGGAGATCCTGGGTATGGAGGTCCGCCCTGGTAACACGCAGGCAGTCCGGGCCATGGTGCCCTTGGCAGATATGTTTGGTTATGCCACCGACCTGCGCTCGATTACTCAGGGTCGCGGTGTCTTCACCATGGAGTTTGATCACTATGCTCGTGTCCCTGACAACGTGGCACGGACCATAATCAGCGGCAGTTGATGCAACTGCACCAGTAATACAGTTAATTGCTTTCGAGCTATTTAGGAGAACATTTATGGGCAAGCAAAAATTTGATCGATCCAAGCCGCATATGAACGTAGGGACCATGGGTCATATTGATCACGGCAAGACGACCCTGACAGCCGCCATCACGAAGTGGTGTGCGTTGCAGGGGATGGGTGAATATCGGGCCTTTGACTCGATTGACAACGCACCGGAAGAGAAAGAGCGCGGTATCACCATTAATATTGCCCACGTGGAATACCAGACCAGCAAGCGGCACTATGCGCACGTGGATATGCCTGGGCACCGTGACTATATCAAGAACATGATCACGGGTGCGGCCCAGGTAGATGGTGCGATCCTGGTGGTAGCGGCTCCGGATGGGCCGATGCCGCAGACGCGTGAGCATGTGTTGCTAGCGCGGCAGGTGGAAGTGCCAGCCATTGTGGTATACCTGAACAAGGTAGACATGATGGATGACGAAGAGCTGCTGGAGTTGGTGGAGCTGGAGCTGCGTGAGTTATTGACGGAGTACGGCTTCCCTGGTGATGAGACGCCGATTGTGAGAGGCAGCGCTTTGCACGCCTTGGAAAGCACATCGCAGGACCCGGATGCAGAAGAATATGCCAGCATCAAGGAATTGATGCGGGTGGTGGACGAGTACATTCCGGAGCCGGTCCGAGAAACTGACAAGCCCTTCATGATGTCGGTGGAAGATGTGTTCTCGATCAAGGGCCGCGGCACAGTGGTGACCGGGCGGATCGAGCGCGGCCGGGTGCGGGTCAGTGAGCCGGTTGATATTGTTGGGCTGCGCGAGAAGAGCATGCCGTCGGTGGTGACGGGTGTGGAGATGTTCCACAAATCGCTGGATGAGGGCATGGCGGGCGACAATGCCGGCTTGCTGCTGCGAGGTATCAACCGCGACGATGTGGAGCGCGGCATGGTGGTCGCCAAGCCGGGCAGCATCACCCCGCACACCAAGTTCATGAGCGAAGTTGTAGTGCTGCGCAGAGAGGAAGGCGGACGGCACAAAGCCTTCTTCAACGGATACCGGCCGCAGTTCTATATCCGCACAATGGATGTAACCGGTAATATCAAGCTGCCGGAAGGGGTTGAGATGGTGATGCCGGGCGATAACGTTAACCTGGAAGTGGAGTTGATCGTTCCAGTGGCGTTGGAGCAAGGCTCAAAATTTGCTATCCGTGAAGGTGGTCTGACGGTTGGCGCCGGCGTGATCACTAAAATCCTGGAGTAGGTGATACATATATGGCTAAACAAAAGATACGCATCCGCCTGAAAGCCTATGATCATCGCGTTTTGGACCAATCGGCCAAACGGATTGTCGAGACTGCGGAACGAACTGGTGCGCGAGTAGTTGGGCCCGTACCCTTGCCAACAAAGATAGAAAGGTTTACAATACGACGCTCGACTTTCATTGACAAAGATTCACACGAGCATTTTGAAATCCGCACTCACAATCGGTTGATCGACGTTTTAGATCCCGATTCCAAAACCATTGATATGCTCATGCGCCTGAACCTTCCGGCGGGTGTGGATATCGAGATAAAGATTTAAAAGTTTATACAACCAGTGAAATATCCGGACAGGTATTTCACTCAGCGGGGCAGCGTAAGAGCAGCCCTGTACGCGAGCTCAAGACACAAGCAGCTTGCGACAGGTTGTCTGACTGCGCTGTATTCAGGGATGATGCAGCCATGCCCAGGCTGACAGTCCTAATCGATTTTATAGTCAGGAGTAAATTGAGATGTTGAAAGGGCTAATTGGCAAGAAAGTCGGCATGACCCAGATTTTCGACGATGCCGGATCTGCAATACCGGTCACTCTAATCGAAGCTGGGCCTTGCTATGTAACCCAGGTCCGTCTCCCAGAGCAGGACGGATATTCTGCAGTACAACTGGGTTTTGATGAGACCAAGCCGAAACGTCTAACCGGTGGTCAACTTGGGCACTTGAAGCGCAACAATTTACCTCCGTTGCGCTTTCTGCGTGAGTTTCGGGTCAAAGATCCCGATGTCCAGGAAGGTGACCAGATTCCTGTAACCGTCTTCGAGGTTGGTGAGCGTGTGGATGTGATTGGGGTGAGTAAAGGCAAGGGTTTCCAGGGGGGCATGAAACGCTATGGCTTTCGCGGTGGTCCAAAAACACATGGACAGTCTGACCGGGCCCGCGCACCTGGTTCGCGCGGCTCTACGACCACTCCTGGTCGGGTATATAAGGGATCACGAGGTCCAGGCCATATGGGGACCGACCGCGTGACGGCGCAAAACTTAAAGATTGTGCTGATCGATCCGGAGCGCAATTTGCTGGCTGTGAACGGAGCTGTCCCCGGTCCGAAGGGCGGCCTGGTCATGATAAATTCCGCACGCAAGCAATAGTTGTGCACTGAAACTGGAGCGATGTGATTATGGAAGTAAATGTACTGAATATGGATGGCGAGAAGATCCGCACGGTCGTTTTACCACCGGAAATCTTCGAGGCCCCAATTAATGTAGATTTGATGCACCAGGCTTACGTGCGCCAGATGGCAAATGCCCGTTTGGGCACTCACTCCACGAAGACACGCGCCGAAGTGGCTGGCGGTGGGCGTAAGCCCTGGCGGCAGAAAGGCACCGGTCGTGCTCGACAAGGTTCAATCCGTTCTCCGCAGTGGGTGGGTGGTGGAAAGGTTCATACCCCGAAACCGCGTGATTATACCCAGGATATGCCGCGTAAGATGCGGCGAGCTGCATTGCGTTCAGCCTTGTCCGTTAAAGCTGCCGAAGATGGCATTGTGGTCATTGAAGAGCTGGTTATAGCAGAGCCCAAAACCCGGGTGATGGCAGAAGCTCTCAATCGCCTGGTGGGAACTGCCAGTGCCTTGATCCTGATCCCAGACAAGAATGGCGGCTATGAGGGTGTTATTCGCTCGGCAAATAACCTGCCAGAAGCCAAAACGCTGTTGGCGAATTATCTGAACATCCGTGATCTGTTGAGCTACGATAAGGTCGTAATGCCGCTCAAAGCATTGGATGTGCTGGCATCGTATTTAGGGTAAATTGAGAGGAAGTTATGGCGACAATATATGATGTACTCCGCCGCCCGCTCTTCACGGAGAAATCAAATTATCAGAACACTGAACTCCACCAATATGTATTTGAGGTTTCTAGAGATGCCTCAAAAACCTTGGTGAAGGATGCGGTAGAGACGCTGTTTGACGTGGATGTGGTGCGGGTGAATATGATCAATATGCCGGCCAAACGAAGCCGGCGCTGGCGAAACCGGCGTGTGCAGGTCCGCCGGGGAGCTTATAAGAAAGCCGTTGTTACCCTGGCAGCCGGCGACACCATAGACGCATTTGAAGGAGTGCGGTAATGGCAGTAAAGACATATAAGCCAGTCACCCCCAGCCTACGTGGGATGACCGGATATACATTTGAAGAGATAACAAAAAAGAAGCCTGAGCGTTCTCTCATTATTCCTCGCCGGAAAAGCGGTGGTCGCAATGTCCATGGGCGGATTACCGTTCGCCATCGTGGCGGCGGGCACCGCCAGCAAATTCGCATTGTGGATTTCAAGCGGGATAAACGAGGTATTCCTGCGCGCGTAGCGGCGATTGAGTATGATCCTATCCGCACTGCGCGCCTGGCGCTGCTGTATTATGTCGATGGTGAAAAACGTTATATCATTGCACCGGTTGACCTGCGAGTAGGAGATACGGTCATTTCCGGTCCAACTGCAGAAATTCGTCCGGGTAACAGCCTGCCCATCGCCAATATTCCGGTAGGTACAATGGTTCATAATATTGAGCTGAAAGATGGCCGGGGTGGACAACTGGTGCGGGCTGCAGGCGCGGCTGCTCAACTGCTGGCTAAAGAGGGCGACTATGCCCAAATCCGAATGCCTTCTGGGGAAGTACGACTGGTCAGACAGGCTTGTTACGCAACCATCGGGCAAGTTGGCAATCTGGAGCACAGCAATATTAAGTTAGGGAAGGCCGGACGAAAACGCCATATGGGTATTCGTCCAGCGGTTCGTGGTTCTGCTATGAGTCCGCGGGACCATCCCCATGGAGGTGGTGAAGGTCGCCAGCCCATCGGTATGCCTGGGCCAAAGAGCCCGTGGGGTAAGCCGACTTTAGGAGCTAAGACCCGCCGTAATAAAAGTACAGATAAATATATTGTTCGCCGACGCGGTAAGAAACGCCGGTAAGATTAGTAAGCGTGCTTCCGGAACGGTAGCAACTACGGCCGGTTGCTTCATTGAGTTGGAGATAAGAATATGGGAAGATCTCTTAAGAAAGGTCCTTTTGTTGACCTTAAGCTGCTAAGTAAAATCGAAGCCATGAATGATCGTGGCGAGAAGAAAGTTATCCGGACCTGGAGCCGGGCCAGTACCATCTTTCCTCAGATGGTAGGCCATACGGTTGCAGTGCATGATGGTCGCCGGCATGTGCCGATTTATGTCACAGAGAATATGGTCGGGCATCGTCTGGGCGAGTTTGCTCCAACGCGGACCTTCCGTGGTCACGTGGCAGAGAAGAAAGCCAAGAGAGGGAGATAAGCTATGGCGGAACAAGATATTCGTGCCCAAGCTTTCTCTATTCCGGTTTCTGCCCAGAAGGTGCGGCTGTTGGTCAACATGGTGCGAGGTAAAGATGTCATTGATGCAATGAACATCTTGAAGTTCATGCCGAACATAGCTGCTTTGCCGGTCTCCAAGGTTGTGTCTTCAGCTATGTCAAATGCAGAGGAAAATTTTGGCGTCAGTCGAGATGACCTCTACATATACCAAATCTTTGCTGATGAAGCGCCTACCCGGCGCTGGCGAAGGTTTGGCGCTCGGGGTCGCTTCAAGCCCTGGCTGCGACGTGCCTCGCATATTACTGTTGTCCTGCGGGAGCGAGATGACTAACTGGGTCTGTGAAAAGGGCAGCAGCAGGCACTTTGAACGGGCTAGCAAACTGCTCTGAGTGAAAGAGAGATGGAGAGAATATGGGTCGTAAAGTTCATCCAATCGGTTTTCGGCTAAAGATCAATAAGACCTGGGAAGGTCGTTGGTTTGCAGAAGGCAAAGATTATGTAGATCAGCTACATCAAGATTTTGCTCTGCGCGAGCTGGTGGAAAAAGAATCACCACGTGCGGGAGTGTCTCGCATTGAGATCGAGCGTTTTCCTGGAAAGGTGAAAGTCGTTGTTTATACGGCTAAACCTGGCATCCTGATTGGGCGCAAAGGCGAAAATGTGAAGAAAGTACGCCAGCACCTGGAAACCCTGGTAGGCAAAAAGATCGATCTGGAAATCAAAGAGATCAAATACCCTGACTTAGATGCCTACCTGGTGGCAATCAATATCGCTGACCAGCTCGAGCGACGCATCAGTTATCAGCGTGCTATGAAGCGTGCTATCCAACAAGCGATGCGTCAAGGTGCAGAAGGTATCCGGGTCGAGGTATCCGGGCGTTTGAGCGGTGCCGAAATGGCCCGCAGTGTTAACATGCGTGAAGGCCGGGTTCCCCGGCAGACTCTGCGCGCTGACATTGACTATTCCCAGGCTGAAGCTCTGACTACCTATGGACGGATTGGCGTCAAGGTATGGATCTACAAAGGTGAGGTACTACCGGAGTTAGAAGAAAGAGTCGAAGCAACCGAGGGTGTCTACGTTAGCGAATAGGCAGTAATACAAGAAACGAGGTTGGAATTATGTTGATGCCAAAGCGTGTAAAGTGGCGCAAGCAAATGCGCGGGCGCATGAAAGGTAAAGCGCAGCGAGGGGCCGAGGTTCACTTCGGCGATTTCGGTCTCCAGGCATTGGAGCCGGCCTGGATCTCTGCCCGTCAGATCGAAGCTGCCCGAAGGACAATTGTCCGGGCTATGAAACGCCGTGGAAAAATCTGGATCCGAATATTCCCAGATAAACCGATTACCCAAAAAGCTGCGGAAACGCGCATGGGTAAAGGTAAGGGTGCAGTAGAATATTGGGCTGCGGTGGTCAAGCCTGGTCGGGTGATGTTTGAAGTTGGCGGCGGATTGCCAGAAGAGGTGTCAAAAGAGGCCCTGCGCCTGGCCCAATATAAGCTGCCGATCAAAACCAAGATCATTACCCGGCATGATCGACCGATGTCCGGAGTGGAGCATAAGCAATGAAAGCTTCAGAGATCAGAGAATTATCTACAGAGGCAATCCGGAACCGGTTGAATGACTCCAAGGAAGAGCTAATGCGACTGCGGTTTCAGCAGGCAACCGGTGAGTTAACCGATCACTCCCGTATGCGCCAGGTACGCCGTCGGATCGCTCGCATGTTAACGATCCTAAACGAACGCGAGCAGGCGGTAAGGATGGAAGGTGAATAAATGGCAAGCAAAGATCGCCGTCGTTTAACTGGTGTTGTCACCAGCAATAAAATGGAAAAGACTGTGGTGGTAGAAATCTCTCGTACGTATCGCCACCAACTTTATAAAAAAGTAGTTCATACACGCAGCCGGGTGATGGCTCACGATGAGCTTGGATGCCAGATTGGCGACCGGGTGAGTATTGTCGAAAGTCGCCCAATTTCGCGGCGAAAACGTTGGGTTGTGGAAGAAATTCTGCGGCGTGAGATTGGCGCCGAGGAACCTGAGTTGGAGGCCTAGCCATGATCCAACAAGAGTCTCGGATAAAGGTAGCTGATAATACTGGCGCTCGCGAGCTGCTGGTAATCCAGGTGTTGGGCGGCTCGACTCGCCGTTACGGTCGGGTTGGTGATGTGGTTGTTGCCACGGTCAAAGCTGCCACACCGCAAGGGTCGGTCAAGAAAAGCGACATCGTTCGGGCTGTTATCGTTCGTTGCGCTAAAGAATGGCGTAGGGAAGACGGTTCTTATATTCGTTTTGACGACAACGCTGCGGTTATTCTGGACACAGATGGGCGTAACCCGAAGGGAAGCCGGATTTTTGGTCCCGTTGCACGTGAGCTGCGTGAAAAGGGTTTCATGAAGATTGTATCGCTGGCCTCAGAGGTACTTTAGGGGCAGCGGTTGTAGGAGCGAAGACTGTGAAATTAAAGATTCGCAAAGGCGATACTGTAGAAATAATAAGCGGTCGCATGGAAGACAAAGGCAAGCGCGGTCAGGTGATCAAAGTGCTTCCAGAGAAAAGGCGTGTCGTTGTGCAAGGAGTCAATATTCGCAAAAAGCACCAACGCCAAACCCAGTCTCAAGGTCGCACATTGAATCCAGGTGTGATCGAGTTTGAGGCTCCCATGGATATCTCTAACGTCATGCTGGTCTGTCCGAAATGTGACGAACCGACCCGAGTCGCTATCCAGCGTGATGGAGAAGAGGCTCGGCGTATGTGTAAAAAATGTGGAGCCCTGCTCACCAATTGAGCCGGTTGAGAGTGAAAAGATGAGCCAATTATTGAAAGAACGATACACAAACGAAGTAGCACCGGCCTTGATGGATGCGCTCAACCTGGACAACGTAATGCAGATTCCACGCATTCAAAAAGTGGTTGTGAACATCGGTGTTGGAGAGGCCCTTGAAAATGCCAAGGCTTTGGATGCAGCTGTGGCTGATTTGACCCAGATCACGGGTCAAAAACCAATTATCAACAAAGCTCGCAAAAGCATTGCTGCGTTCAAGCTGCGTGAGGGACGCGCCATTGGTGTCAAAGTCACCCTGCGTGGTGATCGCATGTGGGCATTTTTAGATCGCTTGATCAACATTGCTTTACCGCGCGTGCGTGACTTTCGGGGCATATCCCCAAACTCTTTTGATGGTCGTGGTAACTACACCTTAGGTCTGCGGGAGCAATTGGTATTCCCGGAGATTGAATATGAGAAGATCGACAAGGTGCGTGGCATGGAGGTCACCATTGTGACCAGCGCACGTGATGACGATGAAGCCAGGCAACTGCTGGGTATGCTTGGCATGCCCTTCAGGAAGGAAGGATAAAGCATGGCAAAGAAATCGATGATCATCCGAGAAACTCGCCGGAAGTATGTCACTCGAGTGCGAAATCGCTGCATGCGTTGTGGTCGCCCGCGCGGGTATATACGTCGTTTTGGATTGTGCCGTATTTGCTTCCGTGAATTGGCATTAGAAGGCAAGATCCCCGGCGTAACTAAATCATCTTGGTAGCCGGGTGGAGGTTTTTAGAATGACAGTTTCTGATCCTATTGGTGATATGCTGACTCGTATTCGCAATGCCAATATGGCAGGGCATACGACGGTTGCAATCCCCGGTTCAAAGTTGAAGACGGCGATTGCCAAAATATTGAAAGAAGAGGGCTTTATTGCTAGCTACGAAGTTGTGGATGGCAAACGCCCTGATCATAAAATTCTGCGTTTGCGCCTGAAATATATAGGCGAGAGGCGAGAACGGCAAGCCGTAATCACAGACTTGGAACGGGTCAGCCGTCCAGGCCGTCGTGTCTACGCCGGTAAGCAGGACATTCCCTGGGTGCTATCGGGGATGGGAATCGCCATCCTCTCTACACCTAAGGGTGTAATGACTGGGCAGCGAGCTCGCCAGTTGGGTGTAGGTGGCGAGGTCATCTGCAAAATTTGGTAATTGGAAATGTGGGCTGCCAGCTGCGGATGACAGACTGACGTTTGAAATCTGACCAGAGACAGTCTACAGGAGGTTGTTACAGTGTCACGAATTGGTCGCATGCCGGTGGTCCTGCCATCGGGCGTTGATGTAGAGATCGACGGTTCGCGCGTGCGGGTCAAAGGTCCGAAAGGTGAAATGGAGCGCGTCTTTCCTGAGGATATGATTATTTCCAAGGAAGAAGGCGTAATCCATGTAACGCGGCCGTCCGATCAACGTACACACCGCTCGTTGCATGGTATGACCCGAGCGTTAATCAATAACATGGTTGTGGGTGTAAGCGCCGGTTTTCAAAAGGTTTTGGAAATCAATGGTGTTGGATACCGGGCAGAATTAAACGACAATAACCTGGTCTTATATGTTGGGTATTCTCATCAGGTGGTTATTGAACCCCCAGAAGGAATAAGTTTCGAGGTTGAAGCACGCAGTCGGCAAATCAAAGTGCTTGGATTCGATAAAGCACAGGTGGGTCAGGTTGCTGCTGACATTCGCAAAGTTCGTCCCCCAGAACCCTATAAGGGAAAGGGCATCAAGTATTTAGATGAGAAAATCCGCCGCAAGGCTGGTAAAGCAGGTAAGGTGTAAGAAATGGCCAGAAATAAATCACGTTCTGCAGCTCGTGAACGCCGGCACACGCGTGTCCGCACCCGTATTCTTGGAACAGCGGAACGGCCCAGGCTGAATGTCTACCGGAGCCTTTCTGATATTTATGTCCAAGTTATCGATGATGGCCTTGGGAAAACTATTGTGGCTGCTTCATCAATAGACCGGGAATTGCGAGACCAATTGTCTGGGATGAACAAAACAGAGCAAGCGCGCAAGGTTGGTCAGGAAGTGGCCGTACGCGCCCGAGCAAAGGGTATTCAAAAGGTTGTCTTCGACCGGGGTGGTTACCGGTATATTGGGCGTGTCAAAGCCCTGGCCGATGGGGCTCGCGAAGGTGGACTGGAGTTCTAAGATATGAGCGATTATCAAGGTTCGGATTTTGAGCAAGAATTTGACGAGCGCGTGATCGAGATCGCGCGGGTGGCGAAGGTTGTCAAAGGTGGACGACGTTTCTCCTTCCGGGTAACCGTGGTTGTGGGTGATAACCGTGGCAAGGTTGGTGTTGGCGTCGGCAAAGCCAACGCGGTACCAGATGCCATGCGTAAGGCCTCTGACCGGGCGCGCCGCAATATGGAAAGCGTTTCCCTCTTTGGGACGACGATACCGCACGAGGTGATCGGCAAGGTTAGCGGTGCGCGAGTTCTGCTCAAACCTGCTTCTCCTGGTACAGGCGTCATTGCCGGTGGTGGTGTGCGCGCTGTGCTGGAGGCAGCGGGGGTATCAGATATTCTGACCAAATCTCTGGGCAGTAATAATGTCCTCAATGTAGTGCTCGCGACAATGGATGCTCTGGACCAGCTGAAATCCCCGCAAGAAGTGGCAGCCCGCCGGGGAAAACCCGCGCAGGATGTCCTTCCGTTTTGGGAGCGAAAGAAAAATGTCTGATCAAGACCAATCTAAAAGCAAAATTGTACGTATTACGTTGGTGAAAAGCCCAATTGGGTACACACAGCGGCACAAAGCCACCATTCGAGCGCTTGGACTGCGTCGTATGCACCAGACTGTTGAGCATGAAGATTCACCCAGCCTGCGCGGTATGCTTTACAAGGTGAACCACCTGGTTGAAGTGGTGGAAGTTGAAGGATAATCATGAAACTGCATGATCTTAAACCTAATGAAGGATCAAAGAAAGATCGCAAACGAGTAGGTCGCGGCACTGCTGCTGGTCAAGGAAAGACCGCTGGTCGTGGCACCAAAGGTCAAGGTGCTCGCGCCGGTGGTGGCACTCGTCTGTACCACCAGGGTGGCAATTTGCCCTTTTACCGGCGTCTGCCTTTCATGCGTGGTAAGGGTTTTACCCCCATCAATCGGGTTGTGTACAACGAGGTAAACCTGGATCAGCTGGTTGATTTTCCTGTTGATAGCGAAATTGACCCCGCAACCCTCGATCAAGCGCGTCTACTGCGAGATCCGCGTAACCCGGTGGTCATTCTGGGTCGGGGCGATGTGAAAGTCGCCCTGAAAGTTCGGGTTCATCGGATTAGCAAAAGCGCGGCCGAGAAGATTACTGCCGCCGGTGGTAGTGTCGAAACTATCGACTTAGACTAGGAGTCATTCATATGAAATGGTCTGCCTGGCGTTATCTCTGGACAGCAAAGGATGTCCGCCGAAAGCTGCTTATTACCATCGGTATCCTGGCGATCTATCGCTTTGTCTCGCACGTACCTGTGCCAGGTGCAAACCCCGATGCTATCGCTGGGATTTTAGGCGGTGGCGGCGCAGCAGGTAGCTTCATCGGCATTTTGGACTTGCTCTCCGGCGGTACCGTGAAAAACTTTTCGGTATTGGCTATGGGCGTTTATCCATACATCACCGCTCAAATTATCTTCCAGCTATTGATACCCATTGTCCCAGCCTTTAAAGCGCGCATGGAAGAAGATCCACGCGAAGGCAAAAAATGGATGGAAAAATGGACCTATATGCTGGCAGTCCCCATGGCAGCGCTACAAGCGATTGGGCAAATCAATATCTTTAACAGCCTGGCTATTCAAGGTGGTCTTCCCCCGGTGATATCCCAATTTGGTCTAAGTGGAGATGCCATCTTACTCACCATTACGATCATCTTGAGCATGACTGCTGGGACCATGTTTGCCATTTGGCTGGGTGAATTGATCTCTGAATATGGCATCCGCAACCAGGGTCTATCCCTGATCATTTTCTCTGGTATTGTTTCCCAAATCCCGACGACTTTCATTCGCCTGTGGGCTGATGAGGAATCTCGCTGGTTCACAATGACCTTCATGCTGGTCGTGACGACCCTGATCATCTTTGCGATTGTATACGTCCAGCAAGGCCGCCGGCATGTCCCAGTTATGTATCCGGGTCGCCGGGTCGGCAGCCGGATGTCTATGCCTGTCAAGGGCACCCTGCCTCTGATGGTCAATATGTCGGGCATGATCCCCTTGATCTTTGCCCAATCTATCCTGACTTTCCCGGCGATCTTAGCCAGTTATTTCCTCCAATCGGTAACCCCTTGGGTGGCTAACTTTGCTCTTACCGTACAGGATCTTTTTGGTGGAAATAGCAACTTCTATTGGATCATGTATTTCTTGATGGTGGTAGCGTTTTCTTTCTTTTACACCGATGTACTCTTTTCACAGCAGAACTACGGTGAGAATCTGAAGAAAGTCGGCGCTCAAATTCCGGGTGTTAGCCGTGGCGCTCCCACCCAACGGTATCTGACCAAGGTTCTGCGCCGGATTACACTCCCAGGCGCCCTTTTCCTAGGTTTGGTAGCGGTTCTGCCATTCTTGCTCAGCTTGCTATTGGGTGCGCTGGGCGTGGGCATGGGTGGTCAATCGAGTGTATTGCTGGTAAATTCTGCCGGTCTGCTGATCGTTGTCGGTGTGGTTCGCGATACCTTCTTCAACATCGATGCCGAATTGAAGCTACACGGTTACGATGATACTCTCTTGGTGCGTTAGGAGGGGAGATGTCCACTTACCTTGTATTATTGGGTCCACCGGGTGCAGGGAAGGGCACGCAAGCCCAGATTATTGCCAAAACCTTGGGGTTGCCGCATATCTCCTCTGGGGATATCTTTCGAGAGAACCTCAAAAACAAAACTGAGTTGGGTGTTATGGCTGAAGGCTTTATGAAACGCGGTGAGCTTGTACCAGATGATTTGACCATCGCCATGATCCAGGACCGCCTCGCGCGCCCTGATTGTAAAGACGGGGCTTTATTGGATGGGTTCCCTCGCACACCAGGTCAAGCGGAAGCCCTCGACACAATGTTGGCAGGGTTTCAGGGGCAAGTTGACGGAGTGCCTTATATCAAGGTGGATGAAGAAGTGCTGATTGAGCGCCTGACCGGAAGATGGACCTGTGTTGCACAGGGACACGTCTTCCACGAAAAGCATAATCCACCTGCGGAACCGGGAATTTGCGATCACGACGGTTCGATGCTTTATCAAAGGGAAGATGACAAACCTGAAACGGTTATCAATCGTATTCGGGTGTATTTTGAACAGACAGAACCGTTGATTACATACTACCGCCAGCGCAAGCTTTTGTTGGAAGTGGACGGTGCTCAGCCCATTGACAAGGTTTCTGAAGAGCTTCTCAACACGCTGCCTGCACCAAAATAGGGATTTTATGGGCTGGGAACGAAACGTAATTATCAAGACAACAGATGAGATCGCTATTATGCGAGAAGCCGGGCGGATCAACGCTCAGGCGCTCGTGGCTGCACGAGCGCTGATCTCGCCTGGTGTAAGCACGGCTGACTTGGATGCGGCTGCTGAAGAAGTCATCCTCAGGCATGGCGCCATCCCCACTTTCAAGGGGGTTCCAGGAGCTTACCCGTATCCTGCTGCTACCACTATCAGCATCAATGCTGAGCTGGTGCATGGCATCCCGGGCAAGCGTACCCTGCGTACGGGTGATATCGTTTCAGTGGATTGCGGGACGACTTTCGAAGGATTTGTGGGTGACTCGGCTTTCACCGCTCCGGTTGGAGAAGTATCGGAGGAAGCGCAGAGACTCATCGATGTAACTGAGAAAGCTCTTTACATCGGGATCGAAATATTGCGCCCGGGAAACCGTGTGGGTGATGTAGGGGCGGCGATTCAACAATATGTTGAAGGTCTTGGATATCACCTGACCCGTATCTATACAGGTCATGGTGTTGGGCGCCAAATGTGGGAAGGCCCTCAGGTCCCGAACTATGGCACCTCTGGGCGAGGAATTGTGCTGCGAGCGGGTATGACCATCGCACTAGAACCAATGGTCCTGATTGGCACTCCGGAGACTCGGGTAATGTCCGACCAGTGGACAGTAGCCTCGGCAGATGGTTCGTTGACTGCACATTATGAACATACCGTCGTGGTAACGGAGGATGAACCTCTTATCTTGACGGTTCTATAGAACAGGCAAAGCCATTTTCGTCTTGTTCAGGAAATGATCTGGACGCAAAGAAGTAAAACAGGTATAATTAACACTTTGGCTGGCAAAAGAGAGAAGGAGTGAGGTTTGCCATGAAAGTATCATCATCGGTTCGAAAGCGTTGCTCGAAGTGCAAGATTGTCCGGCGAAACAACCGGGTCTATGTTATTTGTGAAAATCCAAAGCATAAGCAACGACAAGGATAATAAGAATGGCACGTATTGAAGGCGTAGATCTACCGCGCAATAAGCGGATTGAAATTGGGTTGACCTATATTTTCGGCATTGGCAGCACCCGAGCTCAGCAAGTCTTGAAGGCTACTCAGGTGAATCCTGACACGCGTGTAAAAGATTTGACAGATGCAGAAGTTGCTCTGCTGCGTGATTTCATTGGCCAAAACTACAAAGTTGAAGGTGATTTGCGGCGTGAAGTGCAGTTAAACATCAAACGCCTGATCGAAATCGGCAGCTATCGTGGTTTACGCCATCGTCGTAACCTGCCGGTCCATGGACAACGCACCCGAACCAATGCCCGCACCCGCAAGGGTCCCAAGAAGACCGTGGCAGGGCGTGGACGGCGGCGCGGTACGAAGAAATAAGAAGTGATTCTGCTTGCCGGTTGGGGTTCCTTCCCCCCAGCGGCTGCCGGTAGGCGGATCCATTTTTTGATAACGTCAAAAGTGAGGTGTTATGGCTCAGAGTGTAAGACAAACGCGCCGTAAAGGTGGCGCACGCAAGGTTAAGCGGACCCTGTCCTCTGGTCAGGTACATATCGCAGCGACCTTCAACAATACCATCGTAACAGTGACCGATACCCAAGGTAACACTGTGGCGTGGGGAAGCGCTGGTTCTGTTGGTTTCAAAGGATCCCGAAAAAGCACGCCTTTTGCAGCTCGGCTTGCTGCTGAGCAGGCGATCAAAGCTGCCATGGCAATGGGCTTGCAAGAGGTTTCTGTGTTTGTAAAGGGGCCAGGACCCGGCCGAGAATCTGCCATCCGCGCTGTGCAGTCCCTTGGGCTGAAAGTCCATTCGATCACCGATCTGACGCCGGTTCCGCACAACGGTTGCCGGCCACCTAAGAAACGCCGCGTATAAACTAAGAAGGAAGAGGTAATTGATTTATGGCTAAATATCGTGGGCCAGTATGTAAACTGTGCCGGCGTGAAGGCGAAAAGCTGTTTTTGAAAGGGACGCGGTGTTTTACACCGAAATGCTCCTTTGAACGGCGGAGCTATGCACCCGGAATGCATGGGAAGTCATCCCAATTCCGCCGTAAGCGAGAATCAGACTTTACCCGCCAATTGCGCGCCAAGCAAAAAGCACGCCGCATCTATGGACTGTATGAACGCCAGTTCCATCGCTACTACGAGGTTTCCTTAAAGCGCCGTGGGTTGACGGGTGTGAATCTGCTCCAGATTCTAGAATCTCGTCTGGACAACGTCGTTTTCCGGCTGGGTTTCGCTTCCAGCCGTGCGGAAGCACGTTTGCTAGTGACTCATGGACATTTCTCAGTCAATGGACGGCGAACCGACATCCCCTCCATGCTCCTGGCAGCTGGTGATGAGGTGTCTGTTCGGGATGGTTCCCGTTCGCGCGAATACTTTAAAGATTTGGAAGCGCTTGCTGAAGACCGCCCTGTTCCCAACTGGTTGTCCCGAGATTTGAAGAACCTGTCAGGAACGGTGGTCCGTCTGCCTGAACGGGCAGAAATTGATGGCAACCTGAGTGAACAGTCAATTGTTGAATTTTACTCGCGATAGCGTGATCCTTTGCACGCTGCATCGTCGCACGCGTAACGTAAACGTTCACGTGCGGGGGAAGAGGTGAACCGTGATAGGCTTAAGTAATATGGTAACACCGAAGATCGAGCGCGAAGCAGAGGCTCGAAACTACGGCAAGTTTATCATCAGCCCGCTAGAGCGTGGCTATGGAATTACCCTGGGGAATGCCTTGCGGAGGGTATTGCTGTCCTCTCTGGAGGGATCAGCGGTCACCTCGATCCGCGTCGTTGATGTCCAGCATGAGTTCAGTGATATCCCTGGTGTCCGTGAGGACGTGATCAGGGTCATGCTGCAGATCAAACAGATGCGGATGAAGATGTATGATGGGGATACTGCCCGCATGCATCTCGAGGTACGTGGTAGTGGTGTTGTTACAGCGGCAGATATTATCACCCCACCAGAGATAGAGATTGTTAATCCCGATCTATATCTCTTTACAGTGGACGATAGTAATGCTGATCTGGAAATTGAATTCACTGTGGAACGGGGCCGGGGTTATTCACCGGCTGATGATCGCACTGGGCGATTAGCAATCGGTGATCTACCGGTTGACGCAATTTTCAGCCCGGTCCGGCGGGTTAATTGGGATGTTGGCTATGCCCGAGTTGGTCAAAGCACCAACTATGATCGCCTGATTCTTGAAATTTGGACAGACGGGGCAATGGGCCCAGAGGAAGCGCTGAGCACCAGTTCCAAAATCATGATTGATCACCTGCGACACCTGGCAGGTGTAAGCGAAGAATCACTCACAGCCGTTGCTATTGAAGAAGAAGAGGGCAGCCGCCTGACCAGTGAGATGATCGAGACGCCCATTGAAAACCTGGATCTATCGGTACGCGTTTTCAACTCTTTGAAGCGAACCGGGATTACCACCGTGGGCGAGGTCTTAGAGCTGCTTGAAAAAGGTGATGAAGCCGTAATGTCCATCCGCAACTTCGGAGAGAAAAGCCTGGATGAGCTTCGCCAGAAGATGCGCGAGAAGGGCTATATCCGGGATGATGACGAAACAGAAGCGGAGTAGGAAAAATGCGACATAGAATTGCAGGACGAAAGTTAGGGCGCAAGAAAGATGTGCGGACCGCTCTGCGTCGAACCTTGGTAAAGCAGTTGTTCGAGCATGAGCGTATTCAAACAACTCGCGCAAAGGCTGAAGCAATCCGTGGTCAGGCAGAACGCCTGATTACCCTGGCCAAACGCAGTGCCAATGCGGACGAGGCTCGTGTTGTTCATGCCCGCCGCCTGGCTTATGCGCGTCTTGGTGATGCAGGATCGGTCAAAAAGTTGTTTGATGATATTGCCCCTCGGTACGCAGATCGCCCGGGTGGTTACACCCGCATGCATAAGCTTGGCCAACGGCATGGTGATGCAGCCGAGATGGTGCTATTAGAGCTGGTTGAAGATTAGTAGTAAGGATGCAAGGTGCAGGTGACAGGACAATCGCAGGTCGGTTAGACCTTCACGGTCCTTTGACCTCACGCTTTCCACCTTAAAATGGCACGTTACCAGGTTATCCTCGCCTATGATGGCACCGAGTTTCAAGGCTTTCAAAAACAAGCTGATGCTCGGACAGTCCAGGGTGTGGTAGAGGTTGCTTTGCGGAAGCTTAACTGGCAAGGTGAAACCCTCCTGGCTGCCGGGCGGACAGATACCGGTGTTCACGCGGCAGGGCAGGTGATTGCCTTTGATCTTCATTGGGGGCACACCCCCGATGAGCTGCTGCGGGCATTGAATGCTAATCTGCCCGCGGATGTGGCTGTCCGGCAGGTCAGACTTGCCTTACCCGACTTTCACCCTCGGTATGATGCGGTCTCACGCTGTTATCGCTATCACATCCTGTGTGAGCCGGTGCGCAATCCGTTGATGGAGCGCTACGCCTGGCGGGTATGGCCTCCTGTAGATTTTGTTCGGCTGGATCGTGCAGCTAGCAGTCTGCTTGGAAGCCATGATTTCTCTGCTTTTGGCAACCCGCCCCATCCCGGTGGTCGGACTGTGCGTTCGGTGACAAGAGCTGAGTGGTTTCAAGAAGGGCCATTGCTGGTTTTTGAGATTGTCTCGCGGGCTTTTCTGTACCATATGGTTCGCCGGCTGGTCTCTTTCCAGGTGGAAATTGGCCAGGGACGTCATGAAAATGGCGCACTGACAACCTCTCTAGATGAAGCGCCAGCTGAGATGGTCCCCGGATTGGCGCCTGCTCAGGGCCTGGTACTGAAGGAGATATGCTACCCTGCGGAGAGATTGGTAGAGGGATGACTGGTTGACCTGGATGATGATATTTTTTAAAAATCGTAAGACGCTTTGACGATGGTTGTTTCCAATCAGCCTCGTATTTGTGGAGAAGATGACTGTGCAAAAGACTTATATTCCAAAAGGTGAAGAGCTGACCAATGACTGGTATGTCGTGGACGCAGACGGACAAACCCTTGGACGTTTGGCTACGAAGATTGCCACGGTAATGTTGGGAAAGCACAAACCCTCTTTCACCCCGGGTGTTTTAGGTGGTGATTTTGTGGTGGTGATCAATGCAGAGCGCATTCAAGTGACCGGGAAAAAGCTGGATGATAAGATTTATTATCACCATACTGGCTATCCTGGTGGCATTCGCTCGATTAGCTTGCGACAGCAACTCATCAAACACCCCGATCGAGTTATCTGGCGCGCTGTGTGGGGGATGATCCCGCACAACAAAGCTGGACGCAAGATGATAAAAAGACTGAAAATTTATGCGGGTCCTGAGCATCCTCATGCTCCTCAGAACCCAAAAATACTCGAGTAAGATTATTCAATTGCCTGGAGACATTGCGAGTCTTGGTTAAACCGACTCTACGGAGAATGTCACCAGGCAGGGTAAAACGCCATTTGTTAAGGAGTTATCATGGCAGTTCAGTATTATGAAGGAATTGGCCGCCGTAAAGAAAGCACTGCCCGAGTGCGCTTGATGAGCGGAACAGGACAATTTGTCGTTAATCAAAAGCCTTTGGATCAGTACTTCACCCGGATGGGTGATATGCAAGCGATCCTGTCGCCATTAGAAGCCGTTGGCGAAAATCGCGAACAGTTTGACATCTCTGTTGTGGTGGAAGGCGGCGGCGTCACTGGTCAGACCGGGGCAGTTCAGATGGGAATTGCACGTGCTCTGCTCTTGATGAACCCCGATTCAAGGCCAGCTCTGCGCAAGGGAGGCTTCCTGACGCGAGATCCACGGGTAAAAGAGCGCAAGAAACCTGGTCTAAAGCGCGCTCGCAAGGCTCCTACATATACCAAGCGTTAATCCGCCAGGTTAATCATTCATTCTCAACGATTACCAGTAATGCGTAAGGGTGTAACCTTGAATCAGGGTCGTTTCCCTGTAGGTTTACCTTTGCGCATTACATGTATTAAACATGAACTCGAATGTTTTGGGCTCGATATGCTTCATTTTATTACTTGGGGAATAAACCAATGAATCGTTCAGGCATTATCTTGCTAGGTCTGGGTCCCGGGGACCCACAATTGCTGACTCGCCAGGCCTGGGAAATATTGGAGAGCATCCCAGAGATATACCTGCGGACCCGGCAGCATCCTGTTGTGGCAGGTTTTCCCCCAGGGCTTAGCGTTCATTCCTTCGATCACCTGTATGAAAACGGGGCAAATTTTGCAGAGGTTTATGAAAGCATTGTCGAGCAGGTGTTGGCATTGTCTCAACGCCCACAGGGTGTGGTTTATGCACTTCCAGGACACCCTTTTGTGGCAGAAGCAACTGCGCCTGAGATAGCCCGGCGGGCGCGACTTAAGGATATCCCCGTGCAAGTTGTTGAAGGTCTGAGTTTTCTTGAGCCGGTTTTTTCTGCTCTTGGCGTAGACCCTTTACCGCACACTGCAATTATTGATGCATTTGAATTTGTGCTTGCTCACGTCCCATTCTTTCCACCGGATGCTCCAGCCATCATCGCTCAGATCCATTCAAAAGCGCTGGCTTCTGATGTCAAGCTAACTCTGATGGAGAGTTACCCGGATGATCATCCCTCGTATCTGGTTCATATGGCCGGCAATCCAGATGCCTATGTTGAGAGGGTCCCATTGTTTGAAATCGACCGCAGCCAGCATATTGGGTTGCTGTCAACTCTATATCTGCCTCCATTGGTAAAAGGCGCCTCCTTTGAGTCGTTTCAAGAGGTTATCGCCCACTTAAGAGCGCCTGACGGGTGTCCTTGGGATCGAGAGCAAACTCACCAAACATTGCGACCGCATTTACTGGAAGAAACCTATGAGGTATTGTCTGCCTTGGATGCGAATGACCCCAGGGCGCTCTGCGAGGAGCTAGGTGATTTGCTTCTTCAGATCGTTTTGCATACCCAAATTGCAACGGATAATGGTTCTTTCTGCATGCCGGATGTGATTTACGGAGTATATCGAAAGATTGTCAACCGGCACCCGCATGTTTTTGGGGATGTTGACCTGGCCGATGCAGACAGTGTACTCCGCAATTGGGAGCATCTTAAAGCAGTTGAGCGTGAGAACAGTGGGCGTGGAGAAGCAAGTCTGCTGGATGGGATAGCTCCAGCTCTACCCGCCCTCAGCCAGGCCCAGACCTACCAAAAGCGAGCTGCCCGGGTGGGGTTTGATTGGAAGGATATCAAGGGGGTTATGGATAAAATTATTGAGGAAATTGAAGAAGTTCGCCATGCTGAAAATGATCAAGCTCGGGCTGCGGAGTTGGGTGATCTTTTCTTCGCCCTGGTAAATCTATGCCGCTGGTTCGATGTGGACGCCGAATCTGCTCTGCGAGAGGCAAATATTCGCTTCAGGGAGCGCTTTGGCTATATAGAAAATGCTGCCAGAGAACAAAAGCGCCCTCTGACAGATTTATCCCTGGATGAGATGGAAGCCCTGTGGCAGATTTCAAAAAAGAAGTTAAACGCTAACGATCACGACCTTGCACTGCATTAAGTCTCGTTTTCCCCTTATCCCGAAATCCTGTTATTCAGTTTCTTTTTGCGTTTCGCTTTGAAGGGTCCGGATACCATTGCGGACCTGGGTAAGAGTCCGGTCAAGCTCCATCTCCAGGCGCGTCAGTGTTTCCATGGCATATTCGTCGGCGTCTTTGCGGGTGTCCTGGATATCTGTGTGCGACTGGGCAATTATTTCTTCGGCGCGAACATGAGCAGCCTGGACAATAGCATCTCTTTCCACTAGCTGCTCACTTTTCTCCCGGGCAATGGCAAGTGTACGTGTGGCCTCTTCTTGCGCCTGAGCCAGGATCCGGTCGCGCTGAGCAAGTAGCTGCTGAGCTTTTTTCACTTCTTCTGGTATCGCAACTCGCATTTGGTCGATCAGGTCTAATACACGGTCCTCGTCTACGATCACATTGCGAGTAAAAGGGAAGGGGCGGCTGTCGTTGAGAATTTCTTCCAGGCGGTCAATCAAATGCAGAATGTCCATGCGTTTCCTCCGCAAATACGCGGGATGATAAATAGATGATGTGCTGATCCTAAAAAATTGGTTCTTAATTGCGCGTAGGTTTTTAAAGATGTTGCAATTTCCGTGCTAGTTGATGAAGACAATCTTATACTAAGATTACCCGCAAATGCTAATATCGTCAACTGGATTTTGACTCCGATCTGGTCAATCTCGTAAGGAGGTGGTTGGTACGATCTGTTGGCTATCGCCCAATTCATGAAAACGTGCCCGTAAAGCTTGTTCGACAAAAGGTGGCACCATGCTGCTCACATCGCCTCCTAACGAAGCAATCTCGCGCACGGTTGATGAGGATAGGAAAGTATGTTTTTCGTTTGTGATCAGTGCGACAACTTCAATTTCTGGCGCCAGGCGGTAGTTAGCCAATGCCAGGCGGAATTCGTATTCAAAATCGGAAAATACCCGCAAGCCTCGCACGATAACCTGAGCGCCAATCCGCCGGCAAAAGTCGACAGTTAACCCCTGATATCCAACAATCTGGATCTTAGGCAGCTCTTTAAAGGCCTCTCGGACCAGATCAATCCGCTCCTCCGGGGAGAAAAGCAAGCTCTTTAGTGGTCGGTCGTATACGCCAATGATTAGCTCATCAAACAAACGGTTGGCGCGGATGGCAATATCGATATGACCGTAATGGATTGGGTCAAAAGTAGCTGGGAATACGGCGCGTACTGTCATTTGATGTTCTTACTCTTTCGGTCAATGACCCGTTGATGGTTTGAGTTAGCTGATATCACCTTGCGCGTCACCCCAGAAGCGGTGCAGAGCAGAGGCAAGCAGAGCATTTTCGGGATTTTTGAGGTCTGCATCTTCCGCAAAAATCATTTGGGAGTGTTTGCGGGCGTTTTCTATCAAATGAACATCTGTTAACTTGGCCATGCGTAGCTCGGCATAACCGGATTGTCGGGTTCCCAAAAAGTCACCTGGGCCGCGTTGTTCCAGGTCTCGCTCCGCCAACACAAAGCCATCATTAGTTTCTGCCATGGCTTGCAATCGTTCGTTTTCCACCGCATCTGGTGTTTCAGGGATCAGCAAACAATAAGACTTGTCTGTCCCCCTACCCACCCTGCCTCGGAATTGGTGAAGCTGAGATAGGCCAAAGCGGTTGGCTCCTTCAATCAACATCACACTGGCATTGGGGATATCAACGCCCACCTCAACTACAGAAGTCGAAACCAGGATGTGAAGCAGCCGATCTCGAAATTGAGACATGATTTCGTCTTTTTCTTCCGCTTTCATCCGCCCATGGAGCAAGCCTAGTTTATGTTCGGGAAAGATCTCCTTTTGAAGTCGCTGATATTCCTGGACCGCAGCGGGGGTTTCGCTGTTTTCGCTCTCCTCCACCAAGGGATAAATAATAAATGCCTGGCGTCCTTGCTCTAATTGGCTGCGGATCAGTGAATAAGCCCTTTCCCGTTCGCGGGGAAATAATACGTGGGTGTCCACCGTCTGCCGTCCTGGTGGCATTTCATCGATAACCGTCAGGTCAAGATCTCCGTAAACGGTCAGTGCTAATGAACGCGGGATGGGAGTGGCGGTCATAACCAGTAAATGCGGATTATGTCCCTTTGAACGAAGGCTTGCGCGTTGTTCAACCCCAAAGCGGTGTTGTTCGTCAACGATTACAAGTTGTAGATCTTTGAAAACAATTGGATCTTCGATGAGAGCGTGGGTGCCAATTACCAATTTGATGTCCCCCTGGCTCAAACCATCGCGGATAATCCGTTTTTCTGGTTCTGGTGTTGAACCGATCATTAGGCGGATTTGTTCAGGTTGCAGGACGCGCGTTACTCCATCACCCGTATTTTCTCCAGTATTTGCTAGCAGGCTGAGCAAGGATTTATAATGCTGCTCGGCTAGAATGCTGGTGGGGGCCATCAGGGCGGCTTGAGCGCCATGCTGGGCCAGCATAGCAATTGCCAGGCCAGCAATGACGGTCTTTCCAGATCCAACATCTCCTTGCAGAAGCCGGTTCATTGGTTGCCCCGCTGCTAAATCTGCGCGGACGTCCTGTAAAGCTTGTTGCTGGGCAGTGGTTAGCTGGAAGGGCAGCAAATTCACCTTGCCAGCCAGCCAGTCGTCTGATGTTTCAAATACCTGGGCAGTTCGGTTTTGCCAGGACCTTTTTTGGCGCAGTACTCCCATTTGCAGAAAGAATATCTCATCAAAGGCCAGGCGATGCCTGGCAGCTTTCAGGTTTTCGAATGAAGTTGGGAAATGCGCTTCAAAAAGAGCTTTGGGCAGGTCAAGCAAGCCAGCCGATCGGCGCAAATGCTCTGGAAGATGGTCGCTGACCCGCGGCGCCCAATAGGTGACCACTTGATACATTAACCGCCTGAGCCATTTTTGAGTGATATTGGCTGTCAATGGATAGACTGGCACGATCCGGTTTGTGTTCAGATTATGTTGTTCAAGAGCTTCGCTTTCTGGATTGTTCATCACCAACCGGCCCAGGTATTGTTCGACCTTGCCTGACAGCACGATGGCCATGCCTTTATGTAGCCGTTTGGCAATCCAAGGTTGGTTGAACCAGGTTGCCCTTAATGGCCCGCTGCCATCACTGACGATGGCCTCAACAATTTCCATCTTTCCACCGCGGATGGGACGGCTGGACACACTTTGAATTGTGCCTATGACAGTAACTTCTTGCCCGTACTTCAGCCGGTGGATCGGGATGAGCTGGCTGTAATCATCGTACCGTCTGGGAAAGTAATACAACATATCTGCCAACGTGGAGAGCCCCAAACGCTTCAAGGTCTGCGCATGTCGAGAGCCAACCCCCGGCAATACGGTTGTGCTGGCGTTGAGTGCAGCTGGAGTCCCTTCGGGGCCTGCTTGCTCCTGGGGAGAAATTTGTTTTTCTGGCATTTCAGGGGTTGCAACCGCTGCGTCTTGATCAGCGGTGGTTTCATCCGGCTTTTCCTTGTGCTCTTCTACAATTGGGGGTTTTCCAGATTCAACAGCGGTTGGCAGGGCATTTGTTGTGGATGCCGGTGGTGTAGCAGGCTTGGCAGGCTGATCTCTTTTTTCACGGGGAGCTGTGGGTAATGGGGGCAGATCTTGTGAAGTGTCTCGCTGGATTCGAGTCCATAATCCTTCTAATGCTTCAGCACGAGAAGTTGGACTGAGACGATGATAATCATTTAACCTGGAGACAACGACTGTGATAAGTGTATCAGAGATGCCTTCCGCGCGCGCTTCCGCTTCCCACCTACCGAGCATCTCTCCGAGACCACCGACCACAGCGCGGTTATCATAACCGCGCTCTGCTTCGAGCTTGAAAAATTTGTGTAGTTTCTCTAGGGAAAGCTTCATAGGCGATTATTTTACCACCTCATCTATCCCCCTCGTCTGGCAATCTTCGCCAATCCTTTTCTCTGAGTGATAATGTTTGCTGTTGGAAATGGCAGATAAAACTCTCTGCACTCGCAGGACTCATCATGCAGGTACCATCGCCAATCCTAGACCATTTGGACCGACATGCGTACCGATAACTGTGGTGACATTGATGACCAAGGGTGAAGTGGACGGTTGTTTGACAAGGTTATCTAGGATTAGGTGAGCATCTTTTTCTGAATTTGTGTGAAGTATAGCCAATCTATCCATTTGTTGGCTGTTGGCTAATTCAATTAAGCGAGCTATGCCTTTCTGGCGAGTTCTAACTTCGCCGAACCGGTTGACATCACCGTCCTTTACCTCGATAAACGGTTTGATTTGAAACAATGACCCAAAACTAGCTCGAGCCCAAGAAACCCGTCCGCTACGCCTGATAAATTCCATTGTATCTAACATAGCAATGACACGCACGCGCTGCTTGATATTCTCCAATATCGCCTTAACTTGCTTCAGGTTGCCTCCCTTGCTGGCTGCCTCCGCTGCTGCCAGGACCTGAACACCCAGGCCAAAGGAGATCTGCCCGCTATCAATTACTTCAACCTTATTATCAAACATGCTGGCTGCCGAGCTGGCTGCATTAAATATCCCACTCAGCTTAACAGGAGGGTGAATCGAAAGGATATGCTCAGTCCCTTCCTGCAAGAGGGCGCCGTATAATTCCTGGTATGAGCCAATTGAAGCTGTAGCAGTGGTTGGTAGTTCTGCTAATCTGGGTAAGCGCTCATAAAATTCTTCTCGAGAGATGCCTTTGCCATCCTCTAGACTTTGTCCCTCGATCACCACAATATTTGGCATGATCCTGATTTCATATTTCTCCACCAAATGATGTGGGATATCTGCTGTACTATCGGAGACAATGGCAATCTTCATTAGAGCTTCCCTTTGTGCAGGCGATTATTCCGTGATGGTTTTTTCCCAAACAACCACTCCCAGGCTGCGCGGTCCCAAAATTGTGGCGAGAGCTGCTCCCAGGGTATGCTCGCTGATGCTTGGAGTTGGAGAAGGAAATTCTGCATTGACCCGCTCTCGTAGATTTCGCGTTTCTTGCTCAAAAGGTGGCACGCCCTGGACAATTGCAATATGATTGAGGTTGCTGAATTCCGTTATGAACTCGTGCAAGATATCAACCAAATGGCGTGAGCTGCGAATTTTTTGAATTGGTACAAGTCTCCCATTTTCTAAGATTAAGAAAGGCATTACATTGAGCATCTCGCCAATGATTGCCTGGGCAGGATCCAGATGTCCGGAGTGATGAAGGTAGCTCAGACTTTGGACGCAGAAAACAGTATAGATTTTTGATACCAGTCCTCGAACCAATCGGGTAATTTCTACCCCGTCCGATCCGGTCTTGGCAGCTTTTGCAGCTGCTTGAGCCAGAAGCCCCAAACCCACTGCCGTTGTCTGAGAGTCGATAATATGAACTGTGGCTGGTCCTCGAACAGAAGTAGCTGCTGAGTGGGCCATAGAAACAACTGGATTGAGGTGAGAGGAGACCAGTATAGTGATGATTTCACGATATCGCTGGCCCAAATGGCTGAAGATCTGGTGGAACTCTTCTTCAGTGGGCGGGAGAGCTCTGGGTCCTTTACTATGCCGGGATGAAGCGGGCAGATTTGAAGTTTTTATGTCCTTGCCGTCTGTATAAATTACATCGTTGTATTCTACATGTAAGGGAATGATATTAACAAGTTCGCTACCTGGGAATGCCGGGGTTGGAAATTGAGCTGTGCTGTCTGTGAGAATGCAAACCTTAGACATGATCTTACTCGATAGACAGGATGAAATGGTAATGGGGTTGCCCACCATCCTGCACTTCCACCTCCAATTCAGGATAGGTGGCCCGGATCGCATCTGCAATTCTACCAGCCTCAGGCTCTTGAATACTATTTCCATAAAAGAGGGTAATCAGTTCATGGTTTTTAGCTTCAGCTTTTTCCAACAACCCCAAACAGGCTTCCTGGACATCTGAGCAGGACAAGACAAGTTTGCCATTTAGCAAGGCTATGATCTGACCCTCGTTGACTTCTACCCCATCGATCTCAACAGTGCGGGTGGCTGTGGTGATCTCCCCTGTGTCAACATCGTTAATAGCGGTCTTCATGTCTTCTACAACGGTGTCATAATCACCATGGGGAATCAAGCGTAACATAGCTGAAAGACCTTGAGGGACCGTCCGAGACGGCACAACTGCCAGCTTCTTAACAGTAAGATGGGATGTGGCTTCAGCGGTCAAGATCACATTTTTATTGTTTGGCAGAATAACAACTTTGTCTGTTGGCAGGTCTTCAAATGCCTGCAGGATTTCTTGCGTGCTTGGGTTCATGGATTGGCCTCCCTCAACAATCGCATTAACCCCTAGACTGGCAAAGACTCGTGCAATACCTGGACCCGGAGCAACAGCAACCACTGCGATCTGTCCTGGCTCGATCGGGGTAAATCTGATCTCACTGTTAACGTTCTGTTCCAAAGATTCCATTTGATCAATAAGGTTCTCAATGCTTACTTTGGTAATGGTACCCAAAGACATGCTGTATTCGATTGGTTCATACCTGTTTTCAGTGGGGACGTGAATATGCAGCCGGTAGATACCATCCCCTTCCCCAACTTGAATGGAAGTGCCCATTTTTTCCAGGTCACTATAGAAACGTTCCAAGATAAGGGGTTCTTTTGGGCGAAAATCTACGATCACTTCATAATCCTGACCAGGTTCAACGGTCTCCATGGTTTCTACTAGCTTCATAGCGGAGAGAGGTTGAACCGCCGAAACGGATACATCTAAAGGCAATCCATCGATATAACGGAGCATGCCCTCCAGGATATAGAAAAGTCCTTTGCCACCCGAGTCGACTACACCTGCTTCTTTTAGTACGGGTAGGAGCTCGGGAGTGCGCGCAACGGATTCATCTGCAGCGGATACAGCTCGTTCTAGGATGACAAATGGGTCTTCTGTTTCCTGCAGGGCTTCTTCTGCAGCAGATGCCAAATCCTTCGCAACGGTCAGTATGGTGCCTTCTACCGGGCGAACTACTCCTTTATAAGCAGTATCTTTCGCCATTGAAAAAGCACGCACCATACTGGTTCCATCAATATTGTCTATAGAATCCAGCGCGCGGGCGAAGCCGCGCCAGAGTTGACTCAAGATCACACCTGAGTTTCCCCGCGCCCCCATCAGCGAGCCATGGGCAATAGCATGGGCCATTTTGCCGACATTTCCTTCTGTAGAGTGGGCAATTTCATCATAAGCCGCCTGCATCGTAAGGACCATGTTTGTACCTGTGTCTCCGTCTGGAACGGGGAACACATTTAATGCATTGACGGTTTGTTGGTTTGTCCGCAGCCAGGCCAGGCTGGCAGCAGCGAGGTTTTTCAGGACTTGTCCATCAATGGGATGATCGCGGATGTTTTTGGGTCGGGTTGATACTATGGGGTCATTTTCGACAGTCATGATGGGGGCTCCTGTTTGGAGGGTATCAGCTAAAGTGTACGTTCTGGCTCAGTTGAACAAGATTACCTGGCATCCTTTGAGGGTGTCAATTCTGGTTAAGAGCCCCGATTAATCTAAATCGCTCACCCGTAGATTTTGAACATGAACATTAACATTGCTGACAGGCATTCCTAGTGCTTTCTCCACTTGGAAGCGGACAGTATTGGCAACACTTTTTGCAACCGATTTTATTCTCGTGCCATATTCGATCACGATGTAAACATCGATGAGGATGTTCTCGCCATCGTAGGCTACTTCAATCCCGTGGGTGGGATCTTTTACTACAACCTGGGTTAATCCATCAACCAGGTTTTTTGGCGCTAATCCAACCACACCATAGGATTGGCGTGCTGCATGAAATGCTATTGTGGCGATAGCACGAGGTGAAATATGGATGCTTCCAATGGGTGTGTTTTCGTCGGTCATCACACTCTCCTGTTGTTATCAAACCGTAAGAACCTGGCTTGATATTGGGTCTAATTTGTGGTAAGATTGGCCCGCTCTGTGTAGGCCTACCAGTGCAATTTTAAATTGTAACATGCAGAACGCAATTATAGCCTTAGATTTTATGCTTTGCGTTCTGAATTACGAAATTGGGTAACTGCTCAGACAAAAGCCCCCTTGCTGGGCTACTTGATTTCAAACTTTGATGTGCAAAGCCGGGTTTTTGCCCGGTATGTCAGGAAAGGATGCAGAATAATGGCCACTTGCGCAAATTGTGGTAAGAAAACAACTTTTGGACATAACCGTCCCTGGTCCAAGAAAGCAACTCGACGGACCTTTCGCCCTAATCTCCAGACGATCACGGTTTATGAAGAGGGGCGTAAGTCACAGAAAGTCCTTTGTGCAAAATGCATTCGGACACTTGTGAAGACCTCGTGAGGTTTGGGATTTAGGGATCCATCTCCTTCTAGCTGGTAGAAAATATCTCCTCTGACCAGCTATCCATTTGAAAGGATGAGAATCGCGGTTATGTAACCGTGATTTTCGTTTTAATCAGGAAAACAAGAACGAAGTTCGTTTATCCCTGCTGCAATGCCTTGGGGGTGTTTGAAAACGGCGCTTGCTGCAATAAATACCTGCGCGCCCGCCTGAAGCGTAGCTGGAAGCGTCTCTGCGGTAATGCCTCCATCGATTGCAATGACTGCTTCGGGATTAATTAAATCCATCATTCTGCGGATTTGGGTGATTTTGGGGGTTACCTCGGGGATAAAGACCTGACCTGAAAAGCCTGGATTGACACTCATGACCATTACGACATCGATCAAATGGAGCACAGGTTCAAGGAGAAGTGCCGGTGTACTCGGGTTGAGCACCAGCCCTGGTCTACACCCGAGCGATCTGATGCGCGATAATAAGTTATATAGATTGGGGGAATTTTCCACATGTACATACAGAACATCTGCTCCTGCCTTGGCAAAGGCCTCGACCATGTTTTCGGGCGATTCGATCATCAGATGTACGTCGATGGGTAAATTCGTTATTCGCCGGCAGGTCTCAACAATAAACGGTCCCATTGTGATGTTTGGAACAAAATGCCCATCCATTACATCGATATGAATCCATCCAGCCCCGGCTGCTTCTGCTACATTTATTTGCTCGCCAAGTTTTGAAAAATCTGCGGACAAGATTGAGGGGGAGATAATGTATTCAGTCTTCATTGTTGGGCAGTCTCCTACGGTAAAGGTGGATTATAAGTGAAGTATACCCACAACCAAAGTGGGATCAGGCCTCCCACGGCTAAAAGGGCAAAAAGACCAAGTATCCAGGTCCCCCAATCAATGTCAAGGGGATTATCATCTTTTTGATAGGTCTTCAACACTTTTGAATCTGCTATTGGTCGGATCCCAACTGGTTCTATAACAGGCTCAACAGGGAACGAAGCGGAGGAGATGGGAGAAGAGCCAATCGTTGGAGCGTCTTGGAAGGTTGCTGTCGGTCCGGGGAGGTCGGCTGGATTGGTTATCGTCAGCAAAACACGTCCTAGCTGATCTGCGGTTCTATATCGGGCAGATGGTTCTTTCCGTAAAACCTTTAAAAGGATTTGGTTGAGAGATTCGGGTATTTCTGGGTTTAGGGTTCGTGGGGGAGTGGGCTGCGCCTCACGATGCATCTGGGCCAACTCATTGGCTGTGGTAGCAATGAATGGCAATCTGCCGGTTAACATCTCATACAAGACTACACCCAATGAGTAAACATCGGAAGCGGGTGACGGGGCGCCCCCACTGGCTTGTTCAGGCGAAAAATATTGAGGAGAACCCCAAACGACATTGGCTTTCTCTTCCGGTTGGATGGAAGCCAGAGCCCGAGCAATGCCAAAGTCGGCCACTTTTAAGCGCATATCAGGAGTTACCAGCATATTATGGGGTTTGATGTCGCAGTGAACCAGGCCAGCTCGGTGCGCATAGCCCACACCAGCACAGGCCTGAACAATCAGTGAAAGTGCTTCTTCCCATTTGATCCGGCCTCGCTGCTGCAAAATGCTCTTCAAGTCTTTCCCCGGGACGTTTTCCATGACGATAAAAAACTGCCCTGCATCTAACCCGAAATCATGGATAGTGACAATGTTTGGGTGGTAAAGGTTCGCAGCCGCTTTTGCTTCCTGGCGGAATCGTTCTCTGAAGGTGGGGTCTGCAGAGAAATCTTCTCGCAAGATCTTGATGGCAACATTACGTTCCAGCATCAAGTCCCGCGCCCGGTAAACAAGCGCCATGCCGCCTGTGCCAATGCTCTTTTCTAACTGGTATCGATTGTTGAGTAGGGGGGTCTCTTGCATTTGTATCCGCATCCTGATATCCCTATTCTAGCATGAATTATCCAACTGGGTAGCAATGCACTGAACCGTGGTTGGGATTTACGCGATCCGAGGGAGTGCCACCTCCATCTGGTTAGGGCGGGATCGTCTAGACACTCATCCCCCTGAATCTGGGATCTATTACACAATCACCTTAAGAACACGAAAAATTCAAGTAAAATCATGGGGTTGAGGATCGAAGATGCCGACAGGATATCTTGTTTATAATCCAGCCGCAGGGAAATTCCCCTCCGGGCTTATGGCTGATCGGGCTGTAAAAATCTTTCAACGCCATGGCTGGGAGCTTGAGCTGATCCAATCCCAGAACCCCGAACACGTTACTCAATTAGCCAATGAGGCCGGGGAAAAGGGATTGGATGGGTTCTTTGTGCTTGGCGGTGATGGCTCGGTAAATTTAGCTGTGAACGGTTTGGTTGGCTCGCAGACTGCCTTGGGTGTTTTGCCAGGCGGTACTGCGAATGTTTGGTCTCAAGAGTTGGGCTTATCTGGGTTAACCTGGAGTCGTTGGACGGCTATCGAAGAGAGCGCGCAGGCTCTTGCGCAGGGAGAAGCGCGTTTGGCGGATGTTGGTCATTGTGATGGAAACAAGTTTTTATTATGGGCTGGTGTTGGTCTGGATGCCTTTGTGGTTCACCGGATCGAACCGCGTGACCGGTGGGAAAAGCAATTTGCCCTTGTCCAGTACACAGCATCGGCTGTTTGGAATGCTGGTTTCTGGCATGGTATGAATCTGCAGGTCGAAGTTGATGGTAAACGGTTAAGTGGTCATTTCCTCCTGGCAGTTGTGAGTAATATTCACTTATATGCTGGGGGATTGGCTGAGCTTTCTCCTGATGCGCGCTTGGATGATGGATTGATGGACTTATGGCTTTTCATGGGAGAAACATTAGGTGACACAGTTCAAATCGCCTGGGACTTGCTGGCAGGAAGACACCACCAATCCGAAAGAGTCTTACGTTATCCTTTTCAATCGTTGCTGCTGTCTGCGGAATCGAAAATGTATGTTCAAATTGATGGCGAGCCTCTCCAGGTTGAAAGTCCAGTAAGGATTGAGGTATTGCCACAGGCCCTGTGGGTCCTTGTGCCTGCCAATACCCCACACCGGCTTTTTGAGCGTTGAAACCAGCAAATCATTTTCGCGGAGGAGAAATGCGCGTTCGTAATTCAGGGAGAGCTTTGATCAACCCAGGCGTCATCCTGGGAGCCATATTATTCGGCCTGGCCCTGTTCGGTTTGGCTGTGGGAATATTATGGGTATTTCGTCCTGATCCTGTTCCAGTGGCTGCCTCAACCGCGATACTAAATGTCATATCAGCTCCCACTGCAACCTCCGTGCCTCCAACAGCCACTCCTACTTCCATTCCAACGCCCACTTCAGATATCCCCCCATCCCCTGAAGAGGGCATCCTATTGGTTGGTGCTTATGTGGAAATCTCTTCAAAGACTTTCAACCGATGTATCTTGATACGGCAATTGTCGGTTCTGAACGTCAGGAGGTAAAGATATGTTGTCAGACAGACATATTACCCCTTCCACATTAAGCAAAAAAGATCTCCCATGGCA